>NZ_JBFBBN010000106.1:0-1343 GCF_040682715.1 Amycolatopsis sp. NPDC051128 | reverse complement strand
CCCAATGATGCTCCTATGGTTTGTCAAGGGTGAGGTGGTGGATTGCGGCGAGGTCTGCGGTGAGGTGTGGGTAGATTTCGCGGGCGACGTAGCGTTTGAGCATGCGGATGACGTGTTTTCCGTTGGAGCGGTTGGGTGTTCGGTGTTTGGCGACGTAGTCGCGGGTGGGTTGGTGGCTTTTCATGCGGGTGATGACGACGCGGTAGAGGGCGGCGTTGGCGTCGCGGTCGCCGCCGCGGTTGAGGCGGTGCCGGTCGGTGAGGCCGGAGCTGGCTTTCTGGGGTGCGATGCCGGTGAGCATGGCGAAGGCGGGTTCGCTGCGGAGCCGGTCGGGGTTGTTCCCGGCGGTGATGAGGAGCTGGCCGGTGGTGTCGGGGCCGAGGCCGTGCTGGGCCAGGGTGCGGGGGGCGAGCAGGGTGATCAGGGCGGTGAGCTGGGTGTCGAGCGTGGTGATGGCCTGGTTGTGGTGGCCGATCGTGGTGGCCAGCTCGTGCAGGGTGGCCCGGGTGCTCAGGGTGGAGTCGAGCAGGGCACGGGCCAGCGTGGTGCCGGTGGCGTCGGGGACGGTGTCAGGGTCCTGGCATGCCGACAGCAGCGCGGCGGGGGTGAGGTTCTGCAGGCGTTCGCGGAGGTCGTCGGGTGCGGTGATGAGGACGGCGCGCAGGGTGTTCCAGACCGCGGTGCGGGCTTTGACCAGGGTGTCGCGGGTGTTGCGCAGCAGCCGCACTGATTCGATCGGCCCGGTGCGCAGTTTCGGTGCGGTGGTGGCGTCGCCGGATTGCACGGCGCCGGCGGCGTTGATGGCGTCCTGTGGGTCGCTCTTCCCCTTTTGGCGGCGTTTCTGCCGGTTCGGTCGGTTGACCTCCACGACGTGCACGTTCTCGGTGAGCAGGTAGCGGGTCAGCCCGGCCCCGTAGGAGCCGGTGCCCTCCACCCCGATCGCGGCGATGGGGCCGAAGTCGAGCAGCCAGGCCAGCAGCGCCTGGTAGCCGGCCAGGGTCGCGGCGAACCGGCGGGTCCCCAGCACCTGTCCCAGGGCGTTGCGGGCCGCGGCCCAGTGGAAGTCGCGGTGGGTGTCCACCCCGGCGATGACCTCGGCGGTCGTGGTGGCCGGGGCGGGGTGGGAATTCGACGTGCGCTTTGCCATGCTGATCGGGTGTCGTTCCTTCTCGGGTGGTTCTGGGCGGGCAACGGCACCTCACCGAACCGTGGCGAGTGGACAACACTGTGATCAGCGGCCTGCGGCTACAGGCTCCTATCAGGTCACAAACCCCGCGCCCGGTGAGGCACAGCGGGGTCACCGGACCGGCCGACAGATCATTGGCCAGACACCACGGTCGGTG
>NZ_JBFBBN010000105.1:0-1881 GCF_040682715.1 Amycolatopsis sp. NPDC051128 | reverse complement strand
CTGGGTTCTGTAGTTGTACATCCACCGGACGTCGCCCGAATCGGCGTTCGCGTCGGTTGAGGGACATAGAGTCCCTCAATGAGCCATTCACGGCCGTTCCGTTGACCGCTTGCGCGGCCCGGACTCGGTCAGACGTTGCGGATGTTCGGCTCGAGCTCCAAGGGCTCCACGTCCCACTTCTCGATGCCGAGGGCGAGAATGCGCTTGGGGTGGATCCGGATCACCGCGTCGTCGAAGTGGTTGTCCGGGAGGTTGACGCCCACCAGTGCTTCCGCGCGGCCGCGGATCTCCAGGCAGCGCACCCGCCAGGGGTTCGTCGACGGGAGGTCGTCGACGACGAAGGCGACCTGGTCGTTCGTCGCGAGGTTGCGGAACTTCTTGCTGTTGCGCAGGTTGTGCCCGGTGACGTCGATGGTCTTCTCGTCCGGGTTGTAGCGGAAGCCGACCGGGTTGACCTGGAGCGTGCCGTTGGGCTGGGCGGTCGCCAGCCGGCCGAGGGGCTGGTCGTCGAGGTAGGCGAGTTCTGCGTCGGTGAACATGTCCCGAAGCCTCCAACTTCAAGCTCCCTTGAAGTCAAGCTCCGGCGAGGACGCGTTCGGCGAACCGCTCGCCGATCCGGCGGTGGGCCGCGGGGCACGGGTGGAGGGCGTCCGGCAGCGGGAGGTCGGCGAAGTCGGCTTCGCCGTACAGCTCACGGCCGTCGAGGTAGCGCAGGTTCGCGTCCTCGGCCTGCCGCTGGGCCACGATCCGGGCCAGCTCGTCCCGGATCACCTCCAGCGTCAGCTTGCCCGCGGCCCGCTCGGCGGGGTCACCGGTCGCGCGGAAGCGCACCTCGCCAAGAGCGAGCGCCTCGTGGTCGAAGTCCCCCGGCCCGGGTGTCCGCTCGTGGATCGGGCAGTACAACGGCGAAACGACCAGGAGCGGCGTGTCCGGGTGCCCGTCGCGGATGGTGTCGAGGAACCCGTGCACGGCCGGGCCGAACCCGCGCAGGCGCATCAGGTCGGCGTTGACCACGTTGATGCCGAGCTTGACGCTGATCAGGTCGGCCGGGGTGTCGCGCAGCGCGCGGGCGGTGAACGGGTCGAGCAGCGCGTTGCCGCTGAAACCGAGGTTCACCAGCTCGACGCCGGCCGCGGTGGCGGCGAGCGCGGGCCAGGTCGTGGCCGGGCTCGCGGCGTTCGAGCCGTGGCTGATCGAGCTGCCGTGGTGCAGCCACACCCGCCGGCCGCGGCCGGGCACGGCCTCGACCGGCGCGTCGGTGCGCAGGGCGACGAGTTCGGTGATCTCGTTGTGCGGCAACCAGATCTCGACGTCCTTCGGGTGCCCGCCCAGCCCGGCGAACCGGACGGTGCCCGCCGGGCCCGCGCGGTGCTCGGACGCGCCGGTCGCCATGTCGATGGTCACGGTGTTGCCGCCGGCCACGCTCGCCTGGGCGGTGAGCGCGCCGTCGACGAGCAGGTCGTACACCCCGTCCGGCCGGGGCGGGGCGCCGACATACACCAGCTTGGTCGGCAGTGTCTCCAGCTCGACGACGTCGGCCCGGGTCCGGAACCGCAGCCGGACGCCCGCGGGCTGCGCCTCGGCCATGGCGAGCCGCGGATCGGCGTTCTGGGCCCGGGCGCGAGCGGGCAGCCGATGTGGCACCAGGCCGCGCTCGGTGCGTTCGAGTTCGAGCGCGCCGAGGACGAGCTCCGCGGTCAGCGGGGTACTGATCAAGGACGTCACGGGTGCAGCTTAGGAGAACAGCGCGTCCGCCCAGCTCGACTCCCGCGTCAGGCCCGGGGGGACCGCGAAGTGCGCCGAGCCCGTGTGCTGGACGTACTCCATCATCGCGTCCTTCGACGACAGCGCCTGCTGCATCGGCACGTACTGCTTCCGGGT
>NZ_JBFBBN010000104.1:0-2264 GCF_040682715.1 Amycolatopsis sp. NPDC051128 | reverse complement strand
TCGGCTCCGGCCGTCCCTTGTGTTCGCCAGGGGCGTGCCGAACCCCCTGTGGCGCCGCCCGCCCGGCGTTCCCGGCGAGCTGCCGGCGTGCGGGGCAAGAATGTTGAACGATGTTCTCCCCTGAGAAGTTCCTGGCCCGGCGGGGAACCCGGAACCGGTCCCGCGGGAACGGCGGCACCGCCACCCGATGAGGTGAACCGGCCGGCGCCGCGCTCGCGCCGCGCTCGCGCCGCCCTCGCATTGACCGGACCGGAAAATGCGTGACCCGCGACACCCGGCGACGATTCGAGCCGCGAGTTCGTCCGTTTACGGAACCGGACGATCACTCGCGGTGGAAGATTGCGCCCCCGCGTTCCCGGGTAGCCGCCGGGATGAGGAAGGTGCCCGACGAGCTCGGCAAGGAGTCGCGATGACGGCGAACGAGAACCGGCCGCAAGATCCGGAAGCGGACCTCGCCCGGAGCCGGCAGCACATCAAGGAGGCGAAAGAGGCCGCCAAGGAGGCCGACTTGGCCGATCCCGCCGAGGGGGACGCCGACGAGGTCCTGGAGACGGATCCGCCCTACCACCACGGCGAACAGGGCTCGACGCCGTCGGGAACATAGGAGCCGGGACCGGTTTCCGCCTTCGATTCACCACGGCCGGAAGGGCCCCGCACCCGCGTGCGGGGCCCTTCCCGTGAAGCTGTTCCTCCTTGACGGCGACGGCACGCTCACCGGTCATTTCGGCCGTCCGGGAAACTCCGTCAGTCCTATCAGGACCCGCTGACGACCGGATGTTCCCGGCGAAGCCGCCGGAAAATTGCCGTACCGATCCTCGAGTGGATACACTCCACCCAAGAACGTCGATCATTGTGCAACTTGTCACACGTCACGTTCCCGGACGCACATCCAACTGAGGAGCATTCCCGTGGCCCAGAAAGTCCTCGTCGAGATCCTGGACGACATCGACGGCAGCACCGCCGCCCAGACCGTTCAGTTCGGTCTCGACGGCGTCACCTACGAAATCGACCTGTCGGACCAGAACGCGACGGCGCTGCGCGACGAACTCGCCCGCTTCATCACGGCCGGCCGTCGGATCGGTGGCCGCAAGGTCCGCGTCGCGACCGGTCAGTCGACCACGACCAGCACGACCGACCGCGAGCGCAACCAGCAGATCCGCGCTTGGGCCAACGCCAACGGCTACGAGGTCTCCGAGCGAGGACGCCTGTCCTCCGAGGTGATCGCCGCCTACGAGCAGGCCCAGGTGGCGGAGGCGGAAGCGCCCGCCGCGACGCCGCGCAAGCGCGCCCCGCGGAAGAAGGTCGCCGCCGCCAAGAAGTAACGGCGGTGGCCAGCAGATCACTGGGGAGAGATCACCGCAGCCGGCCCGTTGGCGGCAAGGGCTGAACACCCTCGCCGCCGACGGAGGCCATTTCCCGTCGACACCCACCCGGGGAATGCCGCTTCGGCGCTGACACACTTGCTTCAGGGACGATCCCTTTCGCTCACGGATCCGCCGAGTCACGGCGAACCGGAGCACGGCCGAGCCAACGGCTCCCGGCCGGGGGATTCCGGCCTTCATCGGCCCCGACTTCCGTTTCGACCGCCTCTGGAGAATTCCGGCCTACTCCGGCCGCAGCTTCCGCCTCCGCGGCCATCCCCGAGTTCGCGAGCCGGCCGCACGGCCCGGGTCGAAGAACCACCTGCTGTCCGGGAAGCGGTCCACCAGCCGGTGGCCGAGGTGGATCGCCAGAGCCGTCTTGCCGACGCCCGTCATGCCGTACGCCGCCGCGTCGGTCAGCGGGCCGGGCGGCCCGGCCGACGAAGCGGCCGACGTCGCGCGGAAGGTAGTTGCCCGGTCCTGACGGCCGCCGGTTCGCCTGCGAGCGAATCGAGCGCGGCGAGCGGTCGCCGCACGGAATCGACTCCGGGTTCCAGCACCATCGAAAACCATTACCCGGCATCACCCGCGCGCGAACAGCTTCCCCTACCTGTGCCGACACAAGGGTCTGCCAGCGCCGGCCCGGCCTGTCTGCCGGACGAGCACGGGACTCCGCGACTTCACCCACCACCGCAGGTGGGACGGCCGAACCCATGGCGGGCGAAGCGTTTGCGGGGGCGCTGGAAAGTCGCGGCCGCTCACTGGCCTCGGACGGGTGCCCCCGGGATTGCTGCCGTGGGCTCAGCATCGCCGCAGGAGAGGGTTTGGCCGTACGCGCGCTCGACGTACCGCTGCAAGACAGATCGGCACGCGAGGGCTCGCCGAACAGCCCGCCGGAGCCGG
>NZ_JBFBBN010000103.1:0-4137 GCF_040682715.1 Amycolatopsis sp. NPDC051128 | reverse complement strand
TTCAGCCATTCTCGGCCCGATTCGCCGTCGTGCGTAGTGAATGGCTCATTGAGGGACATAGAGTCCCTCAATGTGCCATTCACGGCCTTCCGTTGACCGCTTGCGCGGCAGAGGAATCCTTAACCGACGTTGGCCGAGAAGGAGTTGACCGCGAGGCCGACGCCGCCGCGCCAGGGTTCGAACCCGGCCTGGATGCTGGTCAGGTACCAGGAGTTGTCGACCCGGGTGCGGGCGTCGACGTCACGCACGAAGTCCATGACGTTGAACGACCACCCCGAGATCGTGGACTGGGCCACGTAGGACAGCACGTCGTTGCCGCCGTTGTTGCCCTGCCACACCTCCCAGCTTCGGCCGCCGATGTTCGTCGTGCCGACCCGCCCGCCGACCGGCTGCACCCCGCCCGTGCGGTTGAACCAGATCATCAGCTCCATCTGGTTGACCCCGTTGGTCTTCGCGGTGGGATCCATCCAGATGTCGTAGGAGGCGTCGAAGACCGCACCGCCGACGTAGTTGAAGGAGATCGACGACGACGCGCTGCCGATCCGGCCGAGCTGCCGGGGCAGGTTCGTGCCGGGGGAGCAGTTCCCGTAGTGGCAGCCGACGTAGATCGCCGGGTACGACAACGGCGCTCCGCCGCTGGTGGAGCCCTGCTGGGTCTGGATCCGGAACCCGCTGCCGGTGACGTTGATGCACTGCTGCGCGCTGCTGCCCCAGCGGTTGTTCATGACGACGTACCGGCCGCCGATCGTCGTCGTGCCGTACTGGTCGCAGATCAGCGTGTCCGCGTGCGCGGCCGGTGCCGCACCGACGGCGGGTGCCGTGAGGCCGGCCAGGGCGAGTGCCACCACGGACAGGGCGTGCTTGAGTTTCATGTGCCGTCTCCACTTCATTGTGGGCGTGCCTGGGAGCGCTCTCAGCTTGCTCGCTGTCGATGAAACCACACCGAAACCGCGGAGCAAAGAGGCGGTTCGTGATCAATTTTCGGGATCGGGCGCCGTGGCCGCCGGGCGGCGATTGCCACGGGTGGACCGGTGTGGTTACAGTCCTCTTTGCTGGGAGCGCTCCCATTATGGCGGCCTCATCACGCCGGCCCGGCCGGTTTTCCTTCCCAGCCACCATCGGCACGCCGACGACGACGAGGAGATGGCGAATGCGGGCGAGAAGGTTTCGAGGCGGCCTGGCGTTGCTGGCCGCGGTGGCGCTCGGGCTGACGGCCGGTGCCGTGCCCGCGTCCGCCGCGGAGTACGAACGGCTGCTCAATGGAGGTTTCTCCAGTGGCACCCTCGACCCGTGGTGGGCCGGGGCGGAGACGACCGGCCGCGTCGCGGGCGGAGAGTTCTGCACCGACGTCACCGGCGGCACGGTCAACGGCTACGACGCCCTGGCCGGCCAGAACGGCGTGCCGTTCGAAGCGGGCCAGCCGTACACCTTGACGTTCGACGCGCACGCGAGGACCACCCAGCAGATCTCGGCGGTCGCGGGCGAGGCCGTGACGCCCTACCGGCAGATCGCGCGCAAAGACCTGACGGTCACGCCCGCGACCCAGCACTTCACCCTCACCTTCACGGCCACTTTGGACTTCCCGAACGGCGGCAACGGCCAGCTGGCCTTCTGGTTCGGCGGCCAGCCGGCCGACAACACCGTCTGCCTGGACAACATTTCGCTGATCGGCGGGGTCATCCCGCCCGGCGGCCTGCCGCCGACCAGCGGCATCCGGGTGAACCAGGAGAGCTACGTGCCCGGCCTGCCCAAGCAGGCCACGGTGATCAGCGACTCGGCCACGCCGCTGACGTGGACGTTGAAGAACGCCGCCGGTTCCGCCGTGGCCACCGGCCAGACCCGGCCCCGTGGCGCGGACACCGCGTCCGGCGAGAAGGTGCACGAGATCGACTTCTCCGCCTACGACACCGCGGGCACCGGTTACACGCTGACGGTCGGCGCCGAGACCAGTTTCCCGTTCGACATCTCCGCGGACGGGCTGAAGAAGCTGCGCTACGACTCGCTGGCGTTCTTCTACCACCAGCGCAGTGGTATCGCGATCGACGCCAGGTACGCCGGCGCGGCCTACGCGCGCCCCGCCGGGCACCTGAACGTGGCGCCGAACCAGGGCGACAACAACGTTCCCTGCCGGTCCGACCTGAACTGCGGCTACACCCTCGACGTGCGCGGCGGCTGGTACGACGCCGGTGACCACGGCAAGTACGTGGTCAACGGCGGCATCGCGGCGTGGCAGGTGCTCGACGAGTACGAGCGGGCACTGCGGATGGGGGACGCGAGCGCGCTGGGCGACGGGAAGCTGGCGATCCCGGAACAGGGCAACGGCGTCCCCGACGTCCTCGACGAGGCCCGCTGGGAGGTCGACTTCCTGCTGGAAATGCAGGTGCCGGACGGCAAGCCGAACGCGGGCATGGTGCACCACAAGATCCACGACGCGCAGTGGACCGCCCTGCCCACCCGGCCTGAGCAGGACAGCCAGCCCCGCCGGCTGTCGCCGCCGAGCACCGCGGCCACGCTGAACATGGCCGCGGTCGCCGCGCAGGCGTCGCGGTTGTGGCGGACGATCGACCCGGCGTACTCGGCGAAGCTGCTCGCCGCGGCCGAGAAGGCTTACGCCGCGGCGAAGGCCAACCCGAGCATGCTCGCCGACCCCGACGACGGCACCGGTGGTGGCACCTACAGCGACAACACCGTCACCGACGAGTTCTACTGGGCGGCCGCGGAGCTGTACGCGACCACCGGGAAGAGCCCGTACCGCGGTGATGTCACCGGGTCCTCGCTCTACCGCGGTGTAAGTTTCACGACCCACGGTTTCGACTGGGGCTCGACGGGCGCGCTCGGCGACATCACGCTCGCGTTGGTGCCGAACGACCTGCCGGCGGCGGACATCGCGGCGACCAGGACGGCGATCGCCACGACCGCCGACAGTCACCTGACGCAGATGCGGTCCATGGGTTACCCGGCGCCCTACCGGACGGCCGACGGCTCGTACGAGTGGGGATCCAACGGCCTGGTGGCCAACAACGGCGTGGTGCTCGCCCTCGCGTACGACTTCACCAAGCAGGACAAGTACCGCGACGGCGCGTTCCAGGCGATGTACTACCTGCTGGGCCGCAACCCGGCGAACTACTCCTACGTCTCCGGCCACGGTGACCAGCCGGTGCGGAACGTGCACCACCGGTTCTGGGCGCACCAGCTGGACGCGTCGCTGCCGACCGCGCCGCCGGGCGCGCTGTCCGGCGGGCCCAACAGCGGCCTGCAGGACCCGACCGCGGCCCGGCTGCTCGCCGGCTGCGCGCCCCAGCGCTGCTTCGTGGACGACATCCAGGCGTACTCGGTGAACGAGGTCGCCGTCAACTGGAACTCGGCGCTGGCCTGGCTGGCGAACTGGACGGCGGAGAAGTCGCCGTCCGGTGTGGACACGACCGCCCCGACCGCCGCCGGCACGCCCGCGGTGTCCGCGGTGTCGAGCACCGGCGCGACGGTGACCTGGCCGGCGGCCGCCGACCCGGAAAGCGGCGTCAAGAGCTACGACGTGGTCCGCGTGAACGGCTCGGCCCGCACGGTGCTCGCCACCGTCGCCGGGACATCCGCGACCTTGACCGGTCTCTCGCCGTCGACCGCGTACAGCGTGGTCGTGGTGGCGCGCAACGGCGCGGGCCTGGCGGGTCCGGACTCACCCGCCGCGCAGTTCACGACGCTGCCGGGCACACCGGTCGGCGGCTGCGCGGTGACCTACACGGCGAACTCCTGGAACGGCGGCTTCACGGCCACGGTGAACCTGACCAACACCGGCACCACCGCCTGGCCGACCTGGACGCTGAAGTTCGCCTTCCCGGGCAACCAGAAGGTGACGCAGGGCTGGTCGGCGACGTGGTCGCAGGCGAGCGCGAACGTGACCGCCGTGGCCATGCCCTGGAACGCCTCGGTGGCGCCGGGCCAGTCCGTCTCGCTCGGGTTCAACGGCAGCTACACCGGGAGCAATGCGAATCCGGCGGCGTTCACCGTGAACGGGAGGGCGTGCGCCTGACGACCAGACGACCAGACTCGGCGAGCCGGAACCGCAACCACTGCTCGGCCGCCAGCGGTCGGCCGGTCGTCGGGATCTCACGGCCTTTGGCGTGGCTGACGAGAGCGTCG
>NZ_JBFBBN010000102.1:2120-3439 GCF_040682715.1 Amycolatopsis sp. NPDC051128 | reverse complement strand
TGTTTGTTTCTGGTGTGGTGTTTGAGAACTGTAGAGTGGATGCGAGCATCTTTGTGGTCAAGTTGTTAAGGGCACATGGTGGATGTCTTGGCTTCAGGAGCCGATGAAGGACGTAGGAGGCTGCGATAAGCCTCGGGGAGCTGTCAACCGAGCTGTGATCCGAGGATTTCCGAATGGGGAAACCCAGCACCAGTGATGTGGTGTTACCCGCACCTGAATATATAGGGTGTGTGGAGGGAACGCGGGGAAGTGAAACATCTCAGTACCCGCAGGAAGAGAAAACAACCGTGATTCCGTGAGTAGTGGCGAGCGAAAGCGGATGAGGCTAAACCGTTTGTATGTCAAGCTGTCAGGCGTTGTGCAGACGGTGTTGTGGGACCCGCCTTGAGGATTCTGACAAGTTCTCGGGTTGTTGTGCTGGTTAGTGGAACCGCTTGGGATGGCGGGCCGGAGTGGGTGAGAGCCCCGTACGCGAAAACCAGTTTCAAGGACCTTGGTGGTGTTCCCGAGTAGCAGCGAGCTCGTGGAATTTGCTGTGAATCTGCCGGGACCACCCGGTAAGCCTAAATACTTCCTGAAGACCGATAGCGGACTAGTACCGTGAGGGAAAGATGAAAAGTACCCCGGGAGGGGAGTGAAAGAGTACCTGAAACCGTGTGCCTACAAGCCGTCAGAGCTGTAATGGTGATGGCGTGCCTTTTGAAGAATGAGCCTGCGAGTTAGTGCTGCGTGGCGAGGTTAACCCGTGTGGGGTAGCCGTAGCGAAAGCGAGTCTGAATAGGGCGATTTAGTCGCGTGGTCTAGACCCGAAGCGGAGTGATCTACCCATGGCCAGGGTGAAGCGACGGTAAGACGTCGTGGAGGCCCGAACCCACTTAGGTTGAAAACTGAGGGGATGAGCTGTGGGTAGGGGTGAAAGGCCAATCAAACTCCGTGATAGCTGGTTCTCCCCGAAATGCATTTAGGTGCAGCGTCGCATGTTTCACCACGGGGGTAGAGCTACTGGATGGTCTAGGGGCCTTACCGGGTTACCGAAATCAACCAAACTCCGAATACCGTGGTGTGAGAGTGCGGCAGTGAGACGGCGGGGGATAAGCTTCGTCGTCGAGAGGGAAACAGCCCAGAACACCAGCTAAGGCCCCTAAGTGTGTGCTCAGTGGGAAAGGATGTGGGATTGCCCAGACAACCAGGAGGTTGGCTTAGAAGCAGCCACCCTTGAAAGAGTGCGTAATAGCTCACTGGTCAAGTGGTCCTGCGCCGACAATGTAGCGGGGCTTAAGCACACCGCCGAAGCTGTGTCATTGACACAATAGATCCGT
>NZ_JBFBBN010000102.1:0-2026 GCF_040682715.1 Amycolatopsis sp. NPDC051128 | reverse complement strand
GTGTAGTCGTGTTGATGGGTAGGGGAGCGTCCTGCATCCAGGGAAGCCGTGGCGGAAGCTAGCGGTGGAGGGTGTGGGAGTGAGAATGCAGGCATGAGTAGCGAATGCAGAGTGAGAAACTCTGCCGCCGGATGACCAAGGGTTCCTGGGCCAGGCTAATCCGCCCAGGGTAAGTCGGGACCTAAGGCGAGGCCGACAGGCGTAGTCGATGGACAACGGGTTGATATTCCCGTACCCGAGCATGTGCGCCCATGGCGAGGCGTTTGATACTAACCACCCAAAGCCGCGTCCCAATGTCTTCGGACGGAGGGGTGTGTGTGGAGCGTGGGACCTGATTTCGTAGTAGTCAAGCGATGGGGTGACGCAGGAAGGTAGCTCCGCCAGTGAGTGGTAGTACTGGTGTAAGCGTGTAGGCCGTCATGTAGGCAAATCCGCATGGCTATAGGCTGAGACGTGATGCGTAGCCGTTTGAGGCGAAGTAGAGTGATCCTATGCTGCCGAGAAAAGCCTCTAGTGAGTGCATGCACGGCCCGTACCCCAAACCAACACAGGTGGTCAGGTAGAGAATACCAAGGCGATCGGGTGAACTGTGGTTAAGGAACTCGGCAAAATGCCCCCGTAACTTCGGGAGAAGGGGGGCCAAACATCCTGAAGCCTTTTTCGGGCTAGGGGTGGGTGGCCGCAGAGACCAGCGGAAAGCGACTGTTTACTAAAAACACAGGTCCATGCGAAGTCGCAAGACGATGTATATGGACTGACGCCTGCCCGGTGCTGGAACGTTAAGAGGACCGGTTAGCCTTTCGGGGCGAAGCTGAGAATTTAAGCGCCAGTAAACGGCGGTGGTAACTATAACCATCCTAAGGTAGCGAAATTCCTTGTCGGGTAAGTTCCGACCTGCACGAATGGCGTAACGACTTTCCGGCTGTCTCAACCACAGGCCCGGCGAAATTGCACTACGAGTAAAGATGCTCGTTACGCGCGGCAGGACGGAAAGACCCCGGGACCTTTACTATAGTTTGGTATTGGTTTTCGGTTCGGCTTGTGTAGGATAGGTGGGAGACTGTGAAGCGGTGACGCTAGTTACTGTGGAGTCGTTGTTGAAATACCACTCTGGTCGAATTGGGAATCTGAACCTCGGGCCATGATCTGGTTCAGGGACAGTGCCTGATGGGTAGTTTAACTGGGGCGGTTGCCTCCTAAAGAGTAACGGAGGCGCCCAAAGGTTCCCTCAGCCTGGTTGGCAATCAGGTGTTGAGTGCAAGTGCACAAGGGAGCTTGACTGTGAGACAGACATGTCGAGCAGGGACGAAAGTCGGGACTAGTGATCCGGCACCTCCTGGTGGAAGGGGTGTCGCTCAACGGATAAAAGGTACCCCGGGGATAACAGGCTGATCTTGCCCAAGAGTCCATATCGACGGCATGGTTTGGCACCTCGATGTCGGCTCGTCGCATCCTGGGGCCGGAGTAGGTCCCAAGGGTTGGGCTGTTCGCCCATTAAAGCGGCACGCGAGCTGGGTTTAGAACGTCGTGAGACAGTTCGGTCCCTATCCGCCGCGCGCGTAGGATACTTGAGGAAGGCTGTCCCTAGTACGAGAGGACCGGGACGGACGAACCTCTGGTGTGCCAGTTGTCCCGCCAGGGGCATGGCTGGTTGGCCACGTTCGGAAGGGATAACCGCTGAAGGCATCTAAGCGGGAAGCCTGTTCCAAGATGAGGTATCCCACCCCATGTGGGTTAAGGCCCCCAACAGACCATTGGGTTGATAGGCCAGAAATGGAAGCACAGTAATGTGTTGTCGAGTTGACTGGTACTAATAGGCCGAGGACTTGCCTACGAAGATGTTGCGCATCCACTCTACAGCTCTGAAACACCACACAGCCCACGGTGTGTGTGGGTGTTTCGTAGTGTTTCGGTGGTTTTAGCGTCAGGGAAACGCCCGGTCCCATTCCGAACCCGGAAGCTAAGCCTGACAGCGCCGATGGTACTGCAACCGAAGGGTTGTGGGAGAGTAGGACACCGCCGAACT
>NZ_JBFBBN010000101.1:0-5683 GCF_040682715.1 Amycolatopsis sp. NPDC051128 | reverse complement strand
ACGCGGACCACCTCGGCGCGGACCGCGTCGCGCAGCGCCGCGCCCGGCAGCGGGAGCCCTCAATGCGACATTCACGGCTTTACGACGTAGGTGGGCGTGTCCAGACATGGAACCGCGGGCCGGTGCCGGTCGGGGGAGGGGAGTGCAACGACACCGGCCCGCGGAATTCGAGGGCCGCTCAAGGCGGGGGCCGCAGCTGGTCAGACCCGTGATCCAGGCTGCGTGTGATGATCAATCTAGCGGGGGATTACTGCCTGGGCTAGGGCTTACGCGGAAATTTTTCGATTAATCGCGAAGGGGCGCGGCGGCCGAGAACTGGTTCGCACTGCTCGGGGGTGCGGGCGAAACAGTCCTCGGCCCCAGACGAGAGCCGGCGCGGGTCCGATGGGGCGATCGGTCGGCCGCGCTCGCCGGATCAGGGGTCAGGCCGTGACCGCTCGGCGTGGGTTCACCAGCGCGTGGCGGCCGGTCGTCTCCGCCGCGGTGGGCGCGGGGGCCGGATGGGGCTGGGTCGGGACCGGGCTCTTGCGCCGGCCCTGCAGCCGCCGGTCCGCCGGGGCCTGCTGCGGGGCCAGCCCGCCGGCCACCAGGTGCTCGTGCGCGACCTGCCAGACCGAGCACGGCGCCTTGCAGCGGTGCCACCGGGTCGAGCAGGTGGGGCAGTCGCCGCGCTCGTCGGGCTCGTGCATCTTCAACATCGCGCGCCACGCCTCCGTCAAACGGGGCAGTTCGGAGCGCGCGACCGAGACGAGCGACTGGGCGTCGGCGCGGTTCGCCAGGTCGGTCAGCATGTCGAGGCGCTCCCAGACCGCATTGCGGAGGACCTGCCCGAGTACCTGATCCATGATCAGCTCACCGTTACCTTTCCGCCATCTTGGCGGCTTCATTGAGCGCGGCGCGCAGCTGTCCGAGCTGGCCGGACGTCAACCGCGCGGTCTCGCCGGGGGGCGAGACCAGTACCACCTGGTTGTCTTCGACGAACACCGTCACCGCACGTTCCCGGCTGATCAGGTCGCCGCACTGCACCCGCCACACAAGCTGACCACCCTCGTAGTGGCGGACGCTCGCGGTGCGGGGGTCCACCGCGGCGGCGGGGGTGACGGGGCGGACAGCGGAGACGGTCGGGACCGCCGGCCGCACGGCGCGGGTGGCCGTTCCGGCATGTCCCCCTGCGAACGAGTCCACGAACTCCACGCCCTTCTCCGCTCTGTCGACAGTCTTCGAAGATGCCTTCTGCAACATCGCGCCTTGCCAACGCTGCGGACAACGCTGTGGCACCACACTGCGGTATTCGTAGCTCTCCGTGATCGCTACCGGTGTCCGGGCGGTGACGGAGATCTGACAACTACAGTGAGGTGAAACCGGGTGCGATAGAAGGTCGAAATGGCGTCATAGCGGTGACCGGACCGGGTTCCACGGTAAGCGGTCACCGGACTTCGCCCGGACCGATCAGGGCGCCGGCTCGGCTGTTCACACGGTTCCGCAGGTTTGCCTACGCTGTTTCACAGACGCCCGACCGGACAGTGGAGGGGGCGCGATGGACGCCAGTAACGGTGGCAGTGCCGACGCCCGGCAGAGCCACGCAGTTCCCGCTGACGCGTGGGAGCAGCCGGAAATGAGAGCCGCTCTCGCGTCCCGCGAGATCAGCTCCGTCTACCGGCTCCTGCGCAAGCACGGTGTCTCGCAGCGCCAGATCGCCGCGATGACCGGCCAGTCCCAGTCCGAGGTGTCGGAGATCCTCAAGGGTCGCCAGGTGATGGCCTACGACGTCCTCACGAGGATCGCCGACGGCCTGGGCGTCCCCCGTGGATACATGGGCCTCGCCTACGACGAGGCCACGGCGATACGGGTCGTCGGCTCCGCCGACGGCCGGCAGGCTGAGGAGGACGAGTCCGTGAAGCGACGGAGGTTCCTCGCGCACGCCGCCCAGGTCACGATGGGTGCGGCGGTGTTCGGTCCGGAATCGGGCACGTGGTCGGCGGGACCGGCGCGGACGCCGGCTCCCGGGCGCATCGGGATGACCGACGTGCGCCAGGTGGAGGCCGCGACGCGGGCGCTCCGGGCGCTGGACTACCAGTACGGCGGCGGGTTCTGCCGCGACGCCGTGGTGGCGCAGCTGTCCTGGGGACAGCAGATGCTGGAGTCGAACGGCACCGAAATGGTGAAGAACCGGCTCTACGTCGCACTCGCCGACCTGCACTCGCTGGCCGGCTGGACCTCCTTCGACACCGGGCTGATGGACTCCGCCCGCGGCCACTTCGCGAACGCGCTGGACCTGGCCAAGCAGGGTGAAAACCACCCGCTGGTGGCCAACGTGCTGTACCGCATGGGCCGCGTCTACCTGCACCAGGACGCCCCGAACGACGCGCTGAAGCTGTTCCAGCTCGGCCAGATCGCCGCCCAGGAATCCGGTTCCGAGCTGGCGGTTTCGGTGCTGTGCGCGAACGAGGCCTGGGCCTACGCGATGATGGGCAACGAGGAGCAGGCGGTGAAGCTGCTCGGCCGGAGCAAGGACGAGTTCGAGCGCGCCAACCTGGCCGAAGCCGAGTCGTGGGTCAAGTTCTTCACCGAGACCGACGTCTACGCCATGGTCGGCACCGTCCACACGGTCCTCGCGCAGAAGAACGCGGAGCACACCAAGTACGCGATCCCCGCGCTGAGCAAGGCCGTCGAGTCCTACGACGACGAAATGGCGCGCTCCAAGACGTTCATGCTGAGCGCGCTGGCCACCAACCACCTGCTGGACGGCGACCTCGACCACGGCGCCAAGGTCGGCGGCAAGGCCCTCGACTGCGCCGAAGGCATCAAGTCCGAGCGGGTCAAGGACCGCATGCGGCCTCTGCAGGACGAGGCCGAGCGCCGCCGCAACAACGCCGACGCCCGTGACCTCGCCGATCGCCTCAACGCTTTCTACGCCGCCTGACGCCGGGGGCGGTGGGAGCGCCGGGGCCGTCTTGGCCGGCCGGTTCACAGCCGGGAAACTGCGCGGCGTGCTGGCCGAGACCTGTGCGCTGCTGGGTCTCGATCCCGCCGGCGCGCGGCTGCTGAGGTTCACCAACAACGCGGTGTACGCGCTGGTGACGGCGCCTTTCGTGATCCGGATCGTCGGCTCGACCCGGCTCCGGCACCGCGTCGGGACCGTGGTCCGCGTCGCGCGGCACTTCGAACGACACGGCGTCCCGGCCATCCGGCTCCTCGACACCGTCGAGCAGCCGATGTCGGTCGGCGGGCACCTCGTGACCGTGTGGCACCAGGTCCCGAGCATCGGCCGCCGGGCGACGTCCACCGACCTGGCCCGGCTGCTGCGCCTGGTGCACGCGTTGCCCGCGCCGGACGGTCTCGCCGAGTGGGCGCCGTTCGCCGCGGTGCGAGCCAGGGTGTCCGACGCCGAGGAGATCAGCGACGCCGACCGCGGCTTCCTGCTCGACCGCTGCGCCGAGCTCGAAGCCGCGCTGGCCGAGCTGGAGTTTCCGCTGCCCAGGGGCCTGGTGCACGGCGACGCCCATCCCGGCAACGTCATCCCGGGCCCGGACGGGCCGGTGCTCTGCGACTTCGACTCCTCGTGCGTCGGCCCGCCGGAATGGGACCTGACGCCGTTGGCCGTCGGCGGTGAGCGGTTCGGTGACCCGGCGGTGCGGTACCGGACTTTCGCCGCGGAGTACGGCTTCGACGTGACGTCGTGGTCCGGGTTCGCCGTGCTCCGGGCGATCCGCGAGCTGAAGCTGACGACCAGCGTGCTGCCGATCCTGCGCAGCCGGCCGCAGGTGCGGCCCGAGCTGTACCGGCGCTTGGACGATCTCCGGAATGCCCGGACGGACACGCGGTGGACGCGTTACCGTTGACCTTCACCTGTCACTTGGTGTGACTGACGCCACAATCTGCACGTGCATTCGACGATGGCAAATGACCGTTCGGCGCATCCGAATGGCCGACGGCTCTGGGTAGAGAGTTCTGTCCGACCGGTCACCGCCAATGGAGCACCAGCCATCCCAATGCGCAACTTGCAGCTACTGGGGGTGACTTCACACCGGGTCCGACCTGCGCGGACGACGTTTCAGGAAGCGACGACCGGCGCCCGCGTCAGCGCGACCGCGAAACCGAACGCCAATCCCATGACGGTCAGCTCGAGCGTCGCCCACGCGGCGAGCGCCGTCCGGTTGTGCCGGATGATCCGCGGCATCAGCCGCCAGCGGAGGTGCGCGCCGAGCACGGCGATCACGCCGGTGCACGCGAGCTTCAGGATGAGCAGCTGCCCGTACGGCGTCGTGAAGATCGCCGGCCAGAACCCGATGGTCGGGTTGAGCGAGACCTCGACGAGGCCGTTGAACAGGCCGGTCGCCGCGGAGAGGACCAGGCAGAGCGTCGCGAGCTTCGAGAACCGGGGCAGCGCGTGCGCCAGCAGCGTCCGGTTCGCCACGAGGAGCACGGTCATCGCGCCGAGGCCGCCGGTCCAGGCGACGGCGCTCATCACGTGCAGCTCCATCGAGATCATCGTGTAGTCGTGGTAGTTCCAGTTCGACGCGTGCCCGGTGACCGGCAGCGGCAGCAACGCGAACAGGCCGAGCCCGACCCGGACCTCGGCGGGCACCTTCTCGCCGAAGCGCAGCGCCAGCGCGCCGATCCCGGCGTGGACGAGCGCGAGCGCGGCGACGATGACGAGCGCCTTCCCGGCGCCGACGGCGGCGATGTAGCCGCCGATGTCGCCCGCCGAGAGCGTCGACGAACCCGGCTTGAACTCCGCGGTCTGCAGGATCAGCGCGACCACGGCGGCCGTGGCCCAGACGAGCGCGGCCGCGACGCCGGCCGGCCGCGCCAGCCGCATGACCGGCTCGGTGAGCTTCGGCCGGTCGTAGCCGACGAGCACGGACAGCAGCGCGAGCCCGATCGTGGTGACCGCCGCGAGGTCGAGCAGGACCCGCACGACCGGGATGCCGGCCGAGACCACCGCGCCGGGCTGCACCACGCCGGGGACCGGGGTGGTGGCGGTGAGCGCGACGCCGATGAGGGCGCCGAGCAGGCCCGCCGTCACCACGCAGAGCAGCGTCGAGTAGCGGACCGTCGTGGTGGTCTCGGCCTGGGTCATCGTCTTACTTCTTTTCTTCGGCGGCCTTGCCGCCCGAACGCAGGGCCACGGTCAGCCCGATGGCCAGCAGCACGACGGCACCGGCGATCCAGACCCAGATCGGCACCCCGGTCGACGCCGACTGCGGGGCCGCCTGCGAGGCGCCGCCCGGCGACTTCGCCGCGTCGACGGTCGCCGGCGTGCCGGTGCCCGCGGTGGTGAGGGTGAAGGTCAGCTCGCCGATCACCGGGTGGCCGTCCGCGGACAGCACGCGGTAGCCGACGGTGTACTTCCCGGCCGGGCCGAGCGGTCGCAGGGGCGCGCTGACGACGTTGTTGACGACGCTGATCGGTCCTTCGGCCCACTGCCCGCCGCCGGGTCCGGTCACCGCGATCTGGTTGACGTCCGCGCCCTGCACGTACTGGTCGAACGTCAGGCCGATCTTCGGCGGGCCGGCGGCGAGGGACGCGCCGTTCGCCGGGTCCGAGGAGATCAGCACGTTGTGCGCCAGCGCCGGGGTGGCCGTGCCGATGCTGCCCGCCAGCGCGTCGGTCACCGCTCGGAACGCGCCCGCGTCCGCGAACAGCGGGCTCAGGTCGCGGAACAGTACGCCGGGCTCCG
>NZ_JBFBBN010000099.1:0-7802 GCF_040682715.1 Amycolatopsis sp. NPDC051128 | reverse complement strand
GAAGAAGAGGGCCTGGGCCCGGTCGAGACATAAAAGTCTCCCGGACCCAGGCCCTTTTTCTATACCCACCCACCACGAGCGGGCCATCCAGACACGCGAGTTCCGGGCTCAATCACGCGAGTTCCGGCCCCAATCACACGAGTTCCGGCCCTAGTCACGCGGATGACGGCCCGGATCACACCGGCCGACCCTCCAGGCACGCGAACCGACCCTCCAGGCACGCACTGTCCCGGCACGCGAGCCGACCGCCTGGGTACGCGAGCCGACCCCCCGGACACCGGTACTGGCGTGATCAGAGCCGGAACTCCCGTGACTGGGGCCGGAACTCGTGTGATTGGAGCCGGAACTCGCGTGACTGGGCGGGCATCTCGCGTGACTGGAGGGGTATCTCGCGTGACTGAGGGGGCATCGGGCCGGGAGGGTTGTCCGCGGCATGCGGAAGGGGGCCAGGAGCGGAGCTCCTGACCCCCTTCAGACGGGTAGTGGGGTTACTTCACGGCCGAGCCGGCCTGCCAGTCGGCCCAGGACTTGGACCAGTCGCCGTACAGGTCCCACACCGGGAGCTGGGGCCCGCCGGAATTGGTGACCTCCACGACGTCGCCCAGGCCCATGTTCTGGAAGAACCACTGGGCGTTCGCGTCGTTCAGGTTGATGCACCCGTGCGAGACGTTCGAGCTGCCCTGCTGCCCGACGCTGTTCGGGTTCTCGTGGACGAACTCGCCGTCGTTCGAGATCCGCTCCGACCACTTCTCGTTGGACCGGTACGCCTTCGGGTCCGGTGGGCAGACGCCGTACGTGCACGAGTCCATCGTGTAGTTGGCCTGCTTGTCCGAAATGACGTGCGCGCCCAGGTGGGTCGGCGTCGCGTCCTTGCCCATCGAGATCGGCATCGACTTCACCATCGCGCCGTTGTGGAAGATCTGCATCTGCTCGGAGTTCCCGTCCGCCTTCGCGATCCAGGAATCGTGCACTTTGTACGTTTCCGCACGATCTTCCGCGCCGAACACTCCGCCGCCGAAATCGACGCCGTAGATTTTCGCCGTCACCTTGAGGGTGGTGCCGGCCTTCCAGTACTCCTTCGGCCGGTAGTGGACGTTCGAGTCGTCGATCCAGTACCAGCTGCCGTCCTGCTTCGGCGTCGATTCCACCGTCAGGGCCTTCTCGACCGCCGCCTTGTTCTTCACGGCGACCTTGCCGAAACTGAACACGATCGGCTGGCCGACGCCGACGCCCGTGCTCGCCACCGCGGTCGGCGCCGGGATCAGGTTGGCGTTCGCCTGCTTCTTCGGCGCGATCGTGCTGATCTGGTTGTCCTGCTCGACCGGCTTCCCGTTGGCGCCTTGGGCGTGCGCGACGATCTTGTACGTGCTGCCGTAGCCGAGCGGCTCGCTCGAGGTCCAGCTGAGGCCGTCCTCGGCGAGTTTGCCGGCGACCGTCTTCCCCTTGGCGGTGTTGGTCACCGTGACGTCGAGGAGCTTCCCGTTGGCCGCCTTGACGACGATCGGCGTCGCCGGGTTCACCCCCGTGCCGCCCTGGGGTTCGAACGACACCGCGACCGGCGTGTCGGACGAGGCGGACCCCGACGCCGGTGCCCCGCCGGCGGGCGAACCGCCGTCGTCACCGGACGAGCAGGCGGAAAGCATCAGTGCTCCGGCGAGAATTCCGGCCACCGAAAGTAAAATCTTCTTGGGGAGCATATTGTCTCTTTTTTAAAAATCGGGATCGGCGGGCATTCGTCATCAAAACTACGCGATAGCGATGACGTCCTTACCGGCAGATCGGTGCATCGGCGTGACGCGGATCACGTGATGACGAGCCCTGGAGCGCCGTAAAGTCCCGGCCCCTCCACCGAAATCTCGGCGAGGTACTCCCGCGCGGCCGTGTACGCCTCGTCCGCCAGTGCCTCCGTGTGCCCGAAGTCGAGGGGATTCACACGTGCCGGCGCCGGCCCCGGCAGGTACAGCACGGGCACCTGCGCGCCGGCCAGCGGCGCTTCCAGCACGGCCTGGTTCCGCATGCTGATCATCGCGGTGAACATCATCACCTCGGCGAACGTCCGCGGCGCGCCGGGCATCTTGCCGGGGAACGCGCAGTCGAGCACCACCAGCGACTTCGCGCCCATGGCCAGCGCCTGCCGCATCGGCACGTTCGCGACGAGCCCGCCGTCGTACAGGAGCCGGCCTTCGTGCTGGACCGGGGGAAAGATGCCGGGGATCGCGCAGCTCGCCAGTAGCGGCTCGAGCAGCCGTCCGGACCGGATCAGCAGCGGCTCGGCCGTGTCGACCTGCGTGGTGACGACGCCCAGTGGCAGCGCGAGGTCCTCGAAGCGGGTCTCGGCGCCGAGGTGGTCGGCGATGATGGTCGTCAGGCCGGTGTTGGGGAACAGGTGCGTCTTGCTCTGCGTCAGCGTCCGGACGCGGCTCAGCACGCCGCCAGGGAACGCCTCGGCGCGGGTCATGTGTGCCCAGATGCCGTGCAACCGCGCGAGCGCGTCGTCGCCGGGCAGCGCGAGCACCGCCGCGTTGAGCGAGCCGACCGATGTGCCGGCCACGAGGTCCGGACGGAGTCCGGCTTCGCTGAGCGCGCGGAGCATGCCGACCTGCATGGCGCCGAGGCTGCCGCCACCGCCGAGGACGAAGCCGACCGGGCGGGGGAGATCCGCGAGACTCATGCCGCCGAATGTAGTAAGCGCGCCCGCCGTGGACGCCGGGAGGGGCGGGCCGTCAGGGCACGCGTTCCGGTTCGCGTTCGGGTTCCGCGAGTGCCTTGCGCTTCTTCAACCGCAGCAGGAAGAACACCGCCGCGGCCGCGAGCACGCCGACGACGATCAGGCCGCCCGTGTTCAGTGCGCCTTCGATGCGTTTGGCGGCCTCGCCCAACGCCGCGCCGATACTGATGTGCACCAGTGACCAGCAGAACGCGCCCGCCGCGGCGGCCGGCAGGAACTTGCGGAACGGCAGCCCGGACGTCCCGGCCGCGGCCGGGGTGAGCGTCCGGATCACCGGCAGGAAGCGGGCGAAGAACACCGCCCAGGCGCCGCGGCGTTCGAGGACGGCGGTGGCCTTGTCCCAGCCCTCGAGGCCGTACTTGCGGATCAGCTTCGTCTCGCGCAGCCGGGGGCCGAAGCGGCGGCCGATGAGGTAGCCGAGCGCGTCGCCCGCCGTCGCGCAGAGGGTGACGACCAGCCACAGGACCAGGAACCGCGGGACGGTGTTCGCCGTCGTCGCGGCGACGAGGAGCCCGGATTCGCCGGGGGCGAGGAAACCCAGCCCGATCGTGCATTCGGCGAACACCAGGCCACCGGTCGCCGCGACGAGCCCCGGTTCCGGGAGTCCTTGCAACCAGCTGAGAAGGTCCGAAACCAGGGCCATGCCGCCACTTTACCGATCCTTTAAGGATGGTGAGGTGACGTGCGTCACCTGGCCAGCAGTGACGCGGCCTCCTGAGCCGCGGGTCCTTCGGTCGCGAGATGCCGGAGGTTCTCCGGTAGAACCTCGCCGCGGTGGGCCTTGGTCTGGGCGTACAGCCGTCCCGCGCGGTAGGACGACCGCACGAGCGGGCCCGCCATGACACCGGCGAAACCCATCGCCTCGGCGGCCTTCGAGTGCTCGACGAACTCCTCCGGCTTGACCCACCGGTCCACCGGGTGGTGCCGCGACGACGGCCGCAGGTACTGCGTGATCGTCAGGATCTCGCAGCCCGCGTCGACCAGGTCCCGCATCGCCGGCGCGACCTCGTCCGGCGTCTCACCCATGCCCAGGATCAGATTCGACTTCGTCACCAACCCCGCCTCACGCGCCTTCGTGATCACGTCCAACGACCGCGCGTACCGGAAGCCGGGACGGATCCGCTTGAAAATCCGCGGCACTGTCTCCACGTTGTGCGCCAGCACCTCCGGCCGCGAGCCGAACACCTCGGCCAGCTGGCCGAGGTCCGCGTTGAAGTCCGGGATGAGCAGCTCGACGCCGGTGCCGGGGTTCAACGCATGAATCTGCCGCACCGTCTCCGCGTACAGCCAGGCACCACCATCTTCCAGGTCGTCGCGCGCGACGCCGGTGACCGTCGAGTACCGCAGCCCCATCGCCTGCACGGACTCGGCGACCTTCCGCGGCTCGGTCCGATCCAAAGCAGCCGGCTTACCCGTATCGATCTGACAGAAATCACACCGCCGCGTGCACTGATCACCACCGATCAGGAACGTGGCCTCACGATCCTCCCAGCACTCATAAATGTTGGGACAACCCGCCTCTTCACACACCGTGTGCAAACCCTCGCGGCGCACCAAGCCCTTCAGCTCGGTGAACTCCGGACCCATCCGTACCCGCGTCTTGATCCACGGCGGCTTCTTCTCGATCGGCGTCTCACTATTGCGAACCTCGAGACGCAACAGCTTCCGGCCCTCCGGCGCAGCACTCACGCGGTCAACCCTACGCCCGCCCCCGAGGTGATTCCGGCTACGCGGGGTCGGGAGTGACGCTGGTCAACTTCGCGGTGACGTCCCACAATCCGGCGCCCAGCGACTCGTTGCGTGCGGAGGCGAGCGGGCTCACCTTCACCGGGTACCCGCGCATGCCGCCGACGCCCCGCGGGCCGATGTAGTCGCCGCCCTCGACGCCGTCCGCGGTGGCGGCGTACAGCTGCGGAAGGGCGCCCTGGCGGACGTTCTGGGCGAACAGGATCTCGCCGATCCGGTTGCCGCCGCCGATGACGGCGCGCAGCACCGGGTTGCGGTACGACCGCGCCATACCCTGGCCGAGGCCGGTCCCCGTGTAGCCCGGGTGCGCGGCGACGCTGCGGACGTCGTCACCCGCGGCACGCAGGCGCCGGTCCAGCTCCAGCGCGAACACCTGGTTCGCCAGCTTCGACTGGCCGTAGGCCGCGCCCGGGTTGTACCGCCGGTGCTCGAAGTTCGGGTCGGCGACGTCGATCCGCGCGCCGGTCGCCGCGAGGCTCGACAGCGTGACGACGCGGGCGGCGGTGCCGCCGCGCAGCGCGGGCAGCAGTAGCCAGGTGAGCGCCGCGTGGCCGAGGTGGTTCGTGCCGAACTGGGTCTCGAAGCCGTCGACGGTCTTCCCGCGCGGCGTCGCCATCACGCCGGCGTTGTTGACCAGCACGTCCAGCGCGTCGCCGGTGAGTTCCCGCACCGACGCGGCGGCCGCGCGCACCGACGCGAGCTCGCTCAGGTCCAGTGGGACGAGTTCGGGTGCGGCGCCCGCGGCGGCCGCGCGGACCTGTTCGAGGGCCTTCGCGCCGCGTTCGGCGGAGCGGCAGGCGAGGAGCACGCGGGCCCCCTTGCCCGCGAGCACCTCGGCGGTGCGCAGGCCGAGGCCGGAGTTGGCGCCGGTGACCAGGACGGTCCGCCCGGTCTGGTCGGCGATGTCGGCTTCGGTCCAGCGCTGGGTCATGCGCATACTTAACTCCTGTTACGCACTCGGCGCGAGCAACCGGCGGAGGTGTCCCATCACCGGATGGCGGCGGGCGGGCGCCTCGCGGCTCGTGCGCAGCAGCGCCTCGAGCGCGTGGCCCACCTTGACGATGTCCTCGCCCGGCTCGCGCGGGTCGGCCAGCCCGGCGGTGACGGCGAGCATCCGCAGCTCGCCTTCGTGCATCCGGCGCAGCGACGCGTGCCGCTCGTAGGCGCCGTCCAGCACCGCGCGCAGCGTTTCGTGCTCCTCGACAGTGGCGCGCCATGCGCGGGTGACGGCGTCGACGTTGTCGCCGAGACCGTCGGCTTCGTCGGGGTCGGTGACCTCCGCACGCAGCCGTCCGCTCAGCGTCCGTGTCCACTTGTACTGCAGGGCGGCCAGGACGTTCTCCTCGGTGCCGAAGTGGTCTTCGGCACCGGGAACCTCCTCGAGCGGCAGCGGCGCGCCCGGGTTCCGGGCGGCCAGGCGGACCGTGGCTTCGAGGATTTCCTGACGTCGGTAGAAGTCTGTCCAGCTCATCGTGTGGATTCCCTTCCGTGGCCCGGGTCATACCGCCGGTTTGCGGCATACTCCCGGTACGGACCTGACGCCGCCAACATACCATGGGTATGGAGAGATCCTCCGGGCGTAAGGTGTGAAGGTGGCGACAATGAGGTCCAGACGACTCGACTACTCGGAGTCGACGCGGTCCGCGCTGGTCGACAGCGCGGTCGAACTGTTCACCAAACGCGGTTACGCGGGCACCTCGCTCGACGAGATCGCCAAACGCGCCCGGGTGACCAAAGGCGCGCTGTACCACCACTTCAGCGGTAAGCAGGCCCTCTTCGAGGCGGCGTTCGACCAGGTCGAAAGCCTCGTCTACGACCGGCTCGACAAGATCATGACCGGTGACGGCTCGCCGTGGGAACGGGCCCTCGGCGCGCTCAACGCGTTCATCCGCGCCTGCCTCGACCCGGCCTACCAGCGGATCGCCATCCACGAAGCGCCGGTCGTCATGGGCTGGGAGCGCTGGCGCGAAGCCGAGGAGCGGTGCAGCTTCGGGCTCGTGCGGTCCGGCCTCCAGTCGCTGATCGACGCGGGCGAGGTCGAGCCGGTGCCGGTGGAGGTCACCGCCCGGCTGCTGTTCGGCGCACTGTCGAGCGCGGCGACCGAGATCGCCAGCTCGCCGGACCCGAAGAAGGTCGGGGCCGAGATCGAGGACGTGATCGTCCGCATGCTGGTCCGGCTGCGGCGCACCGACGGCGAAGAGACCGCGCGCTCGATAGGCTGATCTTCGTGGACTTGAGGATCTTCACCGAGCCCCAGCAAGGGGCCAGCTACGACGACCTGCTGCGCGTCGCCAAGGCGACCGAAGCCGCCGGCTACGACGCCTTCTTCCGCAGCGACCACTACCTGAAGATGGGCTCGGCCGACGGCCTGCCCGGCCCGACCGACGCCTGGATCACCCTGGCCGGCCTGGCCAGGGAGACGACCCGGATCCGGCTCGGCACGCTCGTCACCGCGGCGACGTTCCGGTATCCGGGCCCGCTGGCCATCGCCGTCGCACAGGTCGACCAGATGTCCGGCGGCCGCGTCGAGCTCGGCCTCGGCTCCGGCTGGTACGAGGCCGAGCACGAGGCGTACGGCCTGACGCTGCCGCCGCTGAAGGAGCGCTTCGACCGCTACGCCGAGCAACTCGAGATCGTCACCGGCCTGTGGAAGACGCCGCCGGGTTCGACGTACTCCTTCGAGGGCCAGTACTACCGGCTCGTCGACTCGCCCGCGTTGCCCAAGCCGGCGCAGCGGCCCGCGCCGCCGGTGATCATCGGTGGCGGCGGCAAGAAGCGCACGCCGGCGCTGGCCGCGCGGTTCGCCGACGAGTTCAACCTGGCCTTCACCGACATCGAAACCGCGGCGGCGCAGTTCGCCCGCGTCGAGGCGGCGGCGCACGAGATCGGCCGCGACCCGAAGGAGATCCTGCGCTCGGTCGCGCTGGTCATCGGCGTCGGCCGCGACGACGCGGAGGTCGCGCGCCGGGCTTCGGTCATCGGCCGGGACGTGACCGAGCTTCGCGCGAGCGGCCTGGCCGGGACGCCCGCCGAGGTCGTCGACAAGATCGGGCAGTGGCGGGAGAAGACCGGGATCACGCGGGTCTACCTGCAGCTGCTGGACCTTTCGGACCTGGACCAGATCGACCTGATCGCCACCGAGGTCGCGCCGCAACTGGACTGAGCAGCCCCCGATTTCCACGCTACGGGGAGGCACCGACAGTTCCGGGCCACGAAAGCCGTGAATGTCGCATTGAGGGACTTCACGCTGGAGGCGCCGCTGCTGGCGCCGTTGCCGACCGACGAGTTCGACATCGCGCTGACCACGACGCCGCGGGTCGACCGATAC
>NZ_JBFBBN010000098.1:0-8781 GCF_040682715.1 Amycolatopsis sp. NPDC051128 | reverse complement strand
GGCCGAAGCTCTGCTCGACCCCGGATCCCCCCACTCCACAGAACGCTCGAACGGTGGTGACGCGTGATCAGCATCCTGATCGCGGCCGCGGCGGTGAAGTCCCTCAATGCGACATTCACGGCGTCGCGACCGGTACGCTCGGGTGAGTGCGGATCCTCTTCTCGTGCCGCCCGGCGTACGGCCACCTGTTCCCGTTGCTGCCCCTCGCGAACGCGGCGAAGGCAGCCGGGCACGACGTCGTGTTCGGCACCGGCGAAGCGTTCCTCGGCAAGGTGCGTGACTTCGGTTTCGAAGCCCATCGCGTCGGCATCGCCATCGGTGAGGCGGAAGCCGAGGCCAAGCGGCGGCACGGCGAAGACGCCGAATTCGTCCAGCTCGGCATCACGATGTTCGCCGACCTGCTCCCGCGGGCGACGCTCGACGACCTGACGCCGCTGCTCCCGGACCTGCGTCCCGACCTGGTGATCTACGAGCAGAGCGACATCGGCGCCGGGGCGGCGGCGCAGCGGGCGGGCATCCCGGCCGTCTCGCTCGTGATCGGCCGGTCGATGCCGCCGCCGATCGTGGCGGCGGCGGCCGAGCTGCTCGCCCGCGTGTGGGACCCGCTCCCCGCGGACGCCTTCTTCGGCGACACCTGCGTCGACGTCTGGCCCGACAGCCTCCGCGACCCGGGCACCGTCGGCGTGCCGAAGGTGTTCCGGATGCGCCCGACGCCGTTCGACCTCGACGTCCCGCTCCCGCCGCTCGCCCGGCCGCTGGTTTACCTCACGCTGGGCACCGTGGTGTTCGGCGCGACGGACGTGCTGCGCGGGGCGATCACGGCCCTCGCGAAACTGCCGGTGAACGTGCTGGTGGCCGTCGGCCCCGGCGACCCGGCGCTGCTGGGCGAGCTTCCGGAGCGGGTCCAGGTGGCGGAGTTCGTGCCGCAGGGCGAAGTGCTGTGGCACGCGGACCTGGTCGTGCACCACGGCGGCACGGGAACCGTGCTCGGCGCGCTGGCCGCCGGCCTCCCGCAGCTGATCCTGCCGCAGGGCGCCGACCAGTTCGCCAACGCGGAGTCGCTCTCGGCGCTCGGTGCGGCGAAATCCCTGGTGGGCGACGCGATCAGGATCGACGCGATCGAGGCCGCGGCCCGCGAACTGCTGGACGACCCGGCCGCCGGCGACATCGCCCGCGGCGTCGCGGCGGAGATCGCGGAAATGCCTCCGCCCGAACAGGTTCTCGACGAACTCGTCAGCTGGGCGGGCTGACCAGCGCCAGGATTTCCCGTGCCACGGCGTCGTTCTGGCGGAAGGACAACGCGTTCGTCCGCGGCCGGGTGAACGCCGCCGCCGAGCGGGCGCTCGTGTGCGGGCCCACCGCGAACCGGTGCGGGTACGGCCGGCCCGTGCCGTCGAGCAGGCGGGAATCCGCGACGCGCGTGTGGATCCGGCCCGACGGCAGCAGCGTCCCCGTGGCCGGGTCCGCCACCGTCTCTTCGGCGAGCTCGCCCGCGTCGCGCAGCTGCCGGAGCAGCGCGTCCGCCGCCCGGGTCACGCTCGGGCCCGGCAGGCGCGCTTCGACCAGCGTGCGCGCCTCCACGGTTCCCGGGTAGCTGGCCCCCGACGCCACGAAGACGTCGCGCTCCGCCGTCACCCGCATTTCCGCGCCCGCGAAGGAAACCACCCCGGCCTCGTGCAGCGCCAGCAGCTCTTCGAGCCGGCGCGGCGGCGGACCGCTGGCGTAGTACGAGAAGAACCCGTGGAACCAGCCGTCCATATCGGACACCTGGGACTCCGCCCCCAATCGTCCTTTTTGGACCAGGATCGGCAGCTGGCCGTAAACGGAAAGCAGGGCCATGAACGCGCCGAGGTCGGCGCTGAACTCCTGGTCCGCCCGGCGCGCCAGGTCGTCCTCGATGTACTCCCGCAGTGCCTTGCCGAACTCCCCCGCCGTGCCGAACTCGCGCCCGTGGAGTGGCCGGTCCAGGCGGTCGAGGTCGAGCCGGTCGGCCTCGGCCGGCACCGCTCGCGCGATCAGCTCCCGCATGCCCGGCGAATCCCAGGCCAGGTCGGCGAAAGCGTCGGCGAACACGGCGAAGTCCAGCCGCACCCGCTCCGGGTGCCCGGTGAACAGTTCGCTGTAGTAGCCCCAGGCCAGCTCCTTCGCGATCAGCGGCCAGATGTCCGCGCGGAAGTCGAGGGCGGCCCCCGGCAGCCCGTCGATGGCGTAGGCGTCGAAGAACCTGGGCAGCCGCGCCGGTTTCCCGCGCAGCCGGTAGCCGATCTTCGCGTGGTACGGCACCCCGCGCCGCGAGCCGACGTGCAGCACCGGCTCGGCGCCGCTCGGCCGGTAGCGGAGGCCACCGCCCGGGAGCTCCTCGAACCGGCCGCCGCGGCCCTCGGTCAGCAGCAGCATCAGGTCGACGAACGCCAGCCCGAACCCGCGCACCAGCACGGTTTCGCCCGGGGCGATACCGGAATAGTCGACGTCGGCGGTGTAGCCGGCCGGGTAGTAGGTCAGCCCGTGCCGCGCGGCGAACGACACCAGTTCGCGCTCCCGCCCGTCCGGTTCCGCGTCGAGGTGCCCGACCGTGAACACGACGGCGTCCGCGGAGACCGTCGATCCGTCGGACAGGCTGACCGCACGGCCGTCGACCCCGACCGCCCGCGCCGCGTGCTCGACGACGTCGATGCCGTCGGGCAGGTCCTCGACGACCGTCCGGTACACCCAGGTCAGGTAGGCGCTCTGCAGCCGGCGGGTCGGGAAGTCGAAGCTGTCCAACGCCGCCAGTTCGGCGCCGACGTCGGGCGGCACTTCGACGTCGAGACGGCCGTCACGGACCTTCCGCGCCCACTCCAGCAGCGACGGCCCCGGCCGCACCGGGCCCGCCATCTTCACCGAGTCGTCGGTGAACATGGTGACGTCCTCGGGCATGGAGTTCATCCGCAGCAGCGGCGACTGGTCGTACCGCCACACCCGGCCGGGCCCCGGCGGGAACGGGTCGATCAGGTGCACCTCGAGCCGGCGGCCGCCGAGCAGGTCCGCGGCGTTCGCGCCGAGCCGCTCGAGGACGCCGACCCCTCGGGGTCCGGCGCCCACGACGGCGAGGGTGAACGGCGGAACATCGGCCACCGAACCGAAGCTACGCCGAGGTCCTTGCCCGGGACGCCCTTCCCACAGAGCGGAACCCGCGGGGGACCAATCGCCTCGGGCCCCGGCTCCGAATGCCTTGGGCACACCGGTGAAAGGAGCGGATTTGTCCTTCGTCCACCCAGGCGCCCGGGCCCTCGCACCACCCCCGCGGCGGCGAAGACGTGGCCGATGAGATCGGTCCGCCGCACCGCGTCCCCACCGCGCAGGACGTGGTCGGCACCCTGCTCAGGGGAAACTGGGCGATCTTCGCGCACGAGTGGGCCGACCCGGACGGGATCGACCCGCAGCACTGGCGGGACGTCGTCGAGGCCGCCGCGGAGGCGGCCGGGGTCGACGTCGAGTTCGTGGTCATCCCGCGCCGCTCCCTGACCGTCGTGTTCAACCGGGCGGCCCCGCCCACCTTCGAGCAGGTCCGCGCGTCGATCGAGGTGATCGAGCGCCACCGGGCCCGCGGCTGAGCTTCGCCACCCCGACCTGATCTCCGGCCGCCGCCTGACCCTCACCTGGGTAGCCACCCTGCGAACGCGAGGTGGCTACTTTTGCCCCTGGTCCCGAACCAAGGGGTACGGAATGATCCATTGGTGACTCCTGGGCAACCGGTCGGACACTGCGGGCTATCGTCTGACCCGTTCGGGAAGCTCCGTGACACTTTGGATACCAGCGAAAGAACCTAGAGATTTACCAACAGTCACGAGACACTGACTGGGGTAACTCACTTACCGTGACCGCCTGATGACTGACTGGTCGTCTCGTCACCGGCGGTCATGCGAAGGACACGGTCTGCACAAGAGGTCGGGAGAAACGCATGGCAGTACCGCCGGATCGAGTCACGTTTCGCGAGGTGTTCGGGATCGCCGAGTTCCGGGCGCTGTGGTTCGGGGAACTGCTGTCGATCGCCGGCGACCAGCTGGCCCGCGTCGCGCTGTCCATCCTCGTGTTCACCGGGACCAGCTCCGCGACCCTGACCGGCCTGACGTACGCCCTGACCTACGCCCCTTCACTGCTGGGCGGCATCTTCCTGACCGGCTTCGCCGACCGCTTCCCCCGCCGCAGCGTGATGGTGGCCGTCGACGTGCTGCGCGCCGCGCTGATCCTGCTGGTCGCCCTGCCCGGCATGCCGTTCTGGCTGATGTGCGTGCTGGTCGGCGGGGTCTCCCTGGTCAACCCGCCGTTCAAGGCGTCCCAGCTGGCGCTGCTGCCGCAGGTGCTCGAAGGCGACCGGTTCGTCGTCGGGATGGGCATCCGCAGCATGACCGTGCAGAGCGCCCAGCTGCTCGGCTTCGCCGGCGGCGGCGCTCTGCTCATCGCCCTCGACCCGCGCGTCGCGCTGGTCATCGACGCCGGCACCTTCGTGCTCTCGGCCCTCTTCATCCGCTTCGGCGTCCGCGCCCGGCCGGCCGCGGCGAACGGCGAGCAGCGCAAGTCGTTCTTCGCGACGCTCAGTGGCGGCGGCCGGACGGCGTTCGCGAACTCGCCGTTGCGGACACTGGTCCTGTTCACCTGGCTGATGGGACTGCTGCCGGTCTACGAGGGCATCGCCGCGCCGTACGTGTCGGCGGCGGGCGGCGGTCCCGAAGCGATCGGCCTGCTGCTGGCGGCCGACCCGATCGGCAGCGTCATCGCGACCTTCGCCTACACCCGCTGGGTGCCCGCGCGGCTGCGGCCGAAGCTGATCGGCCCGCTCGCGGCGCTGTGCGCCGTCCCGCTCCTGCTGTGCTTCCTGAACCCGGGGCCGGTCGCGTCGATCGTGCTGTTCATCGTGTCGGGTGGCTTCGGCACCGTCTGCCTGCTGCAGGCGACCGCGTCACTGACCCTCGCCGTGCCCGACGAGCAGCGGGCGCAGGTGATGGGCCTGTCCAACACCGGGCTGACCACGATGATGGGCGTCAGCCCGCTGATCGGCGGCGTGCTCGCGGATCAGCTGACGCCGCACGGAACCGTCGGCATCTTCGGCGTCGCCGGGCTCGTCCTCACCCTGCCGCTGGCGGCACTGTGGACTCGAGCCCTGTCGAGCGAGCCCGCCCGATGGATCGACAAAGAAGCCGCACGCGCCGACCATGCTTGACATGCCCCGCGCGTGGGCTCGACCTGCGCGACCTTGCGGTGCGCTGTGCGGTCACTGTTCTTTGCCGCGCATCGCTGGCCACCTCTCGTTCTGGTGTCAAAGAAAAAGTACACACCGAAAGCCCTTGTGGACAGCTGGCAAACGGTCTGAAACTGTCTGTGAGTACTTTGTCACCGTACATTCGCGCAAGGGTCTGGGGGAAAAATGGTCACATCGGGGGAACAGGACGGCCAAGACTTGATTTCTCGCGTGCGGGGCTGGGCACTGTGGGGGCGCCCTCGAGACTGGATCATCGCCACGCTGACCGCCATCGCGGTCATGCTCACCTGGACGGCCGCTTCGCTGCTGACTGTGCCGGTGACGCTCGCCCAGCTGGGCACGTTTCTGCTGCTCACAGCCCTGGCCGTGGCGCAGACGGAGGTCAGCAGGCGGCTGGAGCGGCAGCGCCGCATCCTCAGCAACGGCCCCTACATCTCGATGACTTCGGTGTGGCTGCTGCCCGCCGGGCTGCTGTTGCCGGCGCAACTGGTGGCCGCGCTCGGGTTCGTGCTGTACGTCTACCTCGCGTTCCGTAGCTGGGCAGGCACCCGACCGGGTGAATTTCACCGCGTAGCCGCGAACGCGACCACGATGATCCTCTCGGCGTTCGCCGCGGGTGTCGTGGCTCACCTCGCCCTCGGCAGCGGCGTCGCGACCGTGACGCTGGCCGCGCTCGCCTTCTTCACGGTCAACACCGCGCTCACCGGCCTCGGCCTCTACCTTGCCGACCCCGAGAGTGCGACTCCCGTGTCGTGCCTGGGAAACATGGACGACAACCTGCTGGAACTGTCCACTTTGTGCGTCGGCGCCCTGCTGGTGATGGTCCTCAACGAGGAGCCGCTGCTGTCGGTGCTGGTCATCCTGCCGCTGTACGTCCTGCAGCGGTCCGTGCTGATCAGTCGGCTCGAGGAGCTCGCCACCACCGACCAGAAGACCCAGCTGCTCAACGCGACCACCTGGCAGGACGGTGCGCAGCGGGAGATTTCGCGCGCGGCGCGGGACAAGGGCAGCTTCGGCGCCATGATGATCGACCTCGACCACTTCAAGCGGATCAACGACACCTACGGGCACCTCGCGGGGGACGACGTGCTCAAGGCGGTCGCCGCCGTGGTCAAGCAGGAGACCAGGGCGCACGACCTGGTCGGCCGGTTCGGCGGCGAGGAGTTCGTCGCCCTGCTGCCGTCGACGTCCAAAGAGGACGCCATCATCACGGCGGAACGGATCCGGCAACGGGTCAGCGAGCTGATCATCAGCACGAAGACCAACGAAGGCGCCGCCGTCGAAATCGAACGGCAGACGGCGTCCATCGGCGTCGCCGCCTACCCGCTCGACGGGTTGTCGATCGAGGAAGTGATGGCGTCCGCCGACGCGGCCGTGTACGCGGCCAAGCACAGTGGACGCAACCGGGTGGTGGGGTCCCCCGAAGTGGCCTTGGCCGCGGCTTAGCCGCGCCTACCGCAGCCGGTCGATGACGTCGCTCGCCTTGGTCTGGAGGCGGGCGACCCCACCGACGGTGAATTCGGTGAGCAGGTCGATCAGGGCTTCCTGATCCGGCGGCTCACCGTCCCAAGTGGCCTGGACCAGCGACTCGGTCATCGCGAAGAAGAGCGTGACGAGCGCGCGGTCGGCCCGGCCGGAGTCGATGCCGTGCGCGGCCCAGCGCCGGCGGCTGGCTTCGGCGTAGACGACGGCCAGCCGCTCCCTCAACCGGGTGAGAGCGGGGTCGCCCGCGCGCTCCGCCGCGCGGAGCACGCCGTAGGCCTCCGGGTTGTCGGCGACGAAGGTGACCATGTTGGCGTAGTTGGCCCGCGCCCAGGCCCGCAGGCCGGGCTGCGGATCGGCCACGGACGGCCCCGCGATGGCGGCGAAGGCCCGCTCCTCGGTTTCGGCCACGACCTCGGCGAACAGCGTCGCCCGGTCACCGAACTGCTCATAGACGGCCTGCCGCGAGACGCCGGCTTCGCGCGCGATCTGCTCGATCGTCGCGCCCTGCATCCCGTGCAGCGCGACGACCCTCGCCGTCGCCCGCAGCACGCGGGCGCGCTGCTCCCCGACCGGCAGCTTGCGCGGCCGCCCGCGCGGAGCGGGGCTTGACATGGTGACCCACCTCACGTGATTCTTTTTCCGACACCTCTGTCTAAAAAGGTGTTCCCGCGCACTCGACCTGCTCAACGAGGAGCAAGCATGCGTATCTTCCTCCGTCGCGCCCTCTGCGCGGCCGTGGCCACGGTTTCCGTTCTGGCGTTGGCGACGCTCGGCCCGCCCGCCGCCTCCGCCGCGTCCTTCTACGACCCCCCGTCCCCCTTGCCCGCCGGCGGCAACGGCGACGTCATCCGCCACGAGGCGTCGACCTTCTACATCGACCCCGTCAAACTGATCAAGGCCGACGCCGTCGTGCGGCGGATCATGTACCGCAGCACCGACACGCACGGCGCGCCGATCGCGGTCACCGGCACCGTGCTGACCCCGCGGTCGGCCTGGTCCGGCGCCGGTGCGCGACCGATCGTCTCCTACGCCGCCGGCACCCAGGGCGAGGGCGACGACTGCGCGCCGTCGAAAGCGCTTGCCGCCGGCTTCGAGTACGAAGGCCCGTTCATCGCCGGGCTGCTGACGCGGGGCTACGGCGTCGTCGTCACCGACTACGAAGGGCTCGGCACGCCAGGCGACCACACGTACGTCAACCGCGCGGCGGAGGCGCACGCGGTGCTCGACGCGATCCGCGCGGCGCAGCGGCTGCCGGAGGCGGGGCTCCCGGACGACGGCCCGGTCGCGATCGCGGGCTACTCCCAGGGCGGCGGCGCGTCGGCCGCGGCGGCGGAACTGCAACCGAGCTACGCGCCCGAGCTGAAGCTGAAGGGCGCGTACGCGGGCGCGGTGCCGGCGGACCTCGCCGAAGTGGCGAAGAACCTCGACGGGCACTACGCGTTCGGCTTCCTCGCGTTCGCGATGGTGAGCATGAACTACGCGTACCCGGAACTGAACATCCCGGACCTGCTCAACGCCCGTGGCAAGCAGCTGTTCGAGCAGGTGCGGACCGAGTGCACGGTGGAAGCGATCGCCGCGCACGCGTTCACGCGGTCAGCGGGCCTGACCAACGACGGGCGGCCGGTGACCGGGTTCCTCGGCGAGGAGCCGTACCGGTCGCGGGTGGCCGAGCAGAAGATCGGGACGCTGAAGCCGTCGGCGCCGGTGCTGATCGTCCACAGCGCCCTCGACGACATCGTGCCGTACGCGCAGGACCGTGAGCTGGGCCGGACGTGGTGCGGCAAGGGCGTGCAGCTGCGGTTCAGCACCACGCTGGTGCCGACGCACGCGCTCACCGCGCTGCGGGCGTACCCGGAGGCGTTCGCCTGGCTCGAGGCGCGCTTCGCCGGCCTCCCGGCGCCGTCCAACTGCGGCCTGTTCTAACGGTCACCGAAAGCCGTGAATGTCGCATTGAGAGACTTCAAGTCCCTCAATGCGACTCGGAGTCATGGGGTCGTTGCAACACCGCCTGGTTGAGAGGGTGGGTTGTGGTGAGGGTGCGGAAGTTTCGGTGGTTG
>NZ_JBFBBN010000097.1:0-8814 GCF_040682715.1 Amycolatopsis sp. NPDC051128 | reverse complement strand
CTTCGCGCGGGGGGGCTGGGTGTTGGCGGGGGGGGGGGGGCCGCCGCGCAGCTAACCTGGGCTCAAGTCCGTGAATGTCGCATTGAGGGACTTCAAGTCCCTCAATGCGACATTCACGGACAGTGGAAAACGGCGTGCCGGACGTCCGGGCTCAGCTGGGTTCGCGCAGCGGGAGCCCGGCCGCGCGGTAGATCTCGTCGATCACCGTCATCGTCTCCACCGCGTCCGCGGCCGACGTCTTCACCGGCGCACCCTCCAGGACCGCCGCCGCGAACGCGTCCAGCTGGTACGCGTACGACGCCCGCTTCGGGAAGTGCTCGGTGCGCCGGTGGTCGCCGGTCCGGACGGACAGGCGGTGAAACGCCTGCGGGGCCACCGGGTTCAGCACCGACAACGACCCCTTCGAGCCGGTCACCTTCGCGCTGATCTTCAGCAGCGAAGACGACCACATCGAGCACTCCACCCGCCCGGTGTGCCCCGAAGGAAACCGCAGCTCCGCCGTCATCGCCCGATCGACAGCGGGGGAACGCAGTTTCGCCGAAGCCGAGACGACCGAGGGGGTCTCGCCGCCGAAGACGCGGGCCATGTGGACCGCGTAGCAGCCCGCGTCCATCGTCGCGCCGCCCGCCAGGCCGTAGTCGTACCGGATGTCCGAGAACTTCGGCAGCGGGAAGCACAACGCCGTCTCCACCCGCTGAAGTTCGCCCAGTTCGCCCGACGCCACGATCTCCTCCACCCGCAGGGCGAGCGGGTGGTAGCGGTAGTGGAACGCCTCCATCACCACCCGGTCCGACGCCTCCGCCAGGCCGGCGATCTCCCGCGCCTCCGCCGCGTTGGCCGTGAACGGCTTCTCGCAGAGGACGTGCTTGCCGGCCGCCAGCGCCGCTCGCGTCCAGTGTCCGTGTAGCCCGTTCGGCAGCGGGATGTAGACCGCGTCGACGTCCGGATCCGCCAGCAACTGCTCGTACCCGGCGTAGGCCTGCAAAATCCCGTGCTGGTCCGCAAACGCTTGCGCGCGGTGGTAAGACCGCGCCGCGACTGCCTCGACCGAGACCGACGGGGTGGAAAAAGCGGGTTTGACCAGGGCGGCGGGCGCGATGCGGGCCGCGCCCAGGATGCCGATCCGCAGGCTCATGTCGCGAAGTTAGCACCGGACAGAATTTCAACAGCGCGTTGACCTCTTCAACAACGAGTTGTACCGTTCCGGCCAGCCGAACAGTGGAGGTCCCGTTATGTCTCGTTCACGCGCGGCGCACGCCGTGTTGCTCGCGAGCCTGGCCGTGCTGGTGACGGCCTGTGGCGGCGGTCCGGACGGCGCGGGCGGGACGTCGCAGGCCGCCGGCGCGCCCGCCTCGGGCATCCCCGACACCACGGCGATCGTCCAGGGCGTGCAGAAGGACGCCCAGCTCAACGCCGCCCTGCCGGCGAACATCAAGCAGGCGGGCGTGCTCCACCTGGCGTCGAACCTGCAGTCCGCGCCCAACAACTTCTACGCCGCCGACGGCAAGACCCCGATCGGCTACGAGGTCGACCTCGCCAAGGCGATCGCCGCCAAGCTCGGCGTCACGGTGGCCCACCAGGACATGGCCTTCGGCTCGCTCATCACCAGCCTCCAGTCCGGCCGCATCGACCTGACCATGGCCGGGATGAACGACACCAAAGCCCGTCAGCAGCAGATCGACTTCGTCGACTACTTCACCTCGGGCATCACGATCATGATCCGCAAGGGCAACCCCGACGGCATCACCGGCCCGGACACGCTGTGCGGCAAGAACGTCGCCGTCGTGCAGGGCACCAGCCACCAGAAGTTCGCCGAAGCGCAGAGCACCAAGTGCACCCGGCAAGGCAAGCCCGCGCTGAACGTCACCGCGACCGACAGCGACAACCAGAACCAGAACCAGCTGCGCACCGGCCGCGTCGCGGCGATCCTCAACGACCTGCCCAGCGCCGTCTACATCTCCCGCACCGCGGGCGACGGCAAGTTCTTCGAGGTCGTCCCCGGCGAGCCGATCGAGGGCGGGCCGTACGGCATCGGCGTGAACAAGCAGAACAAGCCGCTGACGGATGCCGTGCAGAAGGCGCTGCAGGCGCTGATCGCCGACGGCACCTACGGCAAGATCCTGCAGGCCTGGGGTGTGGACCAGGGCGCCATCGACAAGGCGGCCGTCAATGGCGGCTCCTGAACCCCTCCCGATCGTCCGGCTCCGGCATTGGGGCCGCTGGATCGCCGCCGTCGTCATCCTCGCCCTGCTGGCGTTGCTGGGGATCGCTCTCGGCAACGCGCAGATCGAGTGGAGCCAGGTCCCGGACTTCGTCTTCTTCAAAGTGATGGCGACCGGCCTGCTCAACACCGTCGTGCTGGCGGTGCTGTCGCAGGCGGTCGCGATCGTGCTGGGCGTCGTCATCGCCCTGCTGCGGCGCAGCGCCAATCCGGTCGCCCGGTGGTTCGCCGCCGGCTACATCTGGATCTTCCGCGGGCTGCCGGTGCTGCTGCAGATCCTGCTCTGGTACAACCTGGCGCTGGTCTTCCCGGTGATCGACATCCCGTTCCTGGTCCACGCGCAAACGAACACGCTGATCAGCGCGTTCACCGCCGCGTTCCTCGGCTTGGCGCTCAACGAAAGCGCGTACATGGCCGAGATCGTCCGGGCCGGGCTGAACAGTGTCGACAGCGGACAGACCGAGGCGGCGAAGTCGATCGGCATGACGCCGGCGGCGACGCTGCGGCGGGTCGTGCTGCCGCAGGCCATGCGCGTCATCATCCCGCCGACCGGCAACGACTTCATCAACATGCTCAAGGGCACGTCGATGGCGTCCGTGATCGGTGTGACCGAGCTGATCCACGCGGCCAACAACATCTCGTCGAACAACCTGCTGGTGATGGAGACGCTGCTGGCCGCGGCCGTCTGGTACATGGTGGTGGTGACCGTCGCCGGCGTCGGCCAGCACTACCTGGAACGCGCGTTCGGCAGTTCCGACCGGTTGGACCGCGGCCCGCTCACCCGTGCGGGGAAGGCCCTTCGCGGCGTGCCGCTGGTGAGGAGTGCCCGTGCCTGAACCCTTGCTCCGAGCCGTCGGCGTCCGGAAGTCCTACGGCCACACCGAAGTCCTCGGCGGGATCGACCTGGAAGTCCACAAGGGACAGGTCGTCTGCCTGCTCGGCCCGTCCGGCGCCGGGAAGAGCACGTTCCTGCGCTGCGTCAACCACCTCGAGACGATCGACGCCGGCCAGATCTGGGTCGACGGCGAGCCGATCGGCTTCCGGCAGCGCGGCGGCAAGCTCTACGAACTGCGCGAACACGAGGTGGCGCGCCAACGCCGTGACATCGGCATGGTGTTCCAGCGGTTCAACCTCTTCGCGCATCGGACGGCCCTGGAGAACGTCGTCGAAGGGCCGATCCGGGTCCTGGGCGTGCGGCCCGACGCCGCGCGCGAACAAGGCCTCGCGCTGCTCGACCGCGTCGGCCTCGCGCACCGCGCCGGCGCCTACCCGGCGCAGCTGTCCGGCGGCCAGCAGCAGCGCGTCGCGATCGCCCGGTCGCTGGCGATGAAACCGAAGCTGATGCTGTTCGACGAGCCGACGTCGGCGCTGGACCCGGAGCTGGTCGGCGAGGTTCTCGAGGTGATGAGTACGTTGGCGGGGGAGGGGATGACGATGGTCGTCGTGACGCACGAAATGAGCTTCGCCGCGGAGGCCGCCGACGAGGTGGTGTTCCTGGCCGACGGCGTCGTCGTCGAGACCGGGCCGCCTTCGGAGGTGCTGAGCGCGCCGAAGCACGAACGCACCCGGCAGTTCCTGGCGAGGATCCTCGCGTGACCCGGATTTCGCCCCGCTACCTGCTCCAGTTCGACGAGCCCGCCGGGTACCTCGACTTCGCCCGGTTCGGGCCGCCGTCGCACGCGGTGCTCGACACGACGGCCGCCCTGCTCGACCAGGCCACCACCGCCGGTCCGTCCACTGTGGACGAGCTGATGCGGCAGGAGGTCCGGGCCAAGGCGGCCGCGGCACGGCTGTCCGGCTCGGACACCGACCACACCGTGCTGTTGCCGAACACCAGCCTCGGCCTGTTCCAGGCCGCGTTCCACAGTTCGGGCGAGGTGCTGGTTCCGGCGGCGGAGTTCCCCGCCAACACCTACCCGTGGGCGCGCGCCGAACAGGCTGGACGCCTCAAGCTGCGCCGCCTGACCGGCGGTTACGTCACTCCCGAGCGGGTCGCGGCGGCGCTGACGCCCGAGATCACCACCGTCAGCGTCAGCGCGGTCGACTTCCGCACCGGCTACCGGGCCGACCTCGCCGCGCTGCGCGACGTCGTCGGCGACCGGCTGCTGGTCGTCGACGGCATCCAGGGCTTCGGCGTGGTCGAGGCGCCGTGGGAGGTCGCCGACGTGCTGGTCGTCGGCGGGCAGAAGTGGCTGCGCGCGGGCTGGGGCACCGGGTTCGCCGTGCTCTCGGACCGGGCTTTGGACCGGCTGGACCCGGTCCTGTCCGGCTGGACCGGCGCCCGCGACCCGGGCCTGTTCGACGACGAGATCCACCCGCCGGACCACACCGCCCAGGCCTGGTCGATCTCCAACCTCAGCCCGGTCACGTCCGGCGCGTTCGCCGAGGCCCTCGAACTCGTCGAAGAGGCCGGGGTCGGCGCCATCGCGACCCGGATCGCCGAGCGGATCGGGGCCTTCGAGGAGGTGCTCGCTTCGTGCGGCGCCGAGGTGGTCTCCGCGGTGGACCGGCGGGCCGGGATCCTCGCGTTCACCCTGCCCGGCCATCCGGCCGAGCAGGTCGGTGCCGCGCTGGCGAACGCCGGGATCGCGGCGACCGTGCGGCCCGAGCACGTCCGGCTGTCCCCGCACGCATCGACGCCGGCGGCCGCGGCCGACCTGCTCCGGGAAGCGTTGAAGACCCTGACCGCGCCCCGCGCGCCGCTGGTCGTCCCGGCCGCGGGCGCGACGACGCACGAGGTGCTCACCGCGCTCGTCCCGGCGATCCCGGGGCTGGCGGCGATGCTCGGCCCGGGCAACGAGGTGCTCCTCCACGACCTGAGCCGGCTGCCGGACTCGATCATCGCCATCGCGGGCGAGCTGACCGGCCGCAGCGTCGGCGGGCCGATGACCGACCTGCTGCTCGGCCTGGTCCGGCGCGGCACCACCCAGGACCTGACGAACTACCGCACGCACGGCCCGGACGGCCGCCCGATCCGCTCGTCGACGCTGTTCCTGCGGGACGCCGACGGCGTCGCGGTCGGTTGTCTGTGCGTCAACAGCGTCGACACGGCCGCTTCGGTGAGCGGCAACGGGGAGCCGGAGACTTTCCCGCCCGACGTCGACAGCCTGCAACGGTTCCTGGTCGACCGGGCGGTGGCCAAGGCCGGGATCCCGGTGGACCTGATGAAGAAGCGGCACAAGGCCGCGGTGGTGCGGGAACTCGACGAAGCCGGTTATTTCCTCATCAAGGACGCGGTGGACCACCTGGCCGGGCGGCTGGACGTCACCCGGTACACGATCTACAACTACCTCAACGAGATCCGGGCCTGAAGCTGCCCGGGCGACCTCGGCCGAGCGGCAGCAGCTGATCGACGCCTTCGTCCAGCGGCACGGTTAGTCCAAACAGGACTCCACCGCGTCCGCGGTCGCGCCGATGCCGCCCTGGCCGCGGATTTCCGCCTTCAGCTCGGCCAGCCGAGCCGCCACTTCAGGCGAAGACGAAACCGCGTCGACGGCCTCCCGCAGCGACGAAGCCGTCACCGACTCCGCCGGCAGGTGCCGCCCCACGCCCAGCGTCTCCAGCTGGGCCGCGTTGCCGAACTGGTCGGCCGCCTGCGGGATCGCGACCGTCGGGACGCCGTACCACAGCGATTCCGTCGCCCCGCCCATCCCGGCGTGCGTGACGAACGCCGACGCCGCCTTCAGCACCGCCAGCTGCGGCACGCTTTCGAAGACCTCCACCGAATCGGGTAGCGGTCCGAGCGAAGACGGCGAGACGTGCTTCCCGATCGACATCACGACGTGCCAGTCGGCGGCGAACGCCTCGACGCACGCCCGGTACACCGGCAGCTGGTCGTTGAACGCCGTCCCGAACGACACCAGCAGTACCGGACGGCCCGACGCGGGCGGTGTCCACGAACGGTCCGCCAGGCGCGCCGGATCCAGGCACGGCCCGACGAACCGGACGTGCGGACCCACCCGATCGGCGTGCGGCTGCATCGCCCGCGGGATCAGCGACAGGATCCGCTCCGGGTGCGCGAGCCACTCCCAGGGATCGGCTTCGATCCCGTTGGACGCCAGCCACCGCGTGAACGTGGCGGCATAGTCCACACCGGACGGTGACGCCTTGATCGGGGCCACGACTTCGGCCATGTCCTCGTCGTAGCCGTCCCACGCCACCAGCGTCGGCGACAGCTGCACGGCCGGAACGCCGTACCGCACGCCGAGCAGCGGCGCGCCCAGCCCGCCGATGTCGTACAGCAGCAGGTCGGGCCGGTCGTCGTCGAACACCGAGATCAGCCGCGGGTGGATCGCGATGGCCTCGTCGAGGAAGACGCGCATCGCGTCGGCCGGGTCGTCCGGCCACACGGCGGCCTCGCCGAGCGGGAAGGTCGTCGGATGTTCGACGACCTGGGCGCCGGTCGGGGAAACCAGCCCCGCCAACGGCGAGCCGACGACGTAGGACACCCGGTGCCCGCGATCCACCAGCTCGCGGATCACGCCCAGCGAAGGGTAGATGTGGCTCGGCGCGGTGCAGCCGACCATGACGATGTGTTTGCGCGGCATGATGCTCCTTCAGGGGAAAGAACCGACGGCGCGCAGGTGAAGGGACTCACCCGGTACGCGGGGAGTCCGGCGGTCACGCCGTCTCAGACGAGGCGGAGCCGGATGAAAGCGATCATGAACCCGACGGTACGAGATCCGGGAAGGGCCGCGCCACCCGATTTCCCCCTTTCGTAGGGCATTCGGGGCCGGTGGGCCGTTTGGCCGTCCCCGGCGACCGCGCGCGGGTCTAGGGTTCATCCGCTTGAAGTCGGAGCCGAAAGGGGAGAAACAGTGAGACGTGCCTTTTTTGGAGTGGGCACTGCCGCCGCGCTGGCCGCGGCGGTGGCGTCCGCGCTCGTGGCCGCACCGGCCGCGACCGCGGCGCCCGCGACCGCGCCGCCGGCGACGATCACCTGGGGGCCGTGCACCGATCCCACGCTGGTCGCCGCCGGCGCCGAATGCGGGTTCCTGGGGGTGCCGCTCGACTACCGGAAGCCGGCCGGGGAACAGCTCCAGATCGCCGTCAGCCGCGTGAAGCACAAGGTCGCGGACGCGCAGTACCAGGGCGTCATGCTGACCAACCCCGGTGGCCCAGGCGGCTCCGGCCTGCTGCTGGCCACCCGCGGCCCGCGCGTGCCCAACCACGCCGGTGACGCCTACGACTGGGTCGGCTTCGACCCGCGGGGCGTCGGCGCGAGCAAGCCCGCGCTGTCGTGCGACCCGGACTACATGGACTACGACCGGCCGGAGTACGTGCCGTTCACCCCGCGGCTCGAGCGGACCTGGCTCAACCGCGCCAAGGGCTACGCCGAAGCCTGCGCGAAGAACAACTCGCGCGCGCTGCTGGAGAACATGAAGACGACCGACACGGTCCAGGACATGGACTCCCTCCGCAGGGCGCTCGGCCAGAAGCAGCTGAACTTCTACGGCTACTCCTACGGCACCTACCTCGGCCAGGTGTACGGCTCGCTGTACCCGCGGAACGTGCGCCGGATGGTGCTCGACTCCACCGTCGACCCGCGCGGGGTCTGGTACGGCGACAACCTCGACCAGGACGTCGCGTTCGACAAGAACATCCTGATCTGGTTCGGCTGGCTCGCCCAGCACGACGACGTCTACCACCTCGGCAAGACGCAGTCCGCGGTGAAGCACGTCGTCGACGAGCAACTGCTCAAGACCTCGTTCACCCCGGCGGGCGGCGTGATCGGGCCGGACGAGATCCTCGACGTCATCCAGCAGGCGAGCTACTACCAGCTGCGGTGGACGCTGCTGGGCGACGCGCTGTCCCGGTTCGTCAACAAGGGCGACTGGCAGAACTGGAAGACGCTCTTCGAGGCCTTCGGTGGCCGCGGCGACGACAACGGCTACGCGGTGTACCTCGCCGTGCAGTGCTCCGACGTCCAGTGGCCGCAGAGCTGGCAGCAGTGGAAACGCGACAACTGGAAGACGTTCGCCAAGGCGCCGTACTTCACCTGGCAGAACGCCTGGTTCAACGCGCCGTGCCTGTACTGGCCGGCGAAGCCGGGCAAGCCGGCGAAGATCGACGGCACGGGCGTGCCGAGCGTCCTGATGATCGACGAGACGCTCGACGCGGCGACGCCGTACGAAGGCAGCCTCGAGGTCCGCAGCCGCTTCCCGGGTGCGTCGCTGATCGCGGAGCCGGGCGGCACGAGCCACGCGATCACCCCGCGCGGCAACGCCTGCGTCGACAACAAGATCGCCGACTACCTGGCGACGGGCGCGCTCCCGGCCCGCAAGCCGGGCCGCACGGCCGACGTCGAATGCGCCCCGCTGCCGCAGCCGACGCCGCCCGCGCCGACGGCCGCCGCGGCTCGCGCCGACAGCGGTCTGGTCACCGGGCGGTTCGCCGGCTGACCTGCGGAACCTCGAGAAGCGGGGTGTCGGGCGAGCGGCCCGGCACCCCGCTTTCGCATGCGGTCACCTCAAGCGCCCCAATGTGGCGTTGGTTGCGTCCAACGCACCGAACGCCACATTGGGTGCGCCCAACGCACCGAACGCCACTGTGAGGATGTGGGGGCGAGGTCACCGGTCCGGTTTGACTCGGAA
>NZ_JBFBBN010000096.1:0-10676 GCF_040682715.1 Amycolatopsis sp. NPDC051128 | reverse complement strand
GGGCGCTCCACCTTGTCCCCGTCCGGGGAGGCTGGACGGTCTGACGACTGCCCGACGAGGAGATCCGCCCACTTGGTGGCTAGTGAGCGTGGCTATGCCACGCGGCGTGGGGGATGGCAGACAGCACCCAGGATCGAGGCCATGTGTGGTTGATGACCGCTGCCAGGCTCTCGTCGTAGATCGTCTCCACGTAGGGCACCTGGTTGGTGTCCTTGACCGTCGCCCGTGCCTGTGTCATCAGCGGTGGTCCCCATGGCTCGATGCCGTTCGCAATGACACCTTCCAGGATCAGGGACGAGTACTCGTCCGAGTGCCACAGGCGGCGCGCCCGATCGAAGTCACCGCGGTTCGTCAGCGCGAGCCAGGTGCCGTAGGTGATCCGAAAGTCATCGGTGAGCATCACGGGCAGCATTACCCGCACGAACACCCCGATACCTTCGGCGCCCACCACATCGCCGCTCTCGCGCACCCGCTGAGACCGCTCGGCCTCGGGGATCTCAAGGATGGGATCGGGCAGCTTGAAGCGGAAATCCAGGTCACGGCCTTGCACGGGTTGCTGGCAGTAGGAGCAGACCAGCGAGGGGTCGACAGACACGCGAGCATCCTAGGGCCGCCGTACAGCCATCCGTACAGCCAAGACGACCGACGAGCGCCGCGGGAGAACGGCAGCGGCCGACAAGCGGTGCAGGTCAGCGGCAATGAGCGACGCAGGCCGACAGCAGTCTTGATCTTTGCAAGGCAGGGGTTAGGGGTTCGAGTCCCCTGGGCTCCACAAGCACTTTCCCGGTTGATCTCGGTTCCGAGTACAGCCATTCGTACAGCCAAGCGGTCACGCCATGCCCTCCTCGCCGAGGACCCGGTCGATGGCCGAGGCAGCCTGACGAGCCCGCGCCGGCAGGACGTGCCCGTAGGTGTCGGCCGTCATCCGGATCGTGGAGTGCCCGAGCAGCTCCATTACCGTGCGCAGCTCCTCGCCCTGGTCGAGCAGGAACGTGGCGAATGCATGGCGCAGGTCGTGCAGGTGCAGCCAGTCCAGACCAGCCGCCGCGCGCAGTTGCTCGAAGCGCCGGTTGACGTTCCGCGGCTCCATCGCTGTACCGATGGTGCTGGCGAAGACCAGGCCGAGATCCGTCCACACCTCACCGGCCGCGAGCCGTTCCTTAGCCTGGCGCACCCGCTGCGACTCCAACGCCCTCACCGCGAGGGTCGACAGCGGCACCGGACGGCTCGACCGGTGCGTCTTCGGCGGCACGAACTCCAACCCGCGATCCGTTCGCTGGAGCGTCTGCCGAACGAAAAACGCCCGGCCCGGCAGGTCGACATCCGACCACCGGAGGCCCAACAACTCAGCCCGCCGGAGCCCGGTCGCCAGCGCCAGGACGAACAGCGATTCCAGTCGGTCCCCAGTAAGCACCGACAGCAGCGTCTTGGCTTCCTCCGGCGTCAGCGCACGTCGCTCGGTCCGGCCGAGAGCCGGCGGCTTGGCGGCCTTGGCGACGTTGCGCGGCACCAGGTCCATCCGCTCAGCGTCGGCCAGGGCGACCCGCAGCACGGCGTGCACCTTGATGATGCTGGCCGGTGCGAGCTTCCCGCGCAGCCCGGTGAGGAACCGCTGTACGTCCCGAGGGGTGAGCCGGTCGAGCTTGACCCGGCCGAGGCCCGGCACCAGGTGCTTTGTCACGGCCAGGCGGTAACGGACAAGCGTTGACGGCCGTGTGCCGTCGTGCGCCTTCACGTCCCGCAGCCACTCGGTCAACCAGGCTTCCAGCGTCCGAGACTGCGCGGTCAGGTCGACCCCGAGCTGAAGTAGACGACGCAGATCGTCCCGCTTCCGGACCGCCTCAGCCTCGCTCTTGGCGTAGACGTACTTCCGCTTACGCTTCCCGTCGATCCATCCGAGATCGACCACCGCAGCCCACACGCCCGGGCGCTGCTCGTACACCGAGCCCTCACCATGAGCACGACGCCGCCGGCCCGTCATGCCGCGAACTCCTCATCGGCCGACAGGAACTGATCGATTGCCGCGACCGGTATCAGCCGAGCACGGCCCGCCTTGATCGACCGCAGGCGACCGGATCGCATGAGGACGTAGACGGTGTCTCGACAGACGCCGAGCAGGGCCGCAGCCTCAGCTGGGCGGACGCTCTTCTTCTCGCTCATGCTGCGGTCCCTTCCTGCTCTGCGGACTGACGTGAGGCGGTTGCCGAAACGTTGGGCGGGTCGGCGGCGGCGCGTCTGGCGGCGTCGAGTTGGGCGCGCCATTGGATGCGTTCGGAGATGGCGCGCAGCACCCGGTGGCCGATCGGCGGGACGTCGGGGTCGGTGGGCTTGGCGAGTTCCCACGCGTGGCGCTGTTCGCCACCGGCCGGGGCGGTGTTGGCATCGGTGGTGACACCGAGCAGGGCTTTGACCCAGTCGCGACGGTCGGCCCGGTGATCGGCCAGGGTCTTGCCGGACCACTGCCGAGAGATGAGAACGCGTCGGCCGCCGATGCCGAGCGTTTCCCGCTTGTGGACCTTGTTCTTGCAGTTGCCCGGCTTCAACCCGGGTCGGGCCTTCTTCGGCTGGATGCCGTAGAGCAGCCAGTTCGCGCACCGCTCGGAGCACGGCGTGTGCCGCAGCTCTTGCCACAGCCGTTCCAGGTGCGCGCGCTGACGGCCGGTGGTGACCTCGTGGCAGTCAGCGGCCTGCTTGGTCAGGTACTTGGTGATGTAGCCGACGCACCGGTCCGCGACCCGGGTCCCCGCGAGCACACCTTTGGCGTCGACCTGGCTACCGAAGCGGACGACGTGCACGGGTTGCGCGTCGGGGTCGGCGTCCACCAGGTCCAGGGCGTCATCCCACGACGGCAGCAACCGCCCAGTGGTGGGGTCGGTGTAGCCGGCGGCGTCGGCGTCCCATCGCGGCGCCCTCCCGGGTTCGTAGACCATCTCGTCGAGGGGCGGCCACCAGACTTGGTGGTAGGTGGCGGCGGCGACCTGGCGGACGAGGGTGCGGGGGATGGTGCCGCGCATGGCGAAGTGCGCGTGCGGGGCGAGGCGGCGTTGCGGCTCGACTGCGCCCGCGTATTGGACGTTCCAGCCGACTGCGCGGCGCAGGTTCTGCCAGAAGCGGTCCAGGAGCCGGGGGAAGTGCACCGCGTCCCAGGCAGCGCGGCGGTAGTCGTAGGCGTCCGGGTCGACCGGGGTGCCGTCGGAGTGGACGCGGCCGTAGGAGCCGAGGGTGAGGGTCAGGAACATCGACGGCCGGAACACCTGCCCGCCGTGGCCTTCGAATGTCCGCCCGATGGTGCGGTTGTCCACCGGCAGGCGGGGCAGGTCCGGGGCGTCCTGGCGGCGTTTGGTGGAGCGGACCCGCCGCTTCCCGTCGCCGTCGTCGGAGTCCTCGGAGGCGTGGGGCGGTGCGGGTCGGCCCCGGAGTCCTTCGGTGGTGATCTCGGCTTCCAGCTCTGCGATGGCGTCGTCCAGGTCGGCCACCTGGTCCCATTGGGAGGTGCGGGCGGCTTCGTCGCGGGCGAATTCCAGGTGGGCGCGGGCGATGATGAGTGCCTGTTGCGCCTCGGTGGCCGGGCGGGGGCCGGGGTGGGGTTCGTCGTCGCGGTGCCAGCCTTCGCGGATCTGCTGCTGCCGCAGGCGGCGTGCCCGTTTCGCGCAGGCCGGGCACTTGGCCTCTTGGGTGGCGCCGCAGGGCATGTCGATGACTTCGGTTTGCCCGGAGTCGAGGTCGGTGCGGCGCAGGGAGATGGGGCGGGTGCAGACGCCGTAGTCGGCGGCGAGGTCTTTGACGACGTCGATGGAGCGGGGCATGAGCATGCGGGCGGCCCGGGAGCCCGGCCTCGGCTCCACCACGGGAGCGGGTTCGAGGCCGGGCAGCGTCGGAGTCAGGGTCATCGGCTCACCCCCACGCTCGGGGCGAGTTCGCGGGTGCGGAGCAGCGGTCGGGGGTCGGCGGTGGGGGTGGTGTGGTCGTCGCGGAGCGGGTCGAACGCGGCGACTCCGGTGCGGGTGGTCTTGGCCCGGTACATGGCCGCGTCGGCGTCAGCGAGGGCGGCGGCGAGGCCGGCCGGGCTGGCGGGTGCGAGGCCGATGCTGGCGGTCACCGACACCGCCGCGCCGGAGGGCAGGCGGACGGGGGCGGCGATCGCGGCGGCCAGGCGGCGGGCCGCGGTGGCGGGGTTGGTGTCCAGGAGCAGCGCGGCGAACTCGTCTCCGCCGAGGCGGGCGGCGACACCGTGCACCGAGCGGAGCCGGGACGCGACAGCGGTCAGGACGACATCTCCGGCGGCGTGGCCGTGAGTGTCGTTGACCGGCTTGAAGCCATCCAGGTCGATCACCACCACCCACGGCCGCAAGGCCGCGAGCTGCTCCCACGACTGAGCGAGGCCGGCGCGGTTGGCGAGGCCGGTGAGCGGGTCGCGCAGGGTGGAGCGGTGCAGGGCGGCCAGTTCGTAGCGCACGGCGTAGAGGCGGTACTGATCCCAGGCGAAGACGGCGAGGCAGGCGGCGAAGAGGACGCCAGAGAGCAGGTGGTCAGTCATCGGGTCACCTCTCCGATCAGGGGGACGCCGTTGCGGCGGGCGAACGCGGCCGGCGGCACCGGAGCCACCGCAACCGGACGAGCAGGCGGGACAGGAGCCGGAGCCGGGGCGGGCTCGGCGTCGACCAGGGCGACCGGCTCAGCCACAGCCGGTGCGGGCGGCGCGACCGGACGGGACGCAGCCGGGGCGGGAGCAGGCGGCGCGACCGGACGGGAGGAGGCAGGAGCCGGAACCGGAGCCGGAGCAGGGGCCGAGGTGGTGGTGAGGACGAGTTTGGACAGGCCCATGAACGCCAGCGCGGGCACGGCCGACAGCAGCCAGCCGGACAGGCCGGGTTTGGCGACGGCGAGCTGCGCCGCGAGAGACAGGAGGACGGCGGCGATGAGGAGGAACATCGGGTAGCCGACCCGTTGGCGGTTGCGCTTGCGGCGTCGGATGGTCAGTAGCGCGGCGACCGGGACGAGTTCGGAGATGACGGCGTTGGCCCAGCCGAACCACGCCCCGGTCCCGGGTGGGCTGTTGTCGAGGGTCCAGTCTTTGACGTGGGTGAACGACGCGGCCCCGGCGAAGCCGGCGACGAGCAGGAGGATGACGACGAGGACCAGGCCCTCGATCCGGTCGGTGCGGGTGGTGGTGGGGTGAGGCTTCATGCGGCACCGTCCAGGACTTCGCCGTCGATGACGCGCAGGCGGCCGTAGGTGTGGGCCATGTCGCGGATCTCGTCATCGGTCAGGTAGGAGAACCGGACCCGCATCGGGGTGGGGTCGCCGTCGATGACCACGAACGCCACCCCCGGCAGGCCCTGCGGTATCCGGTCGCACAGCGCGCCCCGGTCCCGCATCCCCTCACCCAGCACCAAATCCACCTGAGCCGCTTCGGCCAGCCGCAGGCCGATGCGGGTGGGGAACAGGTCCCGGAACGGCAGCACCTCCTTACGCGGATCCTGAATCGCCGCCACCACGTGCACGCCCACGGCGCGGCCCTGCGACAGCAGGATGGACAAGGCGGCCTTGACGCGGTCCTTCAACTGCCGGTCAGTCAGGTACGCGGTCAGGTTCGCCAGCTCGTCGATGACCACGACGATCAGCGGCTCATCCGGCGTCGGCACGTGCTGGCGGGTCCGGCCGTAGAGCTTCCCGGCGCGGTCCTTGGCGACGGTGGCGGCTTCCTCGATCAGCTCCACCATGGCCGGGTAGTCCTTGCGGGCGAACCGGGCGAACATCGGCGCGCCCATCCCCAACTCCATGCCGCCCTTGGGGTCCAGGCCCCACAACTGCACGAGGCCGGAGGTGACCCCGTTGGCCAGCGAGCGGACCAGCGACCAGATGACCGAGCCCTTCCCCGCACCCGTCGCCCCGACGACGAGGACCTGGGTGCCGAACAGCCGCAGGTCGTAACCCTCGCCGTCCTCACGCCGACCCACGGGCAGGGCGGTGAACTCCGGGACCGCCGGCACCGGCAGCGGGCGGACGAGCTTGGCGAGGGGGTCACCGCGGAACAGGTGCAGCAGCACCACATCCGGCCGCGAGCCTGGCACCGCCTTGACCTGCCGGACGCCGAAGGTGTGCGCCAGGCGTTCCGCTACGCGGGCGAAGTCGTCGGGGATCTGCCCGGTGACCATCCGCACCGTCACCACATCCACCCCGGCGCCGCAGCGCACCGACCGCAGGACAGGCAGCACCGTGTGGGAGTCGAAGGAGACAGCGAGCTTCGCCGTGACCATCGCGGCGTGCCAGTTGCGCCGGTACAGCCAGCGGCGGAAGCGGGCCAGGACCGGCCACCACCCGAACCGCAGCCACGACGACCGATGCCCAAACCCCCAGCCCGCCGTGACGGTGGCGACCAGGCCGACGACGCCGACCAGGCCGACGACGCCGACCGGGCCGACCCAGCCGAAGCGCAGGTACAGCCAGGCGAAGAACACCACCGGGGCGGTCACGTACCAGAACCGGACCAGCACCACGGCCAGCCGGGCGAGGCCCTTGAGGGTCCACCAGGACAGGGCCAGCCACAGCGGGATACGCACGAACGGCGTCCGCACGTTGATCGGCGCGGAGTCGATGCGCTCACCCCGGATCACGTTGACCAGCGGCATCCCTCAGCCCTCCCCACCCGCAGCGGCGAACAGGACGGCCTGACCCGGGGCACCGGTACGGCGCACGACGCGGCGGCGGACTGGGCGAGCCGGAGCGAGAGCGGCCAGGTCCACCGGCCCCGACTGCGGCGCGGGAACGTGGCGGATCATGGTCGGCAGCCACCGACCCCGGCCGAGCACCGCCCGAAGGTCGACCCGGTCGGCCACGTGCGGGGCGATCAGGTCCGGGTCGAGACGGCGCAGCTTCACCACCGTCCGCGCCAAAGCAGCAGCAGCGGCGGAAATCTCCACCAGCGCGGCCACGCGGACGGCGTCGGACGGGATGGTGGTGTAGACCTCGCGGGCCGCCCGGATACCCGGACCGGCCAGACGCATCACCGTCCGGCGGTGGGTGGTGCGGCGGGGGGCGGGGCGCGGGTTCCCGACGATGCGGGCAGCGTCAGCTAGCGTGGGCATCAGCCCAACTCCTTCCAAGAGGATCGGGTCAGTGCGCGGGGCGGGAGTTGTCTTGGCGGATGAGGCCCGCCCCGCGCGTCGAGTTCTGGTCAGGCCGCCTGCTTCGACACGGCGGCGGTCGGCTCGGTCATGGCCCCGGCGCGGATCGACCACGCCTGACGCGCCCGGCACTTCCCCGACCCCTTGCAACGCTGCGAGTCCACGTACGGCGTCAGCGTCACGTCCGAGAACATCACCGCCGGCGGATAGCCCGGGATCTTCGACGCCGGAGGCACCGGCTGCTGAGGTGCGGCGATCTTCACCTTGACCTCCTTCGTGCCGCCGAACTTCCCCGCCTCCGGGTCCAAGTCGAGGACCTTGACCACCCACAGGCGCTCGCCCGTGTCCTTGTCGCGGGCCTGGTCGTCGCCCTGACCCCGCTTGTCGAAGTCCGTCACCGGCTCCACCCCGAGGCACAGCGCACCCGCCGGGAAGACGTAATCGAACGGAACCGGAACCTTGATCGAGTTCGGGACAGCCATGCCCCACACCTCCTGGTCGAGTCGGCCGGCTTCCCCGGCCCTTGACTGTTCTGCTACCGGGAATCCGGCGCAGTTCGATGATGCTCGCTGCCTCACGCATCGTCAAGCAGTTGCTCGCAATTGCTTTAGGCTGGAGCCTGCCAGGCTCCGTCACTCGCACCACCTCGCCCCGGTTGTCTAGTCAGCAACCGGGGCGATTGCGTGAAGATGCTCAGCAGTGCAGCATCGGGGTACCTGCGTCGCGGGGCGCAGCGATGGAAGGGGCATAAGGATGCGGAACCTGGAGTTCCTGTGGAAGGACGTCGTCTCCGGAGGTGGCGGCTGCCCGGCGCTGTACAAGACCGAGGGCGGCTACGTCGTCCAGGGCATCAAGCTCGATGACGAGACTCGTGCGCAGCTTCGCCAGTTGGCGGACGACGAGGACGGCGTCTTCGTTCCGGCGAACGTGCTCGACCGCCTGCGCGAGATGGGCTGACCATGGGAACACCGCTCACCGACGCCGAGTTCGCCGACCAGCTCCGCACGTTCGATCACACCGCGTTCCGGTTGGAGCTTCAGCCGGCGTACCTGGAGCCCAGCGAGCACGACACGGTGGCGAAGTTCTTGGCCGGCGACCGGGAGCCCCCGACTGAGGTTCCCGGGCTTGCCGCCTGGTTCGAGCAGATCGCCGAGCTGACGCAGCAGGGCAAGCGGATCGAACGCGTGCGGGTGCACGAGGACCCGCCGACCGACTACCAGCGGTGGGAACGCTGGATCGGCCGGTGGAACGTCGAAGCCGGCGAGGAGATCCACTACCTGACGCGGGCGAGAGCACATGAGGTCGGCTTGCTGCCCGCAGCCGGCGACGTCGACTGGTGGTTGCTGGATTCCAGCCGACTGATCATGATGCGGTTCGACGATGTCGGCCACCGGATCGGCAATGAGCTGGTGACCGACCCGGCGACCGTGGTGCAGGCGTGTGCTTGGCGGGACCTGGCAGTCCACTACGCCGCTCCGACCAACGCGCGGAGCGCAGCCGCTTAGCACGAGGAAGTCATGCGATGAACCCGATCGAAGAGTGGTTGACCCAGCCCGAAGGACTGGCCGATCGCCTGCGTGCCCTGCGCACGCAGGCCGGCCTGTCCGGCAAGCAGCTCGCCGACGCGAACGGTTGGGCACCGTCGAAGGTCTCCCGACTGGAGAACGGCCGGCAGATGCCGGCGCCAGCCGACCTGTACGCGTGGGCACGCGCCTGCGGTGCAGACGACACCGCCGCGCAGGACCTGTTGCGGATGCTCGGCGAGGTCCAGGCCGCGCACCGCAGCTTCCGCCGCCGGATGCGCCAAGGCCAAGCCGGTGTCCAGGACAGCTACAACCAGTTGGTCGCCGAATCGCGCCTGATCCGGCACTTCGAGACCGTGTATGTGCCCGGTCTACTCCAGACCGCCGCCTACGCCCGCCGCGTCCTCACCGAGATGGTCGAGCTGCACAACCTCGACATCGTAGACGTGGATGCCGCGGTAGCCTTCCGTATGCAGCGACAGCAACTCCTGTACGACACCAGTAAGCGGTTCGAGTTCCTGCTAGCCGAGCCCGTACTGCGGTGGCTGCTGTGCTCGCCCGAGGTCATGCGCGGCCAGCTCGACCGGCTGCAAACCGTGGTTGGCGTACCGAACATCCGTTTCGGCATCCTGCCGCTCGGCGTCCAACTCGCCACCACACCGCAGAACTCCTTCCAGATGTACGACGACGTAGCCATCGTGGAGACCTTCGTCGGCGAGACGACCCATCGAGACGACGAGGCTGCGGCGTACGCCAAAGCCATGGAACGCCTATGGAAGGAAGCTGTAACCGGAGAGGACGCGCGGAGGCTTGTCGTCCGCGCAGCCGAGGATCTGCGAAAGTAAGCCGCAACCCAGCCTGGCTAGGCCGGCAATGAACCGGGTCTTTGGTCGCTACCCTGAGGCATGGACATTGGCGAACCCCCTCCTGACCCGTTCGCGGGGATGGCGCCCGGTGAACGCAAGCGGGCGCAAGAGGTCGCCATCCTTAGGATGGCGTATGACCTGTCATCCTTCCATAGCATTATTCCGCGCGAACGTCCAGACTTCGCCCTGACTCGCCGGGCAGGCGGCAGACCTTTTGGTGTTGAGATCACACAGTTGTTTATCCACGAATCGCAAGCGCGGTTCAATCTTGTTCACGGATACGCACACCGCCTTTGGTCCGGAGGTTCCCATCTGCACAAGAGGGACGTAAACATTCTTAAATCCGTGACAGTGGAGATTACCGACAAGCACGGGAATCTGCGCCAGGCAAACGTGCCAGCGATCATCATGGAGAGCCCGACAGTCGCAGACTTTCGATCATCCCTTTGTGGGGTGATCCGATCAAAGGCTGCGCGGCGATATGACTCCGACGGCTTTAGCCATCTCAATCTGGTTATCCTCGACTGGTTCGAGCTCAAGTTCGACGCAACGGAGTACTTGACGGATCAGTTCTTCGACCAGGAAGTACGTTCAGCGCTGAAAGAGTCTCCGTTTCGCGAGGTTCTTCTCATTATCTACAATACGGCGGGTAGTAAAGACGCCGACCCGAACGAGCCGGCAAAGCCGGACGCTCGGATCATTCCACTCCAGCAGTTGCTTGCCATGGAGCGTTTTTACGTCACAGGTGGCGTGATCGACAGAGAGTGCGACGGGATTCTGGGCGATGTGGCCGAGTTGAACCGCCTCGCGATTGACCATGTGACACGGGTTCAAGGCTACGGGGAGGCAGTTGAATGTGAGGGCCGACCCTTCCTGCGCTATCGCGGAACCTTGATTGAGTTGGGCGAGCAGGGGATGCAGGTCCGCGAGACGGGTGACTACGAGATGCCCAGCTACCCGACCATCGCCATCCCCGACCGGATGGAATCCGAGGTTGAGGAGCGGGTTACAGCGGCGGTTGAGGCCAGCGTGTTGGGGTTTGGCTTCGCCCGGCCTGCAAATCGCCCCAGTATTTGGAGCGAAAGCTGAGCCATGGGTCGCTGCCGCATCAGGTATGCCAGGAGTAGTCGGCAGGGCCACCGCCGAGCGCCTTGGGGCGG
>NZ_JBFBBN010000095.1:0-13822 GCF_040682715.1 Amycolatopsis sp. NPDC051128 | reverse complement strand
CCCGGTGATCACCTCCATCGCACCCGCCACCACCCGCGCCTACGTCCGGCTGGCCAAGCTCGACATCGTCGACTACTACCTCGGCGTCCTGGTCGCCGCCAGTCCGAGGGGACCGCCAACCCGAGGGGACCGCCAAGCCGAGGGCCGCCAACCCGAGGGGCCGCCAGCCCGAGAGGCCGCTAGTCCGAGGGGCCGCGCAGGGTGAGCACCACGCGCAGCACGTACTCGACCGCCGTCGGGAAGGGCGCGCCGCGGAGTTCGCCGCGGTCGGCGAGGTTGCGGGACGCGAACTCCAGCTCCCGCTCCGGCCCGCCCCGCCGGACGACGAGCGCGGCCAGCTCCTCCAGGTCGAGCTCCGGGTGGTCCAGGCGCGTCAGGGCGAACTCGATGATCAGCTCTTCCGCCGTCATGCCACACCTCCCGAGGAGTTCCAGTCTACCGACGATTCGGGCCGTCCGGTTCGACACGACCGTCGGGGACCCCGCGACCGCCGGTGGGCAAGCTCACCCGCCTTGCTCGGCGGCCGCGCGGAAGCTCGGACAGCAGCTCCTCGACCCGATCCCAGCCGTTGTCAACCCATAGAAAGTGTTGGTAAATCACCACTTACACCGCCATACGTTAGTCGGCTTCGGCGGCCGCCTCCACCGGGTAAGTTCCCGACAGCGCGCGAATCCGGCAAATCCCCCGTCCCCACGAGGAGTCTTCCGATGTCGAGGAAGTTCGCCCTGGCCGGCGCCGTCGCGCTCGCCCTGACCATGACCCCGCTCGCCGCGGGGACCGCGTCGGCCACCACCCACCAGGAAGCCGCGGTCACCACGGTGTACTACAGCACCTCCAGCGCACCGAGTTTCCGCTCGGTCATCAACGCCGGTGCCGCCAACTGGAACCGCAGCGTCACCAACGTCAAACTGGTCGAGCGCAACTCCGGCGCGAGCCTCCGCTACACCGAAGGCAACGACCCCCGGGGCTCCTACGCCCAGACCAACGGGCATGGCAGCGGCACCATCTTCATCGACTACACCCAGGCCCGCCAGTACAACCCGACCCGCATCGCGGCTCACGAGACCGGGCACGCCCTCGGGCTGCCCGACCACTACTCGGGCCCATGCTCGGAACTGATGTCGGGTGGCGGCCCCGGCCCGTCGTGCACCAACGCGGTCCCCAACTCCGCCGAGCGCAGCCGGGTGAACTCGCTGTGGGCCAACGGCTTCGGCGCGACGAACACTCCTGAGCAGCGGATCTACGAGACCGTTTCCGTCCTGACCTACTGATCACCAGTACCGTCCACGTGGCCCCGGGGCACCGCCTCGGGGCCACCGGCGTGCCCACCCCCATACCGGGCCCGGAGCTCCGGCGACGTCGTGATGACATCGGACGAGCCGCTCGCCCGCGGCACACCCGCCGCGCCGGAAAGCACCCGAATGGCCGAGGAATGAAAATGTTTTCAGTGCGACTGAAAGCGCTTTCCAGCTGGTCAGCCGCGTATCTCGACCCGGTCTTGACAACGAGAAAGCGCTTTCAATACCCTGACGTTTCATCGATGTTTCGATCCTTGCCCTGGTCGAAGGGGACCCGGAGCACGAGGCAGCACGCGGTGTTCGGGCAGCGGGGCACTGTCCACGCCGCTCCCCACTTCTGGAGACGGATGATGAAAATCAAGCCGCTCATCGGTGGCGTCGCCCTGGCCGCGGGGGCACTCGGTCTGCCGTCCCCCTCGGCGGCCGCCGCGACCACCCTCCTCGAGGCCGAGACCGCCCCGGCGGTCTGCACCGGCACCATCGACAGCAACTGGTCCGGTTTCTCCGGTTCCGGTTTCTGCAACGGCACCAACGCGACGGGCGCGTACGCCGAGTTCACGGCGAACGCCTCGGCGGCGGGCACGGCGACGCTGGCGATCCGGTACGCCAATGGCACCACCGGCGGCCGCCCGGCCGACCTCGTCGTGAACTCCTCGACCGTCCAGTCTCTGGCGTTCGCGGGCACCGGCGCGTGGACCACCTGGGCCACCACGACGGTGACCGTCCCCGTGCGCGCGGGGAGCAACACGATCCGGCTGTCCCCGACCACCTCCGCCGGCCTGCCGAACGTCGACAACCTCGGCTTCACGGTGGGCGACACCCCTCCCCCGCAGAACGGCGCGCTGTACGTCGCCCCGAACGGCAAGGACGGCGCGGCCGGAACGCAGGCCGACCCGACGACGCTCACCTCCGCGCTCACCCGCGTCACCGCCGGGGGAACGATCTACCTGCGCGGCGGGACCTACAACCACTCCCAGACCGTCACCATCGCGCCGGGCAACAACGGCACCTCGAGCGCCCGCAAGAACCTCTCCGCCTACCCGGGCGAAACCCCGGTGCTGAACTTCTCGGCCATGACCGAGGACCCGGCGAACCGCGGGCTCGCCCTCAACGGGTCGTACTGGCGCGTGTCCGGCCTCGTCGTCCAGCGTGCCGGCGACAACGGGATCTTCGTCGGCGGCAGCAACAACATCGTCGAACGGGTGGTGACGCGCTTCAACCGCGACTCGGGGCTGCAGATCTCGCGGATGGCCTCGGACACGCCCAAGGACCAGTGGCCGTCCAACAACCTCATCGTCAGCTCGGAGTCCCACGACAACGCCGACTCCGACGGCGAGGACGCCGACGGCTTCGCCTCGAAGCTCACTTCCGGCACCGGCAACGTCTTCCGCTACGACGTGTCCCACAACAACATCGACGACGGCTGGGACCTCTACACCAAGACCGACACCGGCCCGATCGGCCCGGTGACCATCGAGGATTCCCTCGCCTACGGCAACGGCACCCTCACCGACGGCTCCCAGGCCGGGAACGGCGACCGCAACGGCTACAAGCTCGGCGGCGACAAGATCGCGGTCGGCCACGTCGTCCGGCGCAGCATCGCCTACCGCAACGGCCACCACGGGTTCACCTACAACAGCAACCCCGGCTCGATGTCCATCTCGGACAACGCGAGCATCGACAACACCGAGCGCAACTTCTCGTTCGACGCCGGCACCTCGGTGTTCCGGAACAACACCTCCTGCCGCAGCGGCAGCGGGTCGAACGACAAGACGGTCGGCAACGTCGACAGCTCCAACCAGTTCTGGTCCGGCACGAACGGGTCCCGGTGCTCGTCCTACGCCGGCACCATGAAGTGGTCCTTCGCCGCGGACGGCCGCCTGGTCGTCACCTTCGGCGGGTGAGCATCGGCCTGGCCCGTCCGTTCGCCCGGACGGGCCCGGCCGATCTCCGGGCCGAAACCGGTGATCACCCCGATGCCGCGCCACCCGGGGCGCGCCTACGTTCGCGATCATGCGAACGAAACCGACTCTCCTTCTCACCGGCGTCCTGCTGACGGCCACGATCTCCACCGCGTCCGCCGCGCCGGCCCCGGTCCGGCTCGGTCTGCCGGCGCCGACCGGGCCCTACGCCGTGGGCAGCACCGAACTGCACCTCGTCGACGAGGCCCGGCCGGACCCATGGGTCCCGGGCACCACCCGGGAGCTGATGGTGACCGTCCGGTACCCGGCGCGGCCGTCCGGGAACCCGGCAGCGGCGTACCTGACCCCCGCGGTCGCCGCGGCCGCCGCCGCGGAAGACGCCGGCCGGCTCGGCCTCCCCGCCGATCGCCTCGACTACACCTTCGCCACGCACGCCCGCGTGGACGCCGCCGCGGCGGGCGGGCGGCGGCCGGTCGTGCTCTACTCCCCCGGCGCCAGGTTCCCCCGTGCGGCCGGCACCGCGCAGCTGGAACAGCTCGCGAGCGAGGGGTACGTGACGGTGGCCATCGACCACACGCACGAGCCGGCGGCGGTGGAGTTTCCCGGTGGCCGCGTGGAACGCCGGGCGTTGCCGTCGGGCCCCGAGACAGGCAAACAGCTGATCGCCACGCGGGTGGCGGACACGCGGTTCGTGCTCGACGAGCTGGAAACCCTGGCGCACGGCGGAAACCCCGACGCGGAGCGGCGCGGGCTCCCGGCCGGGCTCGCTCTCGACCTTTCGCGCGTCGGCATGTTCGGCCACTCCGCCGGCGGGTTCACGACCGGCGAGACGATGGTTTCGGACGAGCGCATCGACGCGGGCGCCGACCTCGACGGCAGCATGGCGTACTCCCAGTCGGCCCGCGACTTCGGCCGGGTCGCCGACGAAGGGCTCGACCGGCCGTTCCTCCTGCTGAGCGCGGGCGACCACAGCGCGGAGTCCGACGCGTCGTGGCAGGAATTCCTGCGCCACCAGCGGGGCTGGACCCGCGAGGCGCGGCTGGCCGACGGCGAGCACTTCAGCTACACCGACTACCAGGCGCTCCTCCCCCAGCTCGGCCTGGACCCGGCGGTGACCGCGCCGTTCATCGGTACCATCGACGCGCGGCGGAGCCTTTCCGCCCAACGCGCGTATCTCACCACTTTCTTCGCCCAGCACGTCCGCTGACCGGTCACCATTCTTTTCGGCAGGAGAAAACAACCGAATCCCGAAAGGGATTTCGGCCGGCGATTTCGCACTGAATCTGTTCTGGCGGCCGCGTCCGAGGTATGGTTCGAATTCCCGGTTTCTCTCCTTCTGGTCGAGGATGTGAAGACTCAATGACGCGTCTTGGCGGGTCGCCACCGCGGCGGTTCACGTGGCTGGTGACGGCATTTCTGGTGGCCGGGCTGTTCGTGGCGGTGCCCGCGCGCGAGGCGCGCGCGGCCGCCACGTTCACCAGCACGATGGTCAACCAGGGCAGCGGCAGCTGCGCCACCGTGGCCAACGGCAATAGTGCCGTGCAGCTGACCCAGACCGCCTGCAATTCCGGTGCGGGGCAGTCGTTCACGTTCACCCCGGTCGGTGACGCTTACACGATCGGCACGTTCACCTCCGGCAGTTGTGTGGACATTTATGGTGCGTCCACTTCGGACAACGCCGCGGTGATCCAGTACGCGTGTCACGGGGAGACGAATCAGCAGTTCCGGCTGCAGCCGGCCGGGACCAACACCTTCAACGTCGTCGCGGTCAGCTCTGGCAAATGCGTCGCCCCGGCCGGCGACAGCTCGGCGAACGGCGCCGCGCTGGTCCAGCTGCCGTGCGCCAGCGCGACCAGCCGGGCCTGGCGCGTCGCCGCCGGGACGAGCGCGGCCACCTACACCAACCCGCTGAGCCAGCACGGTCCGGACCCCTGGCTGCAGTACCACAACGGCTACTACTACCTCGCCACCACGACGTGGAACTCGACGATCACCATGCGCAGGTCCCGCACCCTCGGCGGGCTCGCGAGCGCTCCGGACACCGTCATCTTCACGCTCACCCGGCCGAACGGCGCCGGGACGATGTGGGCGCCGGAGTTCCACCTGCTGACCGGGCCCAACGGCCCGCGCTGGTACCTGTACTACGTCGCCGGCCGCGAACCCTACGACCTGGGCACGCAACGCATCCACGTGCTCGAAAGCTCCGGGACCGACCCGATGGGGCCGTACAGCTTCAAGGCCGACCTGCTCGACCCCACCCAGGACAACACCTGGGAGCTCGACCCGAGCATCCTGCAGCTCAACGGACAGCTCTACCTGCTGGGCACGTTCTACAACGGCTCCCAGCCGAACTTCATCCGGCCCCTCTCGAACCCGTGGACGGCGAGCGGCACGCGGCACGTCCTGTCGTCGCCGTCCTACAGCTGGGAAACCGTCGGCGGCGCGGTCAACGAAGGCGCGGAAGTGCTGCAACATAACGGGAAGACGTTCATCGTGTTCTCCGCCAGCCACTGCTCCACCCCCGACTACAAGCTCGGCCTCCTGACCTACAACGGCGGCGACCCGCTGCAGCAGTCCTCGTGGGTCAAGTCCGCCCAGCCGGTCTTCCAGCGCAGCAACGCCAACTCGGTGTTCGGCCCCGGCCACAACGGGTTCTTCAAGTCCCCCGACGGCACCGAGGACTGGATCGTCTACCACGCCAACAACTCCAGCGGCGGCGGCTGCGACATGAACCGCACGACCCGCGCCCAGAAGTTCACCTGGAACGCGGACGGAACGCCGAACTTCGGCACCCCGGCCGCCCTGGGCACCCGGCTGCCGGTCCCGTCCGGCGAACCCGCGCAGTAGCCGGGGCCGAAGGTCCGTGAATGTCGCATTGAGGGACTTGAAGTCCCTCAATGCGACATTCACGGCTTTCGCCGTGCCGCGATCAGGCGTTGAGCAGCCGCAGCGGGGTGTCGTGCAGGACCGCCCGCAGGAACGGCTCCCCCAGGCGATCGTCGGCGGCCGCCCAGCCGGCGATCGCCCGCAGCTGCGTCGCGTACGAATACGGGATGTTCGGGAAGTCCGTGCCGAGCACGACGCGGTCGGCGAACCCGGCCAGCCGCGCCGTCCAGTCCGGCGGCAGCGGCGACATCGCCTCGGCGAACGGCACTCCCACCATCGTGGTGTCCAGGTGCACCCGCGGGTACTTCGCCATGAGTTCGAAGGCGGTCTCGTACTCGGGCATGGCCGCGTGCGCCAGCACCGCCGTCAGCTTCGGGTGCCGCGCCAGCACCTCTTCGAACACCGGCAACCCGGTGAAGTCGCCCCGCAACGGACCGTGTCCACAGTGGACGACGACCGGGACGCCGGCGTCGGCCAGCGCGCCCCACACCGGCTTCAGCTGCTCGTCGCGCGGGTCGTACGCGCCGACCTGCACGTGCGCCTTGAACACCCGGGCGCCGGCGCGCAGCGCACCGTCCACAGCGGACCCGGCGCCGGGCTCGGGGTAGAACGTCCCCGTCGGCACCGCGTCCGGGACGCGCCCGGCGAACTCCAGGGCCCAGTCCGTCAGCCACCGCGCCATCCCCGGCTTGTGCGGGTAGACGAGCGGCGCGAACCGCAGCACCCCCAGCGAGCGCAGGGTCTCCAGCCGCTCCGGCTCGGACGTGCGGTAGTGCACCGGCCACGCGGTGCCGTAGTGCTCCGAGGCCTGGTCGAAGTACGCCCAGACCTTGGCCATCACCGGCTTCGGCAGGAAGTGGACGTGCAGGTCGACCAGGCCCGGCAGGCCCAGTGACGCTGTCCAGCGCGCGACATCACCGTCGTCCGCCGGGCCCGCCGTCACTCCGTGAACCGGCCCTTCAGCGCGCGGCCCATCGCCTTCCTGATGTCCCGGTCCGCGTCGCGCTTGGCGAGCGTCTGCCGCTTGTCGTAGGCCTTCTTGCCCTGGGCCAGCGCGATCTCGACCTTGACCTTGCCGTCCTTGAAGTACATCGACAGCGGCACCAGCGAGAGCCCGCTCTCCTTGGTCTTGCCGATGAGCTTTTCGATCTCCCGCCGGTGCAGCAGCAGCTTCCGGGTGCGCCGCGGCATGTGGTTCGTCCACGTACCCTGCGTGTACTCCGGGATGTGCACGTTGCGCAGCCAGACTTCGCCGTCGTCGACGGTCGCGAACGCGTCCGCCAGGGACGCCTTGCCCTCGCGCAGGCTCTTGACCTCGGTACCTACGAGCACGAGACCGCACTCGTAGGTGTCGAGGATGGAGTAATCGTGCCGCGCCTTGCGGTTCGACACGATCACCTTCTGGCCACGTTCCTTGGGCATGACGACCACTCTACGTGAGGCTCGGGACGGTGAGCACTTGCTTTACTCAGTGCCGGACGTACAGCCGCAGCGTGACGTAACCGGTGATGGCGGAGATCACCACGGACACCGCCAGCAGGATCGGCGCGACCGGGAACAGCAGTTCCAGCATGGTGATCTTCGGGAACACGTCACCGGTGAACACCGAGTCGAGGAACCCGGCCTTCGTGATGATCAGCATGATGATCCCGAGGACCGCCCCGATCGCGCCGGCGACCACCGCCTCCAGGAGGAACGGCAGCTGCGTGTACCACCGCGTCGCGCCCACCAGGCGCATGATGCCGACTTCGGTGCGGCGGGTGAACGCGGACACCTGGATCGTGTTGGCGATCAGCAGCAGCGCGGCGATGGCCATGATGAGCGCGGCGCCGAAAGCCATGTTGCGGACGCCGTTGAAGGCGTTGAACACGCGGTCGAGGAACTTCTTCTGGTCGTCGACCTTCCGCACGCCCGGCTTGCCGCCGAACTCCTGCACGATCGACTCGCTGCGGTCCGGGTCCTTCAGCTTCACGTGCAGCGACGCGGGCAGCGACTCGGGACCGGTGAGCGCGATCAGCTCCGGCTGGCTCTCGAAGATCTTCTTGAACCGGCCGTAGGCCTGGTCGCGGTTCTCGAACACGACCGACTCGACGCCGTCGTTGCTCTGCAGCGACGTCCACAGCGACTTGCACAGCGACTGCGTGCAGGTCTTGTCGCCCGCGCTGATGTCGTCGGTGAGGTAGACCGAAACCTCGACGTCGGCGAGGAAGTTGGACTTCATCTTGTCGATCGTGCGCACGGCCAGCAGGCCGCCGCCGAGCATGGCGAGCGACACCGCTGTGGTCAGCATCATCGCGATGGTCATCGTGATGTTCCGGCGCAGGCCGGTTACTACCTCACTGAAGACGAAACTGGCGCGCATGTCGGGTGCAGGTCCTTGGGAGTCGGGGTCGGTGCGGGCTGCGTCGTTACGGGATTTGTCGTCGCGGGGGCGGCGGTCAGCGACCGATTCCGTAGACGCCGCGGGCGTCGTCGCGGATCACCCGGCCGAGCTGCAGCTCGACGACTCGGCGTCGCATGGAGTCCACGATGCCGTGGTCGTGGGTCGCCATCAGGACGGTCGTGCCGGTGCGGTTGATCCGCTCCAGCAGCAGCATGATGTCCTGGCTGGTGTCGGGGTCCAGGTTCCCGGTCGGCTCGTCGGCCAGCAGCACCAGCGGCCGGTTGACGAACGCGCGCGCGATCGCGACGCGCTGCTGCTCTCCACCGGAGAGCTCGTTGGGCAGCCGGTCCGCCTTGCCGTCGAGACCGACGAGCTCCAGCACCTCCGGGACGACCTTCTTGATGGTCGGGGCCGGCTTGCCGATGACCTCGAGGGCGAACGCGACGTTCTCCGCGACGGTCTTGTTGGCCAGCAGGCGGAAGTCCTGGAACACGCAGCCGATGGTCTGCCGCAGGCGGGGGACCCGGCGGCGGGCCAGCTTGGCGACGTCGAAGTTGGACACCATCACGCGGCCCTTGCTCGGCGTCTCTTCGCGCAGCAGCAGCCTGAGGAAGGTCGACTTCCCCGATCCCGAGGGACCGATGAGGAAGACGAACTCACCCTTTTCGATGTTGACGGACACCCGCTCGAGCGCGGGCCGCGTCGAGGTCTTGTAGACCTTGGAAACCTCTTCGAGCCGGATCACGATTCGGCATACTACCCACCGGGCTCGTGAAGCCCCGGTTGCCCGGGCCACCCGGGTGGAGCAAGGGGCGTTTGCGCACGGTGAGCGGTCGTGCGGACACCCCCCGCACCTAGTCCGATCAGGCGGCGCCCGTCTGCTTCCGCCAGCGGATGCCGGCTTCGAGGAAGCCGTCGATGTCGCCGTCGAGCACCGCCGACGGGTTGCCGACCTCGTGCTCGGTCCGCAGGTCCTTGACCATCTGGTACGGGTGCAGGACGTAGGAGCGCATCTGGTTGCCCCAGCTGGAGCCGCCGTCCTTGAGCGCGTCCATCTCTTTGCGCTCTTCTTCCTTCTTGCGCTGCAGCAGCCGCGACTGGAGCACCTTCATCGCGGCCGCCTTGTTCTGCAGCTGCGACTTCTCGTTCTGGCAGGAGACGACGATGTTCGTCGGGATGTGCGTGATGCGCACCGCGGAGTCGGTCGTGTTGACGCTCTGCCCACCGGGGCCCGACGAGCGGTAGACGTCGACCCGGATGTCCTTCTCCGGGATGTCGACGTGGTCGACCTCTTCGACCTCGGGCAGCACCTCGACGTGCGCGAACGACGTCTGGCGACGGCTCTGGTTGTCGAACGGCGAGATCCGGACGAGCCGGTGGGTGCCCTGCTCGACGGAGAGGGTGCCGTAGACGTAGGGGGCGCTCACCTTGAACGTCGCCGACTTGATGCCCGCCTCTTCGGCGTAGGAGATGTCGTAGACGTCGGTCGGGTAGCCGTGGCGCTCCGCCCAGCGCAGGTACATGCGGAGCAGCATCTCGGCGAAGTCGGCCGCGTCGACGCCGCCGGCCTCGGAACGGATGGTGACGACGGCGTTGCGGTCGTCGTACTCGCCCGAGAGCAGGGTGCGGACCTCGAGGCCGTCGATGTCCTTGCCGAGGTTCCCGAGCTCGGCCTCGGCCTCGGCCATGCTGCCGGAGTCGCCCTCGGCCTCGGCGAGTTCGTACAGCACGGCCAGGTCGTCGAGCCGCTGGCGCAGCTCATTGATCCGCCGCAGCTCGCTCTGCCGGTGGGACAGCTGGCTGGTGACCTTCTGCGCCGCCTCCGGGTCGTCCCAGAGGTTGGGGCTCGAAGCCTGTTTCTCCAGGTCGGCCACCTGGGCGCGCAACGCGTCGAGGTCCATCACCGACTCGATTTGCGTCAGCTTGCCGGTCAGGTCCTTCAGTGCCGCGTCGAACTCATCACTCACGTTTGTCAAGGTTACGGCAAAACCCACGACCGGTCGCGAGGGCCGGTCGTGGGCGCGCGAACCTCAGGCCGCGGGGATGGCGTCGAGCAGCTTCAGCGCGGCCTTGGCCTGTGCCTGGGCGAACTCGGCGACGGCCTTCTCGTACGGCCCGTCGGCCGCCTTGGTGGCCGCCTTCGCGTCGTCGAGCTGCTGGCTGTAGCTGGTCCTGGCCGACTCGAGCAGCGTCTGGCGCTGCTTGGCGGTCAGCGACCCGGCGTGCACCAGCCGCAGGATGAGCGGGCTGCGCAGGTGGTCGGGGCCGGCCTCGGACGTCAGCCAGGCCTTGAAGGCCTTCTTGCCGGCGGCGGTGATCAGGTACTGCTGACTGGAGCGCGGGCCCTGCTTGCCGAGCCGGACGAGGCCTTCCTTGGACAGCGCGGGGAGCTCCCGGTACACCTGGCTGCGGGTCACGCTGAAGAAGGCGCCGAAACGCTCACCGGCTCCCGCGACGAGCTGCCCGCCGGTGGCGGGACCGTCGTGGAGCAGACCGAGCAGGGCGGCGGCTGTTGCATTCAATTCGGACACGCCCCCTACATTCCCACTTATCGGCCGCTGTGTCCACAGTGGCCTGGTGATCTGTCCATTGTGGCTAGTGAGATCCCCTCGTTCGGCCCAATCCCAGGTGGTCCACAGTGGACCTCGGACACGCAGCGCAACCGGCACGGCCACACTTTGCTCCAACCAGCCGCATGTGGACCATTCCGGCGCCGCCAGGCAGGTGACCTCGACGGGCGGTGATCCCCGGCTTGGCGGACACCGGACACGCACCGCAACCACGCCGAGCCAAGGCGCGAATCACGAGATCCGTAGCGAAAGGCGACCACCGCGGGGGATCCAAGGGGGCGGAACCCCTTTGGCGGGGGTTTGGGGGTTCGACCCCCAATACAATGCGAAAGAGGCGTGGCGAACGTTTTCCGTTCGCACACGCCTCTTACCTCTGTAGCGGGGACAGGATTTGAACCTGCGACCTCTGGGTTATGAGCCCAGCGAGCTACCGAGCTGCTCCACCCCGCGCCGTTGTGGTACTTGAGAAAGATTACACGGTGCTTTCAGGGCGTTTACACGGGGGGTCCCCTAAGCGGCTGACCTGGCTTTACGCCGTTTCGAGCCACTGACGTGCTCCACTGAGGACCATCGACAGGCCGTCCTCGAACCGCGCGTCGTCGTCGCCCAGGACCGCCTGGCCCGGCGACCCGACGTAACGCTCGTCGAATTCTCCCGGCATCGGCCGGACGGCCTGCTCCTCGATCGTGAAGCCGATGACGAAGCAGTAGACGGTGAACGTCGCCCGGCTCGCCTGCCCCTCGTCCAGCCCGGCTTCGATGCTCCGGCGCAGGGGGTGCGGGCCGATCAGCCTCGTGTCGGCCAGGTAGGTCCCGGAGAAGACCTTCCCGCCGTCGCGGTAGGCGAGCATCATCCGGCGCAGCGCGCGGGCGCTGTGGGCGACGCCCTCCCACTCCCCCAGCGACGCCGGCGGCTTCCGGTCCGCCGCGGAGTCGCGGTACATCTGCGTCGCCATCTCGTCGAGCAGTTCCTGCTTGTTCTTCATGTGCCAGTAGAGCGCGGGCGCCTTGACGCCGAGGTCGGCCGCGATCAGCCGGAGCGTGAGCCCGTTGAGCCCGACTTCGTTGAGCAGCTTCAGTCCGGATCGCGCGATGTCCTGCCTGTTCAGGGCCATGTCGCCGAAGTCTCCTCGCGGTACAGGGTTGACAACTTAACGATGTTAAGGGCATCCTCGGAACACGTCAATTTAACGTTGTTAAGGGGATGAGGATGAACGAGCTGACCGCCGAGGTGGTCGTCGCCGGCGCCGGGCCGACGGGGCTGATGCTGGCGAACGAGCTGGCGCTGGCCGGGTTGGACGTCGTGGTGCTGGAGCGGATGGCCGTGCGGACGGGCCTGTCGAAGGCGCTGAACCTGCAGCCGCGGACGGCGGAGGTGCTGGACCTGCGCGGCCTGCTGGGCCGCGCCGAGCAGCGGTCGTTCGCGACCGTCCCGGAGGGACACTTCGCGACGATTCCGGTGAGCTACGCCGGCTGGGACACGCGGCATCCATACCAGCTGGGTATCCCGCAGGCGGAGGTCGAGGCGGCGTTGGAGGAGCGGCTGGCCGAGCAGGGCGTGCGGGTGCTGCGCGGCCACGAGCTGACCGCGTTCACCCAGGACCCCGACAGTGTCACGGTCACGGCGGGCGATGTGCGGGTCCGTGCGGCCTACCTGGTGGGCTGCGACGGCGGTCGCAGCGTGGTCCGCAAGGCCTTGGGCCTGCCGTTCGAGTGGCTGGACGGCCGCGGTCACGGCGTCTCGGCGGACGTGCTGTTCCGCTCGCCGCCCCCGGGCACCCCGTCGGAGTGGCGCTCGATGAGGAGCCTGGTGACGTCAAACGGCCCGAGCTCGTACGTCGGCCTGATCCCCCTGGCCGAGCCGAACCTGTACCGCCTGAGCTACGGCGACCGCCTGAGCCGCCCGGCGAACCTCCGCGCCCCGGTAACCGACGAAGAAATCCACGAAGTAGTCCACGAAAGTTTCGGCGCCGAGACGGAGATCAAGGAAATCCGCTGGGCGTCCCGCTTCTCGGACGACTCCCGCCTGGCCGCGAACTACCGCGTCGACCGGGTCTTCCTGGCAGGCGACGCGGCCCACATCCACTTCCCGGCGGGCGGTCAGGGCTTGAACCTTGGCATCCAGGACGCGATGAACCTGGGCTGGAAGCTGGCGGCCGTACTCAACAACCAGGCCCCCAAAGCCCTCCTGGACACCTACGAATCCGAACGCCGCCCAGTGGCGGAGCGAGTGCTGCAAAACGTGGCGGCCCAAACAGCCCTGATCCCGGCATCGAAGGAGCAACTGGCCCTACGAGCCCTCCTCAGAGACCTGGCAGCCCTCCCCGAGGTCCAGCACCACCTGTCAGGAATGGTCTCAGGCCTGGACATCAGCTACCCGGCACCAGAAAACTTCCACCCGGCAACAGGAACCCGCCTGCCAGACTTCAAAACGGAAGAAGGCCACGCAAGCAACTGGTTCCACAGTGGAAAGTTCATCCTACTGACAAAAGACCAAACAAAGACCCCTCACCCAGCGATACTCGTAAAGCAGGTCCCAGAACTCCCCTGGCCAGAGGTAACAAGGGCCCTAATCCGCCCAGACGGCTACGTAGCAAACACCACAGGGGCCACAGAAGGCTGGCTAACCCCCTAGCCAAGCACCCACCGGGGGGTCCAGGGGCGGCGAAGGACTTCACCGCGCTCGCCCTCTCCGGCGTCTTCCCGCTCGCCCGGACGCTCTACCAGTTCGCCAAGGACCGGACCCTCAACGGCCTCGCCCTCG
>NZ_JBFBBN010000094.1:0-15630 GCF_040682715.1 Amycolatopsis sp. NPDC051128 | reverse complement strand
ACCGGCCGACAGATCATTGGCCAGACACCACGGTCGGTGGCGTTCCGAGTCAAACCGGACCGGTGACCTCGCCCCCACATCCTCACAGTGGCGTTGGGTGCGTCGAGCGCACCCAATGTGGCGTTGGGTGCGTCGAGCGCACCCAATGTGGCGTTGGGTGCGTCGAGCGCACCCAATGTGGCGTTCGGTGCTCCTCCCATGCCCCACCGCCACCCTCAACGGAGGCGCTTCGCGCCGCAGTGTCATTCAACGCAACCAACGCCACATTGGGGCGCATGAGACCGGCCGTGGAGAGGCATCGGAAGCTGCCGCGACCAGGCCCGTGAACCCTTTCGCAGCACGGGCCACCCGGCGGTTGGCTGCTGCTCAGCCGACGTGTTCCAGGGAGTGAGCGTCGGCGACCAGGTCCAGCCAGCCCCGCCAGCCCGCCACCGCCGCCGGCTCCGCCCATGGGCGCGTCGTGCGGACCAGGCGGACCCCCGGGCGCGCCAGCCAGCGCAGCAGCACCCCGACCTCCTCCGGCGGCGCGCCGTGCAACGGGCCCGGCTCCGGCAGCACCGTCTCCGCCGACGCCACCAGCGCCTCCACCACCGGCATCGGCGGCACCCCGCGCCGCGCCACGCCCGCCGAGGCCAGCCTGCCGTAGCGGATCACCGCCAGCTCCCAGCCACCCTCGCCGTCCGGGGCCGCCGCGATCAGCTCCCCGATCGACGCCAGCGACGCCTGCCGGTGCGCCCGCCCCAGCGCGCGGATCAACCCCGCCAGCTCGTCCCGGTGCCGCGCCGCCTGCTCGTAGTGCTGCCCCGCCGCCAGCCGCTCCACGTGCGCGGCCGCGGTGTGCAGCGGACGGCCGTCCAGCCCCGCGATCAGCCCCGCCACCGAATCGACCGCCGGACCGTACTCCTCCACGCTCTGCCGCCCCGCGCACGGCGCCCCGCACCGCCCCAGTTCCGCCAGCACACACGGCGTCCCGGCCGGCGACCTCGGCGAGATCCGCTGCGTGCACGTCCGCAACCCCGAAGCACCGGCCAACGTGTCCGCCGTCGCCCGCGCGTCCGCCTGGTTGCGGAACGGGCCCAGCACCCCCGGCCGCGGCAGCCGCACCACCGACAACCGCGGGAACGCCTCGTCCGTCAACCCGATCCACCAGCCCTGGTGCCGGTTCTTCGACCGCCGGTTGTACGCGGGCCGGTGCGCCGCGATCAACCGCAGCTCCCGCACCTCCGCCTCCAGCGCGTGCGAGCACACCACGTGGTCGACGCGCTCCGCCAGCGCCACCATCTCCCGGATCCGGCTCCGTCCCTCCGAACCCGTGAAGTACGTCCGCACCCGCCGCCGCAGGTCCTTCGCCGTGCCGACGTACAGGACCTCGTCCTTCGGCCCCTTGAACAGGTACACCCCCGGCGCCGACGGCAGATCCGCCGCCAGGTGCCGCTTCGCCCGCTGGGCGACCGTCACCTCGGGCAAATACCCCATCAGCTCTTCGAGCGAATGCACCCCCAGATTGCCGACCCGCTCCAGCAAGCCGTGCAGCACGTCGACGGTCGCCCGTGCATCGTCCAGCGCCCGGTGCGTCGGCCGCGTCCGCGCCCCGAACAACAACGCCAGCGCCGTCAGGTTGTACCGCCCCACCTCGTCCCGGGGCACCACCCGCCGCGCCAACCGCACGGTGCACACCACGGTCAGCTTCGGCCACACATAGCCATGCCCCTCACACGCCGCCCGCATGTGCGACGTGTCGAACCCTGAGTTGTGCGCCACCAGCACCGAACCGCCGATGAACTCCAGGAAGGCCGGCAACACCTCCTCGATCGGCGGCGCGTCGTAGACCATCGCCTGCGTGATCCCCGTCAACGACACGATCTGCGGCGGAATCACCATCCCCGGATCCACCAACGTCGCGAACTCACCCAGCACCTCACCCCCACGCACCTTCACCGCACCGATCTCCGTGATCCCCGACGGCCCCGGCGGAGCCCCCGTCGTCTCCAGGTCGAAGACGACAAAAGTCGTGTCCCGCAACGGAGTTCCGAGCTCGTCGAACGCGAGCTGTGCCTGGACCGAACGCATGAGCGAGACCTTAAAGCCCACCCCCGACAGTTTCTGCCGGCGCGCGCCGACGACGTGCGGGTGAGCTGGTTCGGTGCCGGGATGCTGGTCGGGGTGCGGTCCGTGTGGCGCGCGGCGCGGGATGCGGGGGCGGGGCCTACCCTGGACCAATGCACCCGCAGCCGCTCGTGCCGGAGCCGCCAGGGGACCCCGTCGGTCCCTCGGGGGTCGCCGCGCGCCCGGGCCCCGGCGAGGACCCCCTCGACGACTCCGGAGCGGCGCGGCCGGACCCCGCGGCCGACGGCGGCGAGCGGCCCGAACCCGCCAGCTGGCCCGCCCTCCCCGAACCCGTCCGCGACCGCATCGCCGAGCTCTCCGCCGCCGCCGTCGCCAAGCTGCCCACCACCGACGTCCCCCGGCAGCTGCGGCCCGTCGCCAAGTTCGCCCCGGCCAAGCGCGCCAAGCTCGGCGGCGCCGCCCTGCTCACCGCGCTCGGCGAGTCCTCCCAGTTCCGCACCGCCGTCATCGAATGGCTCCGCGAACACCGCACCGACGCCCTCGACCCCAACGCCACCGACTCCGTCGCCGCGGCCGCCGCCGCCGTCCTCCTCGGTGAATCCGGCGCCGCCGGACGCGTCCGGCTCGTCGCGAAGAACGCCGAGGAGAACGCGCTGCGCGCCGAACGTGACGCCGCCCTCGCCCGCACCCAGCGGCTCGAAGCCGAACTCGCCCAGGTCCGCGCCGAACTCACCGAGGCGAAGCAAGCCGCCGAGAACGTCCGCGGCGAGCGCGAAGGCGAAGTCGAGAAGCTCCTGAAGCGCCTTCGCGACCAAGGCGTCCAGCTCCGCCGGGCGAAGGACGCCGCCGAAGCGGTGTCCGCCGACGCCGAACGCGGCTCCGCCGCCCATGCCGACGAGATCGCCGCCCTCACCGCGCAGCTCGACCGCGAACGCCGGCGCGTCGCCCAGGAACGCACCCGCGCCGAACGGGCCGCCGCCGACGCCGAGATCGCCCGCCAGTCCGCCCGCGAAGCCCGGCAGGCCGACGAGGTGCGGCTCGCCCTGCTCATCGACACCATCGACGGCGCCGTCACCGGCCTCCGCCGCGAACTCGCCCTCGGCGCCCGCGGCGCCCGCCCCGCGGACATGGTCCGCGGCGCCACCTCGGGCATCGGCCAGGGCGGCAAGATCGCCGACGTGTCCACCCTGGACCGCTACCTCGCGCTGCCCAACGTGCACCTGATCGTCGACGGCTACAACGTCACCAAGACGGGTTACCCGGAACTCGCCCTCGCCGACCAGCGCGACCGGCTCATCCACCAGCTGTCCGCGCTGGCCGCGCGCACCGCCGCCGAGGTCACCGTCGTCTTCGACGGCGCCGGCGTGCTCTCCGTCCCGGCGTCGGTGCCCCGCGGGGTGCGGGTGCTGTTCTCCGACCGCGGCGTCCTGGCCGACGACGTGATCCGCAACCTCGTCGCGGCCGAGCCCGCGGGCCGGCCGATGGTCGTCGCGACGTCCGACCGCGCGGTCGCCGACTCGGTCCGCGGCGGCGGAGCCCACCCGACGCCCTCCGCGGTCCTCGTCAGCCGCCTCAGCCGGGTCTGACCGACGAAAACTGTCGGTGGTGGCGCCTACCGTGCGGAGCAGGAGTTCCGACGTGAGGAGAACCACATGAGCGACACCCCCGAGCAGTCCGCGGTGGACGTCTCGCACATTTCGGTTTCGGACATCGAGAACCTCGTGGTCGACTGCGACCACTGCGTCGTGCGCGGCATCTCCTGCCACGACTGCGTGGTGAGCGTGCTGCTCGGCGCGCCACCCGCCGTCGTGTGGGACGCCGATGAGCGCCGGGCCGTCGACGCGCTGGCCGAGGCGGGGATGGTGCCACGGCTGCGTCTTGTCGAAGAGCCGGTCCGGCGAACGGCCTGACACACCCGTTTCGTGTCGGCGCGCCGAATGGTCGATCGGATCAGGTGAACGGTAGGTAGTCGAAACGGCGCCGGAGAAACCCCAGCGTGTAACACCTGTCACAGGTTTTCTCTCACCCTGGTCCGATGGTGTTTATCGGCGCTACGGAGAGTTTTTGGCCGAGAGGTAGTGGACGTCGAGGCGGTCTTTTCGTAACCTGTCCGAGATCTCGTGGCCCCCGGCCGTCGATAAGGCGGCGACGCGAGATCGCCGCCGGACGCAGCTTTGTCGGGAAGCTGGGAACCGGAACCACCATCGCGTTGCTTCACCTGTTGCGGCTTTCTCTGTCCGAAGGGGCACTGTCCGAAAGGGCACTGTCCGAAAGGGCACAGTCCGAAAGCGCACGGCCCGCACGCGGTGGGGGACAGCGGCGAAGAGGACTCCCCGACCTCTTCGCGGCCCGGTCCCGTCGGCGGCCGAGACGCAAAGGAGACCCGCGCGACCGTGCAGTCGCATCCAGTCAGGCGCGTGGTGTCAGGTGCCCTCGCAGCGGCTTCGGTGATCATCCTCGTCACCGTGGCCCAGCCGACGGCCATCGCCGCCCCCGTCCCCGTCCTCCAAGTCCCCCCGCCCGCCGGGTCGGACGCCCTCGCCAAGTACCGCGACCTCGCGGCACAGGCCGAAAAGCTCAACGAAGACCTGCTTTCGGCCCAGGACGACCTGAAGAAGAAGCAGGGCGAGCTCGACAAGGCCACCAACGACGTCAACGCGGCGAAGGAACAGGCCGCGCAGGCGTCCGAGAACCAGAAGAAGTACCAGACCGAGGTCGACAAGTTCGCCGGCGCGTCGTTCACCAGCGGCGTCCAGCTCAACAAGCTGTCGGCGCTGCTGGCCGGCACGTCGACGCAGGACTTCCTGGACCGCTCGGCGGCCCTCGAGGTCATCGCGACCGACAAGAACGCCGCGATGGGCAACCTCACCGGCGCCGTCAAGCAGGCCACCGACGCCGCCGACAAGGCGGCCGACGCCGCGAAGCGGGCGACGGACGCCCGTGACGCGGCGGCGAAGCTGACCGAGGACATCAAGTCCAAGAAGAAGACCCTGCAGGACCAGATCGACCAGCTCGAGGCCGCCAACCAGAACCTGAGCACCGCCGACAAGGCCGCTCAGAGGGACCGCGGCGGGTCGGCGCCCACCAGCATCAAGGCGCCCACCGCGGCGGCCCAGGCGGCGGTCAACGCCGCGCTGAGCAAGCTCGGCAGCCCGTACTCCTACGGCAAGACCGGGCCGAACCAGTTCGACTGCTCGGGCCTGACGATGTGGGCCTACGGGCAGGCCGGGATGACCATCCCGCGGACCAGCCGCGAGCAGTCGACCTTCGGCGCCGCGGTGCCGCGGGACCAGCTCCAGCCGGGCGATCTCGTGTTCTTCTATTCGCCCGTTTCGCACGTCGGCATGTACATCGGCGACGGCAAGATGGTGCACGCGCCCGACACCGGTGACGTCGTGAAGATCTCGCCGCTGCAGAGCCAGTACTCGGGAGCACGCCGCCCGACGTCGTGACCCAGGCAGCAACGGAGAAGGGGCGGTGCCGCACACGCGGTGCCGCCCCTTCGCCGTCGGTGTCATCCGAGGCTCCGCCTCGGGCCGGGGGCTTCGCCACCCGGACCCCCGAACGAACAGGTGGCGGCCGCTAGCCTCTGGGGCGTGCTCAAGACCCTGCTCGTGACCAACGACTTCCCGCCCCGGCCCGGGGGGATCCAGAACTACCTGAACTCCCTCGCCACCCGGCTGCCGGCGGACGACCTGGTCGTCTACGCGCCGTCGTGGGAGTCGCGGACGGGGTCGCACGAGGAGTTCGACGCCGAGGCGCCGTTCGAGGTCGTCCGGCACCCGACGTCGCTGATGCTGCCGACGCCGGACGTGCTTCGCCGGGCGAAGCAGATCATGCGCGCGCGAGACTGCGAAGCCGTTTGGTTCGGCGCTGCCGCACCGCTGGCGCTGCTGGGGCATTCGCTGCGCCAGGCCGGTGCGCGGCGCGTCGTCGCGTCCACGCACGGCCACGAGGTCGGCTGGTCCATGCTCCCGGGCTCGCGGCAGGCGCTGCGGCGCATCGGCGGCACCGTGGACGTCGTCACCTACGTCAGCCGGTACACCCGCGGCCGGTTCGCCGCCGCGTTCGGCCCGATGGCCGGGCTGGAGCTGCTGCCGTCCGGGGTGGACACCGAGGTGTTCCGGCCGGATTCCGGCGCTCGCGCGGAGATCCGGGCCCGGCACGGCCTCGGCGACCGGCCGACCGTCGTGTGCGTCTCCCGGCTGGTGCCGCGCAAGGGCCAGGACCAGCTGATCCGCGCGCTGCCGAAGATCCGCGAGCGCGTCCCGGACGCGGCGCTGCTCATCGTCGGCGGCGGCCCGTACCGCCGGACGCTGGCCGGGCTGGTCGCCGGGCTCGGCCTGGAGCGCGACGTCGTGCTCACCGGGTCGGTGCCGTGGGCGGAGCTGCCCGCGCACTACGCCGCGGGGGACGTCTTCGCGATGCCGGCCCGCACCCGGGGCAAGGGCCTCGACGTCGAGGGGCTCGGCATCGTCTACCTGGAGGCGTCGGCGACCGGCCTGCCGGTGGTGGCCGGCAATTCCGGCGGCGCCCCCGAGACGGTGCTCGACGAGGTCACCGGGCACGTCGTCGAGGGCCGGGACGTCGGTCAGCTCGCCGAAACGCTCACCAGTCTGCTCGCGGACCCGGTGCGCGCGCGCCGGATGGGTGCGGCCGGCCGGGAGTGGGTGTCCCGGAACTGGCGGTGGGACGTCCTGGCCGGGCGGCTGGCCGGGCTGCTGGACGGCGACCCGGTGGCTGTCGTCCGCTGAGGGCTCACGGAGTGTAGAGCGCCGGGTGCCGCGGATCGTCGACGCGCACCACGACGTCGGCGAGCGCGCCCGGGTCCACCTCGGCCTCGTAGCGCTCGTACGCCGGGACCGCCCAGGCGTCCGGCACGCGGCGGCGCAGGGCGGCGGGGGAGAGCCACAGGTGCACGGCCAGGTCGAAGGCCAGCCCGGCGCCGAGCAGCAGTTCGCCGTCGACGAGCACGACCCCGCCTTCGGGGACCGGCACGCGCCGGGCGCGGGTGGCGCGGTCGCGCTCGGCGTCCCACAGCGAGGGCAGGATCTCCCCGGAACCCTGTTCTCCCAGCGGGTCGAGGACTTCGCGGCGGAGGGCGCCGAGGTCGAGCCAGTCCGTGTAGCGGGCGTCGGGGTTCGTGCGGCCGTGTTCGAAGCGCAGCGACGCGGGCCGCAGGAAGTCGTGCGCGGAGACGCGCAGTGCCGCGCGGCCGCGCAGGCGCAGCGGGTCGACCAGGGCGTCCGCGAGATCGGCGGTTTCCGTCGCGCCCGCCGCGCCGTCGACGGCGACCGCGATCCGCCGTCGCCCGGCGAGCGCGTCGATCCGTTCGGTCAGTTCTTCGGCCAGGACGGCGGGGGAAATGGGACGGTAGCGCACGGGAGAGAATCCTCCACCCGGGCGGGGCACGGGTTTCGTCGTACCCCGGTGGGAGGATGGCGGCATGACTTCTTCAACGGGGAAGACGGCCGATGTGGGGTGGAACATCGGGGTTTCGCGGACCTTGCCGTACGCGGCCGGGACGGTCTGGGACTTCCTGGTGAGCCGCGAGGGCGTCGCGGTCTGGCTCGGCCCCGGCGCCGAACTGCCGCGCGAAAAGGGCGCGGAATACGAAACGGAGAACGGCACGGTCGGCGAGATCCGCAGTTTCGTCGAGGGTGACCGGGTGCGGCTCACGTGGCGGCCGAGCGACTGGGACCACGACTCCACGGTCCAGGTGCGGCTGAGCGGATCGGGCGCCAAGACCACGCTGCGGTTCCACCAGGAATGGCTCGCGGACGCCGAAGAGCGCGCGGAACAGCGGGCATACTGGGAGGACGTGACCGAGCGCGTCGTGGCGGCACTGGCCGAACGCTGACGCGATGAGCACTGGGGACGACATGACGACCGACGAAATCGTCGAGGTGGCGGAAGACTTCGTGCAGGACGCGCACCTGTTCGCGGAACTGCTGCGCGCGGGCGGCCCGGTACGCCGGGTGCGGCTGCCGCCGCGCGGGCTGCCGTGCTACCTGGTCACCGGGTTCGCGGAGGCGCGGGCGGTGCTGGCCGATCCGCGGCTGCGGAAGAACAGCCAGGGCATCCGTGACCTGTACGAGGCGAAGCTGCCACCGGAGGCCACGCAGGGGAACCTGGGGCAGGACCTGAGCTGGCACATGCTCAACTCCGACCCGCCGGACCACACGCGGCTGCGGAAGCTGGTGAACAAGGCGTTCACCAGCCGGACGGTGGCCCGGCTGCGGCCGCGGGTCGAGGAGATCACCGCGGAACTGCTCGACGCGCTGGCCGGGCAGGAGAAGGCCGACCTGGTGCCGTCGTTCGCCGCGCCGCTGCCGATCACGGTGATCTGCGAGCTGCTCGGGGTGCGGGAGGAAGACCGCGCGGACTTCTCCGGCTGGTCCAAGACGCTGCTGAGCGCGCCGGTGCGGCCGGAGGAGATGCAGGCCGCGGCGCAGAACATGCTCGCCTACCTCACCGCGCTGATCGCGCAGAAGCGCGCCGAGCCCGCCGAGGACCTGCTGTCGGATCTGGTGCACGCGAGCGACGACGGCGACTCGCTGTCCGAGCCCGAACTGGTGTCGATGGCGTTCCTCCTCCTGGTCGCCGGCCACGAGACCACGGTCAACCTGATCGCCAACGGCGTGCTGGCGCTGTTGCGCGAGCCGGAGCAGCTGGCCCGGCTGCGCGCGGAGCCGGCGTTGCTGCCCGGCGCGGTCGAGGAGTTCCTGCGCTTCGACGGCCCGATCAACCTCGCCACGCTGCGGTTCACCGCCGAACCGGTGGAGGTCGGTGGCGTGACGATCCCGGCGGGCGAGTTCGTGCTGGCCTCGTTGCTGGGCGCGAACCGGGACACGGAGCGGTTCCCGGAGCCGGACCGGCTCGACATCACCCGCGCGGCGGGCGGGCACCTGGCGTTCGGGCACGGCATCCACTACTGCGTCGGCGCGCCCCTGGCCCGGCTGGAGGCCGAGATCGCGCTGGGCGGGCTGCTGGCCCGGTTCCCGGCCCTCGCGCTGGACGCGAAGCCGGACGAGCTGGTCTACCGGCCGAGTTCGCTGGTGCACGGCTTGGAGGCGCTGCCGGTCCGGTTGCGCTGACGACGTCCTCCCACCACCCTCGGCGAAGGAGCTTCGCTCCGCTTGTTTTAATCGGCGAATGGACTCCGCCGACCTGCTCGCCCTGGACGCCCAGCACGTGTGGCACCCCTACGCGCCGATGCCGGCGAAGGTGCCTTCGCTGCTGGTGACCGAGGCGAGCGGCGTGCGGCTGAAGCTCGCCGACGGCCGGGAACTGGTCGACGGGATGTCGTCGTGGTGGGCGGCCATCCACGGCTACCGGCACCCGGTGCTCGACGCCGCGCTCGCCGGGCAGGCCGGGCGGATGAGCCACGTCATGTTCGGGGGCCTGACGCACGAACCGGCGATCACGCTGGCGAAGACCCTGGTCGACCTGACGCCGGACGGGCTCGAGCACGTCTTCCTCTGCGACTCCGGCTCGGTTTCGGTCGAGGTCGCCGCGAAGATGTGCCTGCAGTACCAGCGTTCGCGCGGCAAGGACGGGAAGCGGAAGCTGCTCACCTGGCGCGGCGGCTACCACGGCGACACCTTCACGCCGATGAGCGTGTGCGACCCCGAGGGCGGCATGCACTCGCTGTGGCGGGGCGTGCTGCCCGAACAGGTCTTCGTGCCGGCTCCGCCGTCCGGCTTCGACACCCCGCCGGACGAGTCCTATGTGGACACCCTCGCCGACGCGATCGCCGCGCACGCCGGGGAACTGGCCGCCGTGATCGTCGAGCCGGTGGTGCAGGGGGCCGGCGGGATGCGGTTCCACCACCCCGCCTACCTGCGCGCGCTGCGGGAACTCACCGAGGCGCACGACGTGCTGCTGATCTTCGACGAGATCGCGACCGGGTTCGGCCGCACCGGCGCGCTGTTCGCCGCCGGGCACGCGGGCGTGACGCCGGACGTGCTCTGCCTCGGCAAGGCGCTGACCGGCGGCTACCTGAGCATGGCGGCGACGCTGTGCACGCCGGAGGTCGCGGCGGGGATTTCGCGCGGCGCCCTCCCGGTCCTCGCCCACGGTCCGACGTTCATGGGCAACCCGCTCGCCTCGGCGGTCGCGAACGCCTCGCTCGGCCTGCTCGCCGGCGGCGGCTGGCGCCACGACGTCACCCGGCTCGAGAAAGGGCTGCTGGACGGCCTCGCCCCGGCGCGCGACCTGGGTTCCGTCGTCGACGTGCGGGTGCTGGGCGGGATCGGCGTGCTGCAGCTCGACCACCCGGTGGACCTGGCGGTGGCGACCCAGGTGGTCACCGAGCACGGCGCTTGGCTGCGGCCGTTCCGGGACCTCGTGTACGCGATGCCGCCGTACGTTTCGAGCGACGCGGACCTCGCCGTGATCACCGGCGCGATGCTCGCGGTCGCCGCCAAGGCCTGAATTCAGCACATCGGGTGTGACCACGGGCACACCGGGACCCGAAGGCTCTCATCGTCGCGCACCGTGCCGGAGCAAGATCGGCGCCACGCGAACGGCGGAAGCGGCAGTGCGGCTTTGCCTGAAAGTCCGATACACCGCGTTGACCCGGCACCTCGGTGAACGTGAGAAATGCTTGCGTAGCAGACATTTCGCGGGGTTTCGGCGATCCTGCCCCCATGATCGAGATCGTTCGTGGCGAGCACGACACCGGCCCCCCGTCCCGCCGTACCAAGTCCTCCGGAAGCCGGCCCCGGACCGGCGGGCAAGCGCCCCCGGACCTCCGGAAGCGCAGGCTGGAGAACCTCAACCACGATTTCTTCGCTTCGATAGTCGTCTTCCTCGTCGCCGTCCCCCTGTCCCTCGGCGTGGCCTTCGCCGCCGGGGCGCCGCTGCTCTCGGGCCTGATCTCCGCCGTCGTCGGCGGGCTGGTCGCGAGCGTCTTCGGCGGATCGCCGCTACAGGTCAGCGGCCCGTCCGCCGCCCTCACCGTGGTGCTGGCCGACACGATCGCCACCCACGGCTGGCCGGTCACCTGCGCGATCACCGTCGCCGCCGGCCTGCTCCAGATCCTCTTCGGCCTCACCCGGGCCGCCCGCGCCGCGCTCGCCGTGTCGCCGGCCATCGTGCACGGCCTGCTGGCCGGCATCGGCGTCACGCTCGTGCTCGGCCAGCTGCACGTCGTGCTCGGCGGCTCGGCGCAGGGCTCGGCGCTCGCCAACGTCCTCGCCCTGCCGGCGCAGGTCGCCGGGCACCACGACAAGGCCGTGCTGGTCGGCGTGGTCACGCTCGCCGTGCTGCTGGCCTGGCCCCGGCTCCCGCGCCTGGTGCGCCGCGTGCCCGCCCCGCTGGCCGCCGTCGCGCTGGCCACCGGCCTGGCCGTCGCCACCCGGCTGACCCTGCCGCGCGTCGACCTCCCCGGCGGGCTGCCGCCCCTGCACGTCGTGCCGCGGCTGCCGGACGGCGGCTGGAGCGGGTTCGCGCTCGCCGCCGTCACCATCGCGCTGATCGCCGGGCTGGAAAGCCTGCTGTCCGCGGTTTCCGTGGACAAGCTCCGCGGCGGCTCGCGCACCGACCTCGACCGTGAGCTGATCGGGCAGGGCGCGGCGAACGTCGCCGCCGGCGCGCTCGGCGGGTTCCCGGTCACCGGCGTCGTCGTGCGCAGCATGACCAACTACGAGGCGGGGGCGCGCACCCGGGCGTCGGCGGTCCTGCACTGCGGCTGGATCCTCGCCGCCTGCCTGCTGTTCACCGGGGTGCTGCGGCTGATCCCCCTGGCCGTGCTCGCCGCGCTGCTCGTGTACGTCGGGGCGAAGCTCGTCAACGTCCCGGCGATCAAGGAGGTCCGGCGCCACGGCGACCTGCCGGTGTACGCCGTCACACTCGCCGGCGCGGTGGCCGTCAACCTGCTCACCGGCGTCGCGGCCGGGATCCTGCTGGCGCTCGCGCTGATGCTGCGGCGGATGATCTTCTCCGGGATTCGCGTCGACAAGGAGGGCGACCGCCACCGCGTCGTCATCGAGGGCGCGCTGACGTTCCTGTCCGTGCCGCGGCTGACCCGCGTGCTCGCCGAGGTCCCGTCGCACGCCGCGGTCACCCTCGAACTGCTCGTCGACTTCCTCGACCACGCCGCGTTCGACTGCCTGCGCGGCTGGCAGCGGGCGCACGCCGGGCCGGTGACGGTCGACGAGATCGGGCACCCGTGGTTCGGCCGCGGCAGCTCGGGCGCGCCGACCGTGCGCCGCAGCGTCGCCGCGCGCGTCGTGCCGCGGTGGCTCGCGCCGTGGTCGGAGTGGCAGGCCGAGCACGTCGGGCTGCCCGCCCAGCGCACGGCCGGCTCCCTGCTGCGCCGGGGCGCCTCGGAGTTCCACCGCCGCACCGCGCCGCTGCTGCGTGACACGTGGAGCGACCTGGCGCACGGCCAGCAGCCGCACACGCTGTTCATCACCTGCGGGGACGCGCGGATCGTGCCGAACCTGATCACCACCAGCGGGCCGGGCGACCTGTTCACCGTGCGGAACATCGGCAACCTCGTGCCGCCCGCGGACGGCAGCGATTCGTCGGTCGGCGCGGCGATCGAGTACGCCGTCGGCGTGCTCGGCGTCGCCGAGATCGTGGTGTGCGGGCATTCCGGCTGCGGCGCGATGAAGGCATTGCTGGGTCAGGCGCCCGACGGCCTCGAGCAGCTCGGCAGCTGGCTGCGCCACGGCGAGGCGACGCTGCTGCGCCGCAGCCGTGAGGCGGCGCTGCTGGTCGGCGGCACGCGGCCGGCCGCCGAGGCCGACCAGCTCGCGCTGCAGAACGTGGTGCAGCAGCTGGAAACCCTGCGCGGCTACCCGGTGGTCGCCGCGGCGCTCGACCGCGGCGCGCTGCGGCTCACCGGGATGTACTTCGACGTCGGCGCCGCCCAAGTGTCCCTTTTGGACGGTGCGACGCGCGGGTTCGTCCCCGCCGTGGCGCTGGAGCACTGATCGAGGCACGGAGGTCGCTTCCGGAGGCGGCCTCCGCCGTGGTCGGGGAGGTGCTTCCCGGACGGCGAGAGCGAGATCACTCTTCGCGTCCGCCCGGCTACCGCACTCCCTTCGGCGGAGTGCCGTCAGTCAACCTCTCGGCTGCTGGAAACCCTTATATAGCCCGAGATTCACCTGTCGCTTGACAGGTCAGACGCGTGTTACAGGGATGTTAACGCGATGTCCGATTTATGACAAAAGGGTGAAAAACGGCCAGTTGTCCACTCGAATGAGTCGAACATAGCGGACAAATCACTCAATTTCCGGTTCCATGGTGATCATGAGACCCCTCGCCGTGCTCCGACACGACCTGCCGGCCTCACTGGTCGTCTTCCTCGTCGCAGTCCCCCTGTCCCTCGGCATCGCCCTCGCTTCGGGCGCGCCGGTCGCCGCCGGCCTCGTCGCCGCGGTCGTCGGCGGCATCGTCGCCGGCTCGCTCGGCGGCTCCGCGCTCCAAGTGAGCGGGCCCGCCGCCGGCCTGACCGTCGTCATGGCCGAAACCATCCAAACCTTCGGATGGGTCGTCACCTGCGCGATCACCGTCGCCGCGGGTGCGTGCCAGATCCTGCTGGGGCTGAGCCGCATCGCCCGCGCCGCCCTGGCCATCTCGCCGGCCATCGTGCACGGCATGCTGGCCGGCATCGGCGTCACGATCGTGCTCGGCCAGCTGCACGTCATCCTCGGCGGCAAGGCCCAGAGCTCGGCGCTGGAGAACATCGCCGAGCTGCCGGCCCAGATCGTCGCCCACCACGACTCCGCCACCATCGTCGGCGTGCTCACCATCGCCGTCCTGCTGATCTGGCCGAGGCTGCCCGAAGCCGTCCGCAAGGTGCCCGGGCCCCTCGTCGCGATCGCGGTGGCCACGGTGGTGTCGGTGGTGTTCGCGATGACGCTGCCGCGCGTCGAACTGCCCGGCGACCTGCTGAACATCCACCTCGTCCCGCAGCTGCCGGACGGCGGCTGGGGCGGGTTCGCGCTCGCCGTCGTCACCATCGCCCTGATCGCCAGCGTGGAGAGCCTGCTCTCGGCGGTCGCGGTGGACCGGATGCACAACGGGCCGCGCGCCAACCTCAACCGCGAACTGGTCGGCCAAGGCGCGGCCAACATGCTGTCCGGCGCCTTCGGTGGGCTGCCGGTCACCGGCGTCATCGTCCGCAGCTCCACCAACGTCACCGCCGGGGCGAAGTCCCGGGCGTCGGCGGTGCTGCACGGCGTCTGGGTGCTGCTGTTCGTCGTCCTGCTCGCCGGGCTGATCCAGAGCATTCCCCTGGCGGCGCTGGCCGGTCTGCTGGTGCACGTCGGCGCGAAGCTGGTCAACCCCGGGCACATGAAGACCGTCCTCGCCCACGGCGACCTGCCGGTCTACCTGCTCACCCTCGGCGGCGTCGTCGTGTTCGACCTGCTCACCGGCGTGCTCGCCGGGATCGGGCTGGCATTGGTGCTGATGCTGCGTCGCACGGTCTGGTCCGGCATCCACGTCGAACGCGAGGGCGACGCCTGGCGCGTGGTCGTCGAAGGCGTCCTGACGTTCCTGTCGGTGCCGCGGCTGTCGCGCATCCTCGGCAACGTGCCGGCGGGGGCGCCGGTGCGGCTGGAACTGGTCGTCGACTACCTCGACCACGCCGCCTTCGAAAGCCTCCACACCTGGCAGGGGGCGCACGAGCGCGCCGGCGGCACCGTGGACATCGACGAGGTCGGCCACCCGTGGTTCGGCGAGGGCAAGGCCGGCCGCCCGACGCGGTCCCGGATCGCCGCGAGCCGCGCGGTGCCGCGCTGGCTCGCCCCCTGGTCGGAGTGGCAGGCGGCCGAAGGGGTCGACATCCCGGCCCAGCAGACCCGCCGCGGCGCCACCGAGTTCCACCGGCGCGCGGCACCGCTGCTGCGCGACACGCTGTCCGGGCTCGCGGACGGCCAGCGGCCCCGCACCCTCTTCATCACGTGCGGGGACTCCCGGATCGTGCCGAACCTGATCACCACCAGCGGACCCGGCGACCTGTTCACCATCCGCAACATCGGCAACCTCGTCCCGCCCGGGCAGGCCGACGCGTCGATGAACGCGTCCATCGAGTACGCCGTGGGCGTGCTGGGTGTCGAGGAGATCGTGGTGTGCGGTCACTCGAGCTGCGGGGCGATGGCGGCCCTCGCCGACGGCCCGCCACCGGGCCCGCTGTCGGTCTGGCTCCGCCACGCGGAGCCGAGCGCGCACCGGCTCGGCTCGGCCACGCTGGACGGCGCGGTCCCCGACCGGGACGGTGACAGGCTCGCCCTGCACAACGTGCTCCAGCAGCTGGAGCACCTGCGCGAGTACCCATCGGTGGCGGCGGCGGAGTCGGCCGGGAAGCTTCAGCTGACCGGCATGTACTTCCACGTCGGCGACGCCCAGGTGTACCTGTTCGACGCCGCCGGGCGGACGTTCCGGCCGGCCGGGGCCCCGGTGGCGGTGCCGGGCGCCTGACCGCCGGCACGCGGGCCGCGCGCGTCCGAGCGCGGCCGCCGGGGGCGCCGCCGGGGCGGGGGACACATGTTGGTGGGCCCGGGGCAACTGGGGGGGGGCGGGGCGAGGGGAGCGGGGGGGGCAGAC
>NZ_JBFBBN010000093.1:0-15661 GCF_040682715.1 Amycolatopsis sp. NPDC051128 | reverse complement strand
CGACGTCCGCACCGAGCTGCGCACCCTGACGCCCGGCCCGGACGGCTGGCAGGACACGGCACTGGCCGGCGGGCCCGAGTTCGGCAGCGCGGACGGCCAGTACCTGAAACCGGGCCAATCGGGCCAATCGGGCAGCTCGCTGCCGCAGCCAACTGCCCGGCCTTGCCCGTTCGGGAGGTGTAGAACTCCCGGAACGGGGCACTTTCCGGGCATGGTCGACAAAGACGACACCGCCACGATCGAAGCCGTCGGCAGGGTCACCGAGGCGCTGGAGAAGATCGAGCGGGCCCGCGGGCACCTGTATTCGTTCCACCAGCTGACCGGGAGCGCGGATCTGGCCCTCGGCGACGCCGTGAAGCAACTCGAGAAGGCCGGCCACGAGGACTGGGCACGGCGGATCTCGGAGGAGCTCGTCGGGCTCAACGTGCTCCCCGACCGGTGGACGTTCCAGGTGGTCGAGGAGTACGACGACGGCTACTACAAGGCGTGCCGCGATCTCGAGCGCGAGCTGCTGGCCGACCTCACCGACGGCCGCCGTCACCTGTACGAACAGCAGATGAAGGCGGACCGCCGGACGATCGGGCGGCCGGGCCACGAGAAGGGATCGCCGAGCACCCCATCGGCCGGCGCCTGACCCGCGCCGCTCAGTTGGGTGGCCGCCGACGCTCGCCTCCCTGGCCGGCTTGGCTTGGCCGGCGATTGTCGGACCCCTGGACTACAGTCGAAGTCGACCGAACAGGCGTTCGATGGGAGGAGTCATGACTGATCAGGTCGAGCCGAACCCGGAGAAGGACCCGAGCGACTGGACCACCGGTGACGAGCCGATGACCGGCCCGCAGAAGTCGTATCTGCAGACCCTGGCCCAGGAGGCCGGGGTCGAGGTCCCGGACAACCTCACGAAGGCCGAGGCGTCCGCGCGGATCGACGAACTGCAGCGCACCACCGGGCGAGGCAGCTGAGGGCGGCCGGGGTGGTCGTGCGCGGCTCGCCGGGCTTCGCCGGGCCGATGTCACCGCCGGGGCGCGGTCATCTGGGTCGGGGCGCGGTCACTGGGTTGGGTCGCCGGGGCCGGGACGCGCGGTCACCGAGACCGAGCCACCGGGGTTAAGCGGCGCGGTCACCGGGCTTGACGCCGCCGGGGCCAGGACGCGCGGTCACGAGACCGAGCCACCGAGGCCGGGGCGCAGGCGGCGAGGATCCCGCCTTCGGACACCGGACCACTGCGTCCGCCCGGCGCACTGGCCGAGCACTTGGCTCGCCCCTGCGCACCGAAGTCGTGGGCGAGGTGCGCCGCGCGCCGAAGCCGCTGGTCCCGGCACCGCTGAACCGAATCCGGCGGCGCTGTGCCCGACGCCACGATATTCCGGTCCGGCGCACGGGTAACCGGAATCCAGATGCCCTACTCCCGAAGGAGGACATCCCGTGTACCTGACCGTGCTGCTCGTGACCCTGGCCGGGCTGCTCGTGCTCGGGGCGACTGCCGTCCGCGAGCTGCCGAAGCCCTATCCCCTCACCGCGAAGCGAACTCTCGTCGTGGCCTGGCTGGTGGCCGCCGCCGGGACCGCGTGGTGGTGGGCCGCCGGGCCCGGTGCCGCGCCGCTCGTTGTCGCCGTGGTCGGGTTCGGCTTTCTCGTCGCCACCCTGAACCGGGGACCCGAACGGCCGTCCTATCCGCGCGCCACCCCCTACCAACCGCCTCGGTGACCGGCGCGGTTGGTGGCGCCGGTTCCCGGGTACCACCCGGGAATGTCCCAGCCGAACGAACAACCCGAGATCGCGCGGCCCGGCACCCCGGATCCCGGCCGGGCGGACGACAACCTTTACGAACCCGGCGAAGGCGTACCGCCGGACAGCGTCGATGAAGCCCGTGGCGTCGGGCAAAAGGTGACCGGCGAACTCCGGGAACGCCGCGAAGCCTGAGCCGTCAGGCCGCTTCTGGCAGGGCCGCACCCGTGACGCGGAAGAGGAACTCGGCGTTGGAGCCCGTCTTGCGGAGCTGGTCGAGCAGCTGCTCGATCGCGTGCGGACCCGGCAACGCGCGCCGGACTTCGCGCATCGCGGCGAGTTCGCCCGGTGTGACCAGCAGTTCTTCGCGCCGGGTGCCCGACGCGGCGATGTCGACCGCCGGGAAGATGCGGCGCTCGGCGGTCTTGCGGTCGAGCTTGAGTTCCGCGTTGCCGGTGCTCTTCAGCTCCTCGAAGAACACCGTGTCGGCCAGCGAACCGGTCTCCACCAGCGCGGTGGCGACGATCGTGAGCGACCCGCCGCCCTCGAGGTTCCGGGCGGCGCCGAGGATCCGCTTCATCGGCTGCAACGCGGCCGCGTCGACGCCACCGGACAGCGTCCGGCCGGACGGGCGGGCCGAAAGGTTGTACGCGCGGCCGAGCCGGGTCAGCGAGTCGAGCAGCAGCACGACGTCTTCGCCGCGCTCCACCAGGCGTTTCGCTCGCTCGACGGTGAGTTCCGCCACCGCGACGTGCTCGGCGGGCGGACGGTCGAACGTGGACGCGATCACCTCGCCGCGCACGGTCCGCCGCAGCTCGGTGACCTCCTCCGGACGCTCGTCGGCGAGCAGGACCAGCAACCGGCAGTCCGGGTGGTTGGCCGCGACGCCGTGGCCGATTTCGCTCAGCACGGTGGTTTTCCCGGCTTTCGGTGGCGAAACGACCAGCGCGCGCTGTCCCTTGCCGAGCGGGGTGACGAGGTCGATGACGCGCGACAGCATCCGCGTCGGCGTGGTTTCGAGCAGCAGCCGCCGGTCCGGGTGCACCGGGACGAGGTCGTCGAAGAACGGCCGCGGTTCCGCCGGATCGGCGCCGTTGACGCTGGCGAGCTTTTCGGTGGTGCCGGTGATTTCGTCGCCGGGCCGCAGCCGGTGCTTGCGTACGAACGAAAGCGGCAGGGCGACGTCGTCGGGCGCCGGCCGGTAGCCGGTCCGGACGAAGGGGGTTTTTCCTGATACGTCAAGGATTCCGTGAAAAGACATGGGTGTCTCCTGATGAGGTGACCGGCCTGCGCGAACGGCGTGGCCGGGAATGAGGAAAGAGGCCGATCGGCCTGAATCCGGGAAGCTTCCTCCGGGCGGCCGTGGGGCCGGCATCCGCGAGGAGCGCCTCCACTGTAGCGAGACATTCCGGAAAGCACAACGGGTAGGACCCCGTCGCGGTGGGTAGCCCACCAGAGAAGCATGCCGAAACGGGGGCCATGACGGCCGACCGATGGGAGCGGATCGTGTACCGACAAATCCCGGAATCTGGGGTCGACATGGGCGAGAATACCGACGGCGACCAAGCCGGGACCACGCCACCGCAGCGCGCCGCCGCCGGGGCCGTGGTCGTCTCGACGTTCGAAGAGCTGGCGCCGGCCTTGCCCAACGAGATGGCCGAACTGCGCCGCAAGCTGACCCACTGGCTGGGCGCGCTCCCGCTCGACGCGGAGAGCACGCACGACATCACACTGGCCACGTACGAAGCACTGGCGAACGTGGCAGCGCACGCCTACCCGGACGGTCACGGCTGGGCGCGGCTCCAGGCCTCCCGCGCCGGCGACGCGGTGACGGTGACCGTCACGGACACCGGCTGCGGCATCCCGGCGACCCGTCCCCGCCAGGCGGGCCTGCGCACCTCCGGCGGCCGCGGACTGGTGCTGATCGAGAAGGTGACGGACCAGTCCGACATCGACACGGGCGGCCACGGTACGACGGTCCGGATGACCTGGCGCCCGGCGGCCCTGCGGGCCTGACCCGGATGGCGGCCGGGGGTCACCCGGCAAACAAACGAACATCGCTCGGCAGCGCCCCGAACCCTGACGCCGCCGACCCCGGGTGGCCGAGCATCACCCGGCGAACATCGGCTACGCCTCCGAAACCCTGACGCCCGCCGATCCCTGCGCACCCGACCCGGGTGACGGCCCAGCGCCACCCGGCGAACAAACGAACATCGCTCGGCAGCGCCCCCGAAGCCCCGAAGGACGCAGGGGACTCAGGCTTCACTTGGAACGACCTTCACCCGCAAAGGCTTGGCCGGCAGCGGCTCCACTCAGCTCAGCACCTGGCGCAGCCGCGGTTCGCCTGCGGCGTGCGCCACCTCGGTCATCCGAAGCAAAGAGCAGCCGCGTCTATCCGCCCCCGCCGCGCGGCCTCGACCACCGCCGCACGGCCTTCCCCTCAACCCCCTAAGTGTTCTACCCCACAACCCCTCAAGCCGCGCTGGCCAGCCGCACCAAGCGACTCCGCGGGTACGAAACCAGCTCGCGCTCCTCGTCCGTGGTGAAGATCTCGACGGAGTCCTCCAGCAACTCCGCCGAGTTGACCTGCAACTGCCACGCGGGAAGTCCCGGCGCCGGCTCGTGCCAGAACCACTGGCCCTTGGTCAGCTGGTCCGCCGGGACCGTCGCGTCGTCCGTGTTCATGGGATGAGGCTAGCCGCCACCACCGACAGTTTTCGCACTGCCTCGGCCACCGCCGCACCGCGTGTGACGACGGCCACATCCGGCTCCGTTGTTCCACTGTGGACGACGCCGCTCCGGCGCCTCAGCCCGCCTGACAGCTCAGGCTCGGCCAGGTCCAGTTGCCGTTGTGCTGCACGGTGAAGCCGAAGACGTTGCCGTTCCCGTTGGGCTTGGCGGTCATTCCACTTCTGTCCCACCAGGCGGCGCCGACGTCGTCGTGGTCGCGGGCGGGTCGCGACCCCGGATCGGTCAACGATTATCGAGACGTTTCGCGCTGACCTGAAGGTGGGTGCGGCGCGGCCACCCTGCCCGGCCGGGCCCGGGTTAGCCTCGGATCATGGCCAAGGAGAACGCGCTCGGAGAATTCCTCCGGGCCCGCCGCGCCCAGGTGCGGCCCGAGGATCTCGGGCTGCTCGCCGGCGGCGCACGGCGGGTCACCGGGCTGCGTCGCGAGGAAGTCGCGCTCCTGGCCGGCGTCAGCACGGACTACTACGTGCGGCTGGAGCAGGGCCGGGAGCGGCACCCGTCGGCTCAGGTCGTCGACGCGCTGGCCCGCGGGCTGGCCCTGGACGACGACGCCGCCGCCCACCTGCACCGGCTGGCCGCCCCCGTGCCGGGCGCGCGCCGTCGCGCCCGGCGGCGTGAGCAGGTCAGCCCGAACCTCGTGCGCCTGATGGAGAGCTGGCCGGGCACGCCCGCGGTGATCCTCGACCGCTGCCTGACCGTCCTGGCGCACAACGCGCTGGGCAAGGCGCTGTTCGACGGGCACCGCCACCGCGGCGACCTGGTCCGGCTGGTGTTCCTCGACCCCGACGCGCGCGAGTTCTACCCGGACTGGGAACGCGTCGCCGTCAACACGGTCGGTGGCCTCCGGGCCGCCGCCGGGATCGACCCCGACGACCCCCGGCTGATCGAGACGGTCGGCGAGCTGTCGGTGAAGAGCGAGGCGTTCCGCCGGCTGTGGGCCCGGCACGACATCCGGCAGAAGACGCACGAAACCAAGCGGTTCCACCACCGGCTGGCCGGCGAGCTCGTCCTGAGCTACGAGGCGCTGACGGTGAACAGCGCGCCCGGCCGGCAGCTGATCGTGTACCAGGCCGAGCCGGGCAGCCCGTCGGAGGCGGCACTGGCCCTGCTGGGCAGCCTCACCGCCGAAAGCGCGCAGGCGCCGGAGAACCTCCGCCGCTGAGGCGCGCGCTCTTCCCGAATCCACCATGGACGGGCGGTTCACCCTGCCCGGAAACCTCCCCCCACGAAAGGAAAGCTCCGTGAAGACCGTCCTCATCACCGGCGCCAGCAGTGGCATCGGGCACGCCACCGCGCTGCGCCTGGCCGCCGAAGGCCACCACGTCGTGCTCGGCGCCCGGCGGGAAGACCGGCTGGCCGCACTGGCGAAGGAGATCCGCCACGCGGGCGGCACCGCGGACGTGCACCGCCTGGACGTCACCGACCGCGCGGACGTCGCCGCGTTCGCCGACGCCGCCGTGCGGGTGCACGGCCGGCTCGACGTGTTCGTCGCGAACGCCGGCGTGATGCCGTTGTCCCGCCTGGACTCGCTGCTCGTCGACGAGTGGGACCGGATGATCGACGTCAACGTCCGCGGCCTGCTGCACGGGATCGCCGCGGCCCTGCCGCACTTCCGGCGGCAGGGGCACGGGCACTTCGTGACGATCGCCTCCACCGGCGCGCACGAAGTGGTGCCGACGGCCGCGGTCTACTGCGGCACGAAGTACGCGGCCCGGGCGATCACCGAAGGCCTGCGCCTCGAAGCCGACCCCGGCATCCGCGTCACGACGGTCTCGCCGGGCGTCGTCGAATCCGAACTGGCCGACACCATCACCGAACCGGGCGCCAGGGAAGCGATGCGGGCCTACCGCGCGGTTTCCCTCCCGCCGGACACCATCGCCGGCGCCGTCTCGTACGCGATCGGCCAGCCCGACGGCGTGGACGTCAACGAACTGGTCGTGCGACCGGCCGCACAGCGATGACGCTCAGCGCTCCAGCTCGGCGATGACCCGCGGGATCTCCGCCACGAGCTCCCGCGCCAGCAGCCCCGTGCTCCCGGTGTCCGGGATCAGCCGCTGGCCGGCCACGGCGTGGACGTGCGTCGCCCAGCAGGCCGCCTGGTCGAGGGCGGCGCCGCGGGCGAGGAAGCCGCCGGTCAGCCCGGCCAGCACGTCACCGCTCCCGGACGTCGCCAGTCCGACGTGGCCGCTCCCGTCCCGCCAGGTGCGGCCGCCAGGCTCGGCGACCACACCCATGAGCAGCACGACACCCTGGTAGCGGCCGGCGATCCGGATCGCGGTTTCCCGGTCGTCGACGTCCTTTTCCTCGCAGCCGTCGAGGAACGCGGCTTCGGTCCGGTTCGGCGTGAGGAGCAGCCGGCCCGCGAGCGGCTCGGCCAGGTCCGGCGCCCGGCTCAGCGCGCCGAGCGCGAAGGCGTCGAGCACCACCCGGGCGTCCGGCGCGATGGCGGGGATCAGGCGCCGCAACAGGTCCTCGGTTTCGGCGGCGCCGGTGAGGCCGGGACCGACCACGACGGTGCCGGCCCCGGGCAGCACGTCCGCCAGCCGGTCCACGGCGCCGTCGGCGATCGCGCCGGAAGCCGTCTCCGGCAGGCCGAACACCGACGACTCGGGCACGGACACGCCGATAGCCGTCGCGTGCCGTTCGCTGACCGCCAGCTGCAGCGTGCCGGCCCCGGCGCGCAGGGCGGCGGTCCCGGACAGCGCCGGCGCCCCCGGCACGGCCCGGGCGCCGCCGATGACGAGCACGGTGCCGCGGTCCTCGACGCCGATCCGCCTGTCCCGCAGCAGGGCCGGGCTGATCGGCGCCGGGTCAGGAGAGCTGCTGCGCGGCATCGTCGTCCGCCGTCGGCGGGGTCGCCGTGGCGTGCAGGTGGCCGACCTCCTGGGCGAGGACCATGGTGAACCCGCCGTCGCGGTCGCGTTCCCAGGCGGTCACGGAGCCGTTCGGGACCTCGGTGCCGGCGGCGACGCGCATGAGGTCGGGCTCCGGCAGTCCTTCGAGGAGGTAGCGCAGGGCGAAGACCGTCATCTCGTGCGCGGACAGCAGCACACGCGCGCCGGGGCGCCGCGCGCTCAGCTCGGCCAGCAGCGACCGCAGCCGCAGCACGACGTCGGCCCAGGACTCACCGCCCGGTGGCCGGTAGTAGAACTTGCCCAGCCGCCGCTTGCGCCGCAGCTCGTCCGGCCAGCGTTCGCGGACTCCGTGTGAGGTCAACAGGTCCAGCACGCCGAGCTCCCGGTCGCGCAGCCGTTCGTCCGGCACGATCTCGACCCCGTCCGGCGTGGCGAGCCGGGCGGTGTCCCAGGCCCGGCGGTAGGTCGAGGTGACCACGAGGTCCGGCGGACGCGCCGCGAGGAACTCGCCCGCGGCCTTCGCCTGCTCCCGCCCCAGGTCGGTCAGCGGCACGTCGGCGTCGCGCTCGGCGACGTCGATCACGTCCGCTCCCGCCGACTCCGCCTCTTCCCGTGCCACGTTCCCGGTGCTCTGGCCGTGCCGCAGCACGCCCACCCATTCCAAGTCGACACTCACGCCGGCCTGGTTACCCCGGGAGACCCGCCGTCGAAACCCGGGATGGTCAGGCCCGCGAGTTGCCGATCCGGCCAAAAGCGGCCGACCCCGGGGCGGCACGCAACCGTTGATACGAAGCCATTCGGCCGTACTGTGGTCGGATTGGTAACGATCGGCACAGTACGGCTATCGTCTGTCCATGTCGCGAAGTCTCGACGCCCAGGACCGGCTGCAGCAGCTGGAAACGATCATCGGCGACCCGACGGGCCACCTCGGGCTCGCCGAGCTGCTCACCGAAACGCTGCGGCGCCTGCGCGAGGTCATGGAGGTCGACACCGCGACCGTGCTGCGCTACCAGACCAGTGCCCGCCAGCTCGTGGCCTTCGCGGCGGCCGGCATCGAAGAGGAAGTCCACCAGGGCGTGCAGGTGCCGGTGGGCAGCGGGTTCGCCGGCCGGGTCGCGCTCGAGCGGGCCCCGGTGGTCCTCGACCACGTCGACGAAACGACCGTCGTGAACTCGCTCCTCTGGGAACGGGGGCTGCGCTCCATGCTCGGCGTGCCCATGATCGCCGGTGGCGAGCTCGTCGGGGTGCTGCACGTCGGTTCCGTCGAGTCCCGGCAGTTCGGCGAGTCCGAAGTCGGCACCATGCAGCTGCTCGCCGACCGCCTCGCCATGGCGATCCAGATGGAGGCGCTCGAGGAGAACCGCACCGCCACCATGGCGCTGCAGCGCAGCCTGCTGCCGAGCAGGCTGCCGGACGTGCCCGGCCTGGCCTTCGGCGCCCGGTACGTGCCCGGCGCGGAAACCGGCCTCGGCGGCGACTGGTACGACCTGTTCACCCTGCCGGGCGACCGGCTCGGCGTCGTGATGGGCGACGTCTCCGGGCACGGCCTCGAGGCCGCAGTGATCATGGGACGGCTGCGCAGCGCCCTGCGCGCCTACGCCCTCGACTGCGAGAGCCCGGCCGAAGTGCTCGGCAAGCTCGACCGCAAGGCCAACCACTTCGAGCACGGCGCGATGGCCACCGTCGCCTACGGGATCATCGGCCCGAGCCGGGAGGCGCTGACGCTGTCCCTCGCCGGCCACCTGCCCCCGGTGCTGGCCCGGCCCGGCGGGCCGGGCCGGCTGGTGGACGTTCCCGCCGATCCGCCGATCGGGCTGACCATCGGGCAGCCCGAACGGCGCACGACCGTGATCGACCTGCCACCGGGCGCGGTGCTCGCGCTCTACACCGACGGGCTGGTCGAGCGGCGGGACCGGCCGGTCGACACCGGCATGCGGATGCTGGCGGAATCGTTACGGGCCGGGGAACCCGAGCGCGTCTGCGCGCGGGTGATGGCCACGATGATCGGCAACCGGCCGGCCCAGGACGACGTCGCCCTGCTCGCGATCCACCGCTGGGCCGTCCCGGCCGAGAGCTGACCGCGGCCGCGGCGATCCTGGTCAGGGCGCGTTCAGCGCCGCCTCCCGCGTCGGGAACAGCGAGAGACTCTCCTCGAGCCCGGTCAGCTGGATCGGGCGCAGCGTCGCCCGGCCGGCCGCGACGATCCGCACCGCGGTGCCGGAGCCGGCGTTGCGGTGGATGGTGAGCAACGCGGTCAGCCCGGGCGAGGCGAGGAACTCGACCCCGCTCAGATCGACCACCAGCACCGCCGGCGCCGCCGCCAGTGCCTCGTCGGCGGCCTCGAGGAGGGCGGGGGCGGTGGTCGTGTCCACGTCCCCGGCCACCTCGACGACGATCGCGCCGGACTGCTCCGAACGGGCGATCCGGAACTCGCCGAATGGCACAGCGGTGGTCGAGCCCTCAGTGTGGGTGTGGTCGGTCATGGCGTATCTCCCCGCCTTCGGCGGCCCCACCGGAACTTCCGGTGGGCGCGCGTGGTCACGAAGGCTGTTTGCTCAACCGATCCCAATCATGCCTGCCCGGACGATCCGCCGCCGTGTCAGCACCCCGCCCGGCTTTCCGCGACGCCCTCGAACAGGCAGGATGGACGCCATGGCCGAAACGGAAGCGCTCGGCGACGCGGTGAGCGTCCGCCCGGGCAGCGCGCCAGGGCAGATCGGTGAGGCGCGGGGCGTCGGCCGGAAATTTCCCCACCGCACCACCAGTTTTCCGGTCTGCGGAGAGGACGGCACATGACGGACTCCCTCCCGCCCGGTGCGCCCGCGCCCCTGGCTTCGTTCCACCGGCGCACCGCCGCGGTGGCGGACCGGCTGCCGGAACTGCGCCATGCGCTCGCCGGGTGGCTGGGCACGCTCGGCCTGGACACCGAACAGCAGGAGGACGTCGTCCTCGCCGGTTACGAAGCGATGGCCAACGCCGCCGAGCACGCCTACCGCGGGCGGGCCGTGGGCCCGGTCGAGGTCCGCGCCGAAGCACTGCACGGACAGCTCACCGTGACGGTCACCGACTACGGCTCCTGGTGCCCGCCGGCCGAGACGAGCGGGCCGCCGGGCCGCGGGCTGCGGCTCATCGACAGCCTCGCCGGCCACAGCGCGAAGGTGCTCCGCGAGGACGGCACGACGGTCACGATGACCTGGCTGCCGGACGGCGCCACACCGCTCTGAGCTGCGCGAAGTCGGCCCCGGCACACCGACCCGGCGCCGTCTCGCACGCGCGGCGAGCGAAGGAGGCTCAAATCTCCGTGCTGTTCGACCGGAGCGGCGCGCACGACCTGCGGCTGGTGGCGCCGGGCTGCTCGACCGCGTGCTCCGGGTCGCCGGGCTCACCGAGGTCGCGAAAGTGATGATCCGCTGAGCGGTTGTCCGGCGGCCCATCGGGTACGCCGGGCGCAGCGACGGTCGCGGGGTGGGTTGTGCCGCGGGTCGTCGTGAGGTGGTTCACGGCACCAACCCACGACGTTCAGCAGCGAGCGCCGTGCCGGAGCCACCGCCCCGGGAGTTGCGGAAGACGCGCCACACGCGGGTAAGGTTTTGCCGTTCCGTTGAAGCAGCAGCGGTTCGTTCGACCGCAGCATCCGGGACGGAGATGATCAGTGACCGGTGAGCCGATTCTGTCCGAGCACCTCGACGAGCTGACCGCCGCCATGGCGGATCTCACCCAGGCGCTGGAGAACGAGCCCGTCGAGGCGGAGATCCTCGACGCTGTCTGCGCCGATGCCGTCCGCGCCGTTCCCGGCGCCGACATGGCCAGTATCACCGCGATCCGGGACGGCAAGCCGGAGACCGCGGCTTCCACCGACGACCGCGCGGTCGAGATCGATCGCGTCCAGTACGCGGCGGACGAAGGTCCGTGCCTGCGGGCGGCGGAGACCGGCGAGATCGTCCGGGTGCCGCTGATCACCGCGGGGCAGGCGTGGCCCGAGTTCACCGCGCACGCCCGCAGCCTCGGCGTCGGCAGCTACCTCGCCGCGCCACTGCGCGTCGACGAGCACCTCTCCGGAGCGCTCAACCTCTTCGGCTACGGCGACCACGGGTTCGCCGAGGCCGACTCGCAGCTGCTGCGGCTGTACACCACGATCGTCTCGTTCGGACTGCGCACCACGCGGCGCTACCACCAGGCCCGCCGCCGGGCCGCCGACCTCGAGGCGGCGATGCGGACGCGGGCCGTGATCGAGCAGGCCAAGGGCATCCTGATGGCCGTGCACCGCATCTCCGCGGACGACGCCATGAAGCGCCTCGTCGCGGAATCGCAGCACACCAACGTGAAGCTCCGGGACGTCGCGGCCCGGTTCGTCGAAGAACTGTCCTCGGACTCTCCCGGCTGACCGGGCTCAGGCGCTGCTGCGGGCCGGGAACGGCCAGGTGAGCGTCATGACGGTGCCGTCGTCGGTCGAGCGGAGGTCGAGCCCGTCGACCAGGGCCTGGATCAGGCGCAGCCCGCGGCCGCCGTCGGCGCGCTCCACCACCGACTCCCAGCGGCCCTGGTCGGCGATGGTGACGATCAGCACCTCCTCGTCGATCCGGGCGCGGACGTCGATCAGCCCGGGCCGGCCCCGGTAGGCGTGGCCGAGCACGTTGGCCATCGCTTCCCAGCAGGCCAGGACGACGTCGTCGGCCTGGCGCCCGACCTCGTCGCCGGCGCGTCGCCGCAGCCACGACACGAGGTGCCGGCGCAGGCTCGGCAGCGTGCGCGGCGAAATCGTGCCGCGGTACCGCCAGCCGTCCGATTCCGGCTCTTCCACGTTCACCTCCCCGGGGGACTGTCGGTTTGCTACCCACCTCGCCGGATTCTCAATCACCGGTAAGGCCCACACCGTCGTCCGGGGGCCCGGACGTCACAGCGTGCTGCCGTTCGGGCCTGGTGCGCCCGGGGCGATCGTGATCGGATGGGCCGATGACTCGGTCGACGTCGTCCGTGGTGCTGTGCGCGGTGCTGGCCGCGACCCTCCTGCCCGCTCCCGCCTGGGGAGACCCCGCCGCCGATCCCGGACCCGGCGCCGTCTCGCACTTCGGCCTGGCCCGCAAGGACTGCCTGGGCACCGCCCGGAACACGACGAGCAAGGCGTGGTTCACCGTGGCCGGTGGCGTGCTGTCCGACGTCTACGCGCCGGTGATCGACAACACGAACGTCGAGACGCTGCAGTTCGCCGTCACGGACGGGCGCAGCTTCACCGACTTCCAAGCGCGTGACATGACCTACACCGTCGCCACGAGCGCGGGCGGGATGGCCTGCGAGGTGACGTCGACCGCGCGCAGCGGCAAGTACCGGCTGGTCACCGAGTACCTGGCCGACCCGGTCCGGACCGGGGTGCTCATCCGGACCCGGCTGGAACCGCTCCGGGACTCCGGCCGGGACCTGAAGGTCTACGTGCGGTTCGACGCGAGCGTCAACGGCAACGGCGGCGGCGGCCCGGCCAACGGCGGCGGCGACACCGCCACGGTCGACGCGGCGACGTCCGCGCTGGTCAGCGCCGACGCGAACACGGTGTCCAGCGCGCCGGCCCGCGACTACGGCACCCCGCTGGCCGCCGCGCTGCGCGCCGACCGGCGGTTCCTGACCACCGCCAGCGGCTACGCGGGCACCGCGGGTGACGGGCTGGCCCAGCTGGACCGCGACCACCGGCTCACCGACACCACGCCGTCGGCGGTGAACGGCAACGTCGTGCAGACCGCGCGGCTGGACCTCCAGCCGCGCCGCCCGGCCGTGCTGGCGCTCGGGTTCGGCGCCGACGCGCGGGCCGCCGTCGCCACGGCCGGCGCGAGCCTGCGCACGCCGTTCGACCAGAGCTACCGCGAGTACGCTCGCCAGTGGCGTGACTACGACAATGGGCTGATCCCCTTACGCGGCAAGGATTCCGACGCGTATCTCCAGTCGGTCAACGTCCTGAAGGCCAGTGAGGACAAGACGTTCCCCGGCGCGGTCGTCGCTTCGCTGGGCAGCCCGTGGGGGCAGGCGGTCTCCGCCGGGGACGCGCCCGGTGGCAAGCCGGTGTACTTCGGGTCCTACCGCGAGATCTTCGCCCGTGACCTGTACGAAAGCTTCTCCGGCCTGCTCGCCGCCGGCGACCGCGAGACCGCGCGGGCGAGCGTGCGGTGGCTGTTCGCCCGCCAGCAGCAGCCGGACGGCCGGTTCCCGCGCAACTCGCTGCTCAACGGCGAGAAGGCGCCCGACTCGGGTGGCGACCAGCTCGACGAGAGCGCGTACCCGATCCTGATGGCGTTGCAGGCCGGGCTGGACCGCGATCGCCCGCTCTACACCGACCACATCCGCGCGGCCGCGGACTTCGTCGTCGCGCACGGCCCGGCGTTCGGCTCGGAGCGCTGGGAGGAACAGGGCGGCTACTCCCCCTCGACGATCGCCGCCGAGATCGCCGGGCTCGTCGCCGCCGGCGTGATCGCCGACCGCAACGGCGACCCGGCGCGCGCCCGCGTCTACCGCGCCACCGCCGACCACTTCCAGCGGAGCGTCAAGGGCTGGACCGTGACTTCCACCGGCCCGTACGGCGGCCGGTACTTCCTGCGCCTGACCAAGAACGGCGCCCCGGACTCGGAATGGTTCTACAACCTCGGCAACGGCTCGGTCGACGCCGACCAGCGCGCGGTGGTCGACGCCGGGTTCCTCGAGCTGACCCGCCTCGGCGTGCTGCCGGCGAACGACCCGGACGTCGCCGCGTCGCTCGGCGTCGTGGACCGGGTGATCAAGCGGGACACTCCCGCCGGGCCGGGCTGGTACCGCTACGGAACTTCGGCGCCGGGCAGCGAGGACGGCTACGGCGACTGCTACGAACCGGACCCGACGAACTGCGGCCCGAGCGGTGCGCCGTGGCCGTCGACGAACAGCGGGTCCGGGCACCTGTGGCCGGTGCTCGCCGGCGAACGCGGCGAGCAGGCCGTGCAGACCGGCGACCGGGCGGGCGCGGCGTCGTTGCTCCGGGCGATGCGAGCCCAGACCGGCGGCACCGGGCTGATTCCCGAGCAGGTGTGGGAAAACCCGGCGCTGCCCGCGTCGCCGTACGGCGCGGACCCGCGCACGGCGTCGATCGGCTTCACGCCGGGGCAGTCCGTCGGCTCGGTGGCGCCGCTGAGCTGGGCGCAGTCGCAGTCGGTGCGGCTGGCCAGGGCCCTCGACGACGGCCGGCTGCCCGAGCAGCCCGCCGAAGTCCGCTCGCGGTACGTCTCCGCCCCGCCTGCTTTGACTGTCACGCTCGACGCGCCCTCGTCGGTGTCGACGGCGACCGCCGCGGTCACCGGCACCGCGCCCGCCGGCAGCCGGGTCGACCTCGCCGTTTCGGCCACGGACGCGGGAACCACTTCGGTGCTGTCGGTGCGGGCTTCCGCGGCGGGGACGTTCGCCGCGACGGTGCCGACGCCGCTCGGCGCGAACGTCGTCACCGCGGCCGCCACCACCGGTTCCGGCACCGGCTACGCCCAGAAGACGATCAGCTCGGACTTCGTCACCGGCACCGTGCTGCTGGACACCGCCGACCCGGACGGCGACGACAACGGGCCCGGCACGTACACCTACCCGACGGCGGGCGACTTCCACGCCGGCGCGTTCGACCTGCGGCGGTTCCAGGTCATCGACTCGGGTTCCCAGCTGGTGTTCCGGGCGCAGGTCCGCGACCTTTCGCCGACGTTCGGCTCGCCGATGGGCGCGCAGCTGCTGACGATCTACGCGCACGACCCGGCCGCGACGGCGACGTCGACCGCGGCGCCGTTCCCGAGCCGGGCGTACACGATCGCGCCGCAGGACGCGTGGAGCCGGCGCGTCGAGGTCCAGGGCTTCGCCGAACCGGCGCTGGTCGACGCTTCGGGCGCTTCGCTGGCGACGCCGTCGGTGCAGGCTTCGCAGGCGACGCGGTACATCACGATCAGCGTGGCGAAGCAGGCGCTGGGGACGCCGGGTCCGGGCTGGACGTTCGCGGTGGTGCTCACCGGTCAGGACGGCAACTCCCCCGACCAGGCCCGGCCGTTCACGCCGACGGCGGGCCAGTACACGTTCGGCCTCTGCGCGGCCGGGGGCACGGCGCCGATCTGCGCCGCGGACCCGGCGACGGCGCCGAAGGCGTTCGACGTGCTCACCCCGGCCGGCGTGGACCAGGCGGCCGAGCTCGACCCGACCCGCGGGCCGGTCTCGGTGCGCGGCGTTCCGGTGGGCTGACGCCGGGGGTCCAAACGCCCCAATGAGGTTTTCTCAGTAGGGCTGTGGGGTGTGTTGGTGCTGAAGTGAGGCGTGGGGTCCCTGGTAGGACTGGATTTGCGAAGATCAAG
>NZ_JBFBBN010000092.1:0-15890 GCF_040682715.1 Amycolatopsis sp. NPDC051128 | reverse complement strand
ATCTCGGACTTGATCTTCGCAAATCCAGTCCTACCAGGGACCCCACGCCTCACTTCAGCACCAACACACCCCACAGCCCTACTGAGAAAACCTCACTTTGGTCGGGGTTTTCAGCCCAGCGAGGCCAGGGCCGAGACCACGGGGAAGTCCCCGGAAACGACGTCGAAGCCGCGCACGGCGGCGACGTCCTGCCTACCTCGACGAGGTCAGCCGGGCCGCCCGCGACTGGAGGTACGCCTGCTCCGGCAGGCTCAACGTCCGCCGGGCCGCTGCCAGGTACGCCTCGCGCGCCCCGGCCGCGTCGCCCGACAGCTCCAGCAGGTGCGCGCGGACCGCGTCCACCCGGTGGTGCGCGGCCAGCGCCGGATCCGACGCCGCCCCGGCCAGCTCCGCCAACCCCGCCGAGGGCCCGTGGACCTGGGCGAACGCCACCACCCGGTTCAACGTCACCATCGGGCCCGGCGCCACCACCCGCAGCAGGTCGTACAGCGTGAGGATCTCCGCCCAGTCCGTGTCCCCGGCCGTCGCGGCCTCGTCGTGGACCGCCGCGATCGCCGCCTGCAGCTGATACGGGCCGACGGGCGCCGTCGCCAGCGCGCCGGTGATCAGCGAGACGCCTTCCGCGATGAACGAAGCGTTCCAAAGCGACCGATCCTGAGAAGCCAGCGGGACCAACGCCCCGGAAGCGTCCACCCGGGCCGGCCGGCGGGCCTCCGTCAGGAGCATCAGCGCCAGCAGGCCGGTGACCTCGCCGTCGTCCGGGAGCTCCGCCCGCAGCAGCCGGACCAGGCGGATCGCCTCCGTCGTCAGCTCGACGCGGTTCAGCGCGCCACCCGAGCTGGCCGTGTGGCCCTCGGTGAAGATCAGGTAGAGCACCTGCAGCACCGCGGCCAGCCGCTCGGGGCGCTCGGCCTCGGGCAGCGAAAACCGCGTGCCGCGCAGCTTCTGCTTCGCGCGGCTGATCCGCTGGCCGATCGTGGCCTCGGGGACCAGGAACGCCCGCGCGATTTCCGCCGTCGTCAGGCCCCCGACCGCGCGCAACGTCAGCGCCACCTGGGACGGCCGCGTCAGCGACGGGTGGCAGCAGAGCAGCAGCAACGTCAGCGTGTCGTCGACCCCGGCGACCGGCTCCGGGTCGGGCGGCTCGGCGAGCGCCGCCGCTTCTTCCCGCCGCCGCCGCGCGGTCTCGCCGCGCCACTGCTCGATGCGGCGACGGGACGCCGTCGTTATCAGCCACCCCTTCGGGTGGTCGGGCACGCCGTCGGCCGGCCACTGCCGCGACGCCGCCAGCAGCGCCTCCTGGACGGCGTCCTCGCAGGTGTCGAAACCGCCGTAGCGCCGGACCAGCGCCGCGAGGACCTGCGGGGCGAGCTCGCGGAGCAGGCCTTCGACCTCGGTCACAGCTCCGGCCCGTGCAGTCCCATCACCGGCCGCACCTCCACCACCCCGAACGACGCCTCCGGGATCCGCCCGGCGATCTCGACCGCACGCTCGAAGCTCTCGCAGTCGAGCAGGTAGAAGCCGGCGAGGAACTCCTTGACCTCGGCGAACGGCCCGTCGGTCGTCATCGGCACGCCGTCCGTGACGCTGACCCGCTTCGTCAGCTCCGGGAAGGCGAGCCGCTCGGAGACGATGCGCTCGCCGGACGCGTCGAGGTCGTCGTTGAGCTGCTGGTAGTAGGCGAGCCCGGCGGCCCGCTGCTCGTCGCTCATCCCCTCCCACGCCTTGCGTGACTCGGGGTTGCCGTAGATCAGGACCACGTATTTCACGAACGCCTCCCGGAGGATGTCGAAATCCGCGCGGCGGCGCCTACGTCCCCTCCGACAGGCACCCACACCCCAGGAGGATGACATGACCGAGCACGACGAGAAGCAGATCCGCGAACTGATGGCGATTCGCGCGGAGGCGATGACCGGCCGTGACGCCGAGACCTTGGCCGGGCAGTGCGCGCCGGACCTCCTCGCGTTCACCCTGGCCCCGCCGCTCGTGCACCACGGCGAAGACGTCGAGGCCCGCAAGGCCTGGTTCGCCACCTTCGACGGCCCGATCGAGTACGAGATCCGCGACCTCGACGTCACCGTCGGCGGCGACGTCGCCTACAGCCACGCCCTCAACCGGCTCTCGGCGACGCCGAAGGGCCTGCCGCGGCCGTTCGAGCTGTGGTTCCGCTCGACCACGTGCTTCCGCAAGGAGGACGACGGCTGGCGGATCACCCACGTGCACGACTCGACGCCGTTCTACATGGACGGCACCATGAGCGCCGCGCTCGACTTGAAGCCCTGACGCGTCACTTTCACGTGAAAGTGACCGGCGTTGCCACCGGTCACTTTCACGTGAAAGCTCCGGCTAGAGGATCTCGGCGGCCGTCCCGATGTCCGGCGGGCCGAGGTCGGGGTTGAGCGCCCCGGTCAGTTCCACCAGCTCCGCCTTGACCTCGTGCGGCTGGATGCGGCCGTCGCGGATGTCCTCCGCGTAGTGGCACGCCACCCGGTGGCCGGCGCCGATTTCGCGCAGCTGCGGGCGGTCCGTGTCGCACAGGCTCGCCTGCTTCCACGGGCACCGCGTGTGGAAGCGGCAGCCTGACGGCGGGTTCGCCGGCGAGGGCAGGTCACCGGCGAGCAGGATCTGCTCGCGGGTGTCCTCGACCTGCGGGTCCGGCACCGGGATCGCCGACAGCAGCGCCCGCGTGTACGGGTGCAGCGGGTCCTGGTACAGCGAGTCCGCGTCGGTCTCCTCCACCAGCGCACCCAGGTACATCACGCCGATGCGATCCGAAATGTGCCGCACCACCGCGAGGTCGTGCGCGATCACGACGTACGTCAGGCCGAGCTTGTCCTGCAGGTCCTCCAGCAGGTTCACCACCTGGGCCTGCACCGAAACGTCCAATGCGGACACCGGCTCGTCGGCGACGATCAGGTCCGGCTCCACGGCCAGCGCCCGCGCGATGCCGATGCGCTGGCGCTGCCCGCCCGAGAACTCGTGCGGGTACTTCCGCAGCGACGTCTCGGGCAGGCCGACCGCGGCCAGCAGCTGGCGGAGCCGCCGTTGGGTGGCCGCTTTGTCCTTGTCGAGGCCGTGCGCGTGCATGCCCTCCACCAGGATCGACTCCACCGACTGCCGCGGGTCCAAACTGGACAGTGGGTCCTGGAAGATCATCTGCATCCGGCGCCGGGCCTTCCGCAGCTCCTCACCCTTCAGCTTGGCGACGTCGGTGCCGTCGAACACCACCTGGCCGGCGGTCAGCGGGCTGAGCCGCAGGATCGCCCGGCCGAGCGTCGACTTCCCGCAGCCGGACTCGCCCACCAGGCCGTAGGTCTCGCCCCGCCGGATGGCCAGGTCGACGCCGTCGACCGCGTACACGTGCCCGACCGTCCGGTCGACCACGACACCGCTCTTGATCGGGAAGTGCACCTTGAGGTCGTTGACCTCCAGCAGCACGTCACCAGCAGGACGGGTCATCGGGTTCCTCCTCCCGCGGCGACCGCGGGCCGCACGGGGTTGTGACAGCGCAGCAGCCCGGCCCGGTCGGGCACCAGCTGCGGCTGGACCTCGCGGCAGACCGGCAGCGCGTTCGGGCAGCGCGGCGCGAAGGCGCACCCGTGGTCCCACGGGATGTTGTCGGCCACCGAACCGCGGATCGGGATCAGCTTCTCGCCACGGCCGGCGTCCAGCCGCGGGATCGACGCCAGCAGACCGTGCGTGTACGGGTGGCGCGGCTCGGCGAACAGCTGGTGCCGCTGTGCCCGCTCGACGATCTTGCCACCGTAGAGGACGTTCACCTCGTCGCACAGCCCGGCGACGACGCCGAGGTCGTGCGTGATCATGATCAGCGCGGTGCCGGTGTCCTGCACCAGTTCCCGCAGCAGCGCCAGGATCTGCGCCTGGATGGTGACGTCCAGCGCGGTCGTCGGCTCGTCGGCGATGAGCAGCCGCGGCCGGCACGCCAGCGCGATGGCGATCAGCGCGCGCTGCCGCATTCCGCCGGAAAGCTGGTGCGGGTACTCGGAAAGCCGCCGCGACGGGTCCGGAATGCCGACCTTGTCCAGCAGGTCCGTCGCTTCGACGGACGCCGCCTTGCGCGACATCCCGCGGTGGCGTTCCAGCACCTCGGTGATCTGCAGCCCGATCGGGATGACCGGGTTCAGCGAGGACAGCGGGTCCTGGAACACCATGCCGAGGTCGCGGCCGCGGCGGTCGCGCATGTCCCGATCGGACAGCTTGAGCAGGTCGGTGCCCTCGAACCGCACCGAGCCGCTGACCTCGTTGCCGCGGCGGGCCAGCAGCCGCATGATCGCCAGCGACGTCACGGACTTGCCGCAGCCGGACTCGCCGACCAGGCCGACCGTCTGGCCCGGCTCCACGTCGAAACTGACGCCGTCCACCGCGGTGAACGACCGCTCGCCACGACGCACGAACCGGACCGTGAGGTCACGGACTTCAAGGAGTGCCATGGGTTACCGTCACCGCCTGTTCTTCGGGTCGAGGGCTTCGCGAAGGGACTCGCCGAGCAGCGTGAACCCGAGCGCGACCACGATGATCGCGATCGCCGGGTAGTACGCGAGCTCCGGCCGGACGTCGAGGAACTGCCGGGCGCTGCGGCTCAGCATGATGCCCCACTCGGCCCGGTTCGGGTCCGGATCGCCCAGCCCGAGGAACGACAGCGCCGCGGCCTCGAGGATCGCGGTCGCCAGGGTCAGGGTGGCCTGCACGATGACCGGCCCCATCGAGTTCGGCAGCATGTGCCGGAACACGATGGCCGTCCGCTTGACGCCCAGCGACGTCGCGGCGAGCACGTGGTCGCTGCCGCGTTGCCCCAGCATCGAACCGCGCAGCAGCCGCGCGAAGATCGGCACGCCGATCATCGACACGGCCAGGATCACCGTCCACTGGCTGGGCTTCTGGAACAGCGCCGCCACGGAAATCGCCAGCAGCAGCGAAGGCACCGAGAGCATGACGTCGACCAGTCGCATGAGGACGGTGTCGACCCAGCCGCCGAACGCGCCGGCCAGGCCGCCGATGAGCACCCCGATCAGCACGCCGATCACCGTGGCCAGCACGCCGACCAGCAACGTCTGCTGCGCGCCGACGAGCAGCCGCGAGAGGTAGTCGCGGCCGAAGTCGTCCACGCCGAGCGGGAAACCGGGCTGGGCGCCGGGGATGATGCCTTGGCCGAGCGAAACCTTGCCCTGCAGGTAGCGCTCGTAGGGGTCCTTCGGCGCGATCAGCGGCGCGAAGATCGCCAGGAGCAGGAACAGGAGCGTGATCGCGCCGCCGATGATGGCCACCGGGCTGCGCAGCATCCGGCGCAGCGCCTCGGCGCCCAGGCTGCGGCCCGAAGCCGCCGCCAGCTTGTCGATCGGCTCCTTCTTCTTGGACAGCAGAGTGTTCATCGCACACGCACCCTCGGGTCGATGAGTCCGTACGAGACGTCGACCAGCATGTTCACCAGCACGTACACCAGCGCGCCGAACAGCAGCAGCGCTTGGAGCCGGGGGTAGTCACGCCGTTCGATCCCTTCGGCCAGCAGGAAGCCGAGGCCGCGGAAGTTGAACACCCGCTCGGTCAGCACCGCGCCGCCGAGCAGCGCGCCGGTCTGCAGGCCGATGGTGGTGACCACCGGCAGCAACCCGTTGCGCAGCACGTGCCGCCGTCGCACCACCGGCTGGGTGAGCCCCTTGGAGTGGGCCGTGCGGATGAAGTCCTCGTTGAACACCTCGAGCACCGACGCGCGGGTGATCCGGGTGATCACCGCCAGCGGGATCGTGGCCAGCGCGAACGCGGGCAGGATCAGGTGCAGGATCGCATCCCAGACCGCGTCCCACTCGCCCGTCATGATGCCGTCGAGGACGGCGAAGTTGGTGATGGAGGTGGCGTCCAGCCCGGCCGCCTGCCGCCCCTGGGACGGCAGCCCGAGCGGTCCGGCGAGCAGGTCCTGCATCATGTAGCCGAGGAAGAACACCGGCACCGCGACGCCGACCAGGGTCAGCACGATGACCACGTTGTCCACGGCGCCGCCGCGGTAGCGGGCCGACAGGTAGCCCGCCGGGATGCCGACGACCACGGCGACGATCATCGCGCAGATGCCCAGCTCGACGGTGGCCGGCAGGTACGTGCCGATCTCCGACATCACCGGCTGGCTGGAGACCAGCGAACTGCCGAAGTCACCCGTGATCGCCCGGCCGAGGAACTTGAAGTACTGGATGACGACGGGCTGGTCGAGGCCGAGCACGTGGTTGAGGTTGGCGATCTTCTCCGGGGTCGCCTTGTCGCCCAGCAGGGCCGCCGCGGGACCGCCGGGCAAGGCGCGCAGCCAAGCGAAGATCAGAATGGACAGGACGAGGAGCGTCGGGATCGCTTGTAGCAGGCGACGCACGAGAAAACGGAGCACTTGCAGTCCTTTGTCGCCGGCCCGGGATCAGGCGCAGGGGGTGGGTGCGGTAGCACCCACCCCCTGCCGGCTGAAGTTCGGAATCAGCCCATGGTCACGGTGTTGAACCGCTCATCGGTGAGCGGGCTCGCCACCAGACCCTTGACCTTCGGGCCGACCACGATGGCGGGCGGACCATACGAGATCGGGATCGCGGGCAGGTAGTCCATGATCTGCTTGTTCACTTCCTGGTACGCCTTGGCGTGGGCGTCGCCCGGGGGCGAAGCGTCGGCGGCGGCCAGGGCCTGGAACAGCTGCGGGTTGTCGAACCCGAACTCCGGCTTCTTGCGGCCGAAGAACGTGCCGACGAAGTTCCCGGCGTCGTTGTAGTCACCGGTCCAGCCCAGCAGGTGCAGGTCCTGGTGGCCGAACTTCTGCACGTCGTCCTTGTAACCGCCGTTCCACGGCTTGGCCACCGGCTCGATCTTGACGCCGATGAGCTTCAGGTCCTCCGACAGCGAGGTGAAGACGTCCGCCGGGTTCGGCATGTACGGGCGCGTCACTTCGGTCGGGTAGTAGAACTTCAGCGTCAGGTTCGTCGCCCCGGCTTCCTGGAGCAGCTGCTTGGCCTTGTCCGGGTTGTACGGGTACTTGGTGACGTCGTCGGTGTAGCCGGAGATCGTCTTGGGCACGAACTCGGTGGCCACCTCGGCACCCTCGGGCAGCTTGCTCTTCACGAACTGCTCGCGGTTGATGCCGTAGGCCAGCGCCTGGCGGACCTTGACGTCCTTCAGCTTCGCCCCGGCCGGGCCGGACTGGTTGATACCCATGTAGAGCACGTTGAACGGCGGGCGGACCAGCACCTGCTCGCCCTCCTGGCGCAGCAGGCCGTAGTCGGCCGGCGCCGGGAAGTCGTAGCCGTGGATGTCGCCGGCCTTGAGCGCCTGCTTGCGGGCGTTCTCGTCCGGGATCACCTTGAAGATCAGCTTGTCCAGCTTGGCCGTCTGGGTCGGGCTGGTGTCGTTCTTCACCAGGGTGATCTCACCCTTGCCCTGGTCCCAGCTCTCGAACTTGAACGGGCCGGTCCCGACCGGGTGCTTGTTCGCGTACTCGCTGTAGGTGAACGAGTCGCCGGACTGGGTGACCTGGTCGGCGTTGTACTGCTTGAGCGCGGTCGGGCTCTGGATGGCGAACGACGGCAGCGTGAACGCCGCCGGGAAGGCGCCCTTCGCGTTGTTGAGCGTCAGGACCGCGGTCTGCGGGTCCTTGGCGGCGCAGCTCTTGTAGACCGGGGTGCCGTAGTCGTCGCTCTCGTTCTTGGCGAAACCGCTGAAGACGTCGGCGTAGTAGATCATCTGGCTCTGGGCGGCCGCGCCCTTCATGTTGAACCAGCGATCGAAGTTGAAGCACACCGCGGTGGCGTCGAACGGGGTGCCGTCGGAGAACTTCACGCCTTGCTTGAGGCTGAAGGTCCAGGTCTTCCCGCCGTCGCTGGCCTCCCACTTCTCGGCCAGCGAGGGCTCGAGGTCAGCGGTGCCGGGCTTGTTCTGGATCAGCGTGTCGTAGACCTGGCGGGTGATCCGGAAGGTCTCGCCCTCGTCGTTGAAGATCGGGTCGAACATCTTCGGGTTGCCGGCCGTCCCGAAGATCATCGTGCCTCCGGCGCCACCCCCCGCGCCCTCTTCACGTTTCGATTCCGCACAGGCGGACAGCGAAACCGCGAGCGCGCCGGCGAGCCCGATCAGGGCCACGCGGCGTGTTCGGGTCAGCCGCAATTGCTGCATCTGGCACCCCTTGGGAGATGTTCGGGTTCAAAGTCACCGTCCGGTCGGTCAGGAACTCGACGGACGATCGGTGTGCTCGCCGACACTAGCGGGAACTCGGCCCGCACTTAAGCACGTGAGGTTACGATCGCGCTACGTGGGCGTCGATTTGACCGCAATGTGTCCATAAATCGCGACAGAATGTGACCATTTGCCGGTTATCACTCCATCCAGCGCCGGATCACTAGCTGAGATGGCGGTACCGACATGAATCCGTCCGTGTTTTTCACCGGTCCTCTTGATCGATTCGGTGCCCGGCCGAGCACGGAGCGTGAGCGAACGATTGCTACGAAAGTCGGGTTCCGGCGGCCTCCGGGGTGCCGTCGACGGCGAACCAGCCACGCTCGAACCGTTGCCAGCGGGCCAGGTCGGCGCGCGCGGCTTCTCCGTCGCGTGCCACGGATCGGGCCAGGCGGCCGGCCTCCGTGCCGCCGGAGATCCAGCAGAGGTGCGAAAGCAGGGCTCTTACCGAAGTCCGGCCGCTCGAAACACCCTCCAGCACCAGGACGTCCGGCACGGCCACCCGGACGAGTTCACCCGGCCGGGGAGTCCCAGTGGACCAGTCCATTCGCCGGTAAGCGCCGTCCACGCCATCCGCGAGGGGACGCAGGACGCCGTCGACGAGCCGGGGCCACCACGCGACCGGGTCGTCCCACGTCGCGAAGGCGTCGGTGCTCACCAGGACCGTCGGGCACCCGCGGGACCGCAAGCCGTCGACGACTTCGGCGGCCAAAGTGGACTTCCCGGCGCCCGACGGCCCGTCGATGGCCAGCACGCGGACCCGGCCCAGCCGGGCGGGTGCGGCGAGCAGGGCGCCGATCAAGGCGTCACTTGCTGACGCGCTCGACCTCCGGCAGCCCTTTGACGTCGTCCGGCGCCGCCGTCCTCGCCTCGAGTTCGGTGATCCGGCGCTCCAGCTCGCGCTTGGTGTCCTCGAGCTCGCAGCGCAGCAACGCGGTCTCCTCGACCGACGTGCGCACCTCTTCCTCCAGGTGCCCGACCTCGGTGGACAGGTGCAGCGAAACCAGTGCCAGCACGACGCCGGCGAGGAGGAAGACGAAGTTCGACGGCGTCTGCACGCCGGTGTGCTTGGCCAGGAACTCGGCGGCCTGCGGGAGCACCGCGAGCACGACGACGCCGATCGCGACGACGAGCCACACGCCCGCGTACTTCTCCCGCAGCTTCCGCCGCCGCATCATCTCGAGGACCACGAACAGCACGACGCAGGCGACGACGACGCTGAGGATGCGCCAACCTTCCATCTCGCAAGCTCCCTTATGCCGAGTCGGACGAGTCGACCGCCGGGCGGCGGCGCACCAGCGCCAGCAGCAGTGCGAGCCCGGCCCGGCTCAGGTAGACGGCCGACTTGACGGGCGAGTGGCTGGGCGTGCCGGCCGCGCGCTCCCGCATGACGACCGGGATCTCCTTGATGATCAGCTTGGCCCGGATGGCCATGACCAGCGATTCCACGGTGTCACCGAGGTACTCCGCCGGGTAATAGCCGGCGAACAGCTTGATGGCGCGCGGCCCCATCGCCTTGAAGCCCGACGTGACGTCGGTGAGCCTGGTCTTCGCCAGTCGCGAGAACACGATCGAGAGCGCGACCATGGCGTACTTGCGGGGCCCGCTCGCCTTGTACGAGCCCTTGCCGGCGAACCGGGAGCCGATGACGATGTCCGCGTCGTCCAGGCCGCGCAGCAGGGCGTCGAGCTCGTCCGGGTCGTGCTGGCCGTCCGCGTCCACCTGCACGACGACGTCGTACCCGCGGGCGGCGGCGTAGCGGAAGCCCGTGCGCATCGCCCCGCCGACACCCAGGTTCACCGCCAGCCGGGCCACCTCGGCGCCGGCCGCGCGGGCGAGCTTGGCGGTGTCGTCGACCGAGCCGTCGTCGACCACGAGCAGGTCGCCGTCCGGCAGCGCGCGTTTCACCTGCTCGATGACCGATGCGACGCTCGCGGACTCGTTGAGCGCGGGCATCACGATGAGCACCCGGCGGCTGGTCACGGACGTCGCCGAAGACACTGACACGCGATCACTGTAGCCCTTCACTTCCCGTGACCGGCCGCGGACCCGGGCGCCGCACCGGACGTGACGACGCCCTGCTGGCCCTCGATCTCGTAGACGGACGCGCCGGGATTGCGGTACACGACCTTGAAGCCGGGGGTGGACTCGAGGTGGTCGAGACCGACGCCGTTCGTCGTCGTCGTCGTCACCTTGCCCGTGCCGACGAAGACGTAACGCACCTTGAGGTCGGTGAGGACCTCGCGCACGCGCGGGTACTTGTGGATGTCGTTGAGGAACACGCTGAGGTAGCCGGCCGGGGTGTTCGGCTCGGCGCCGTAGAACGTCCATTCGACCGGCTGGACACCGTCGAGCGCGTACATCCACACGGAGCCGTCGGCCTTGCCGTTCATCACCCGCTCGCCCGGCGCGACGTGCGCACCGAGCCAGTCGAACGCCTGGCGCTCGTCGTTGCTGACCGTCGGGCCGCCGCTGTAGTTGAGCTGCAGCCGGGCGGCGTTGCGGCCGACATAACCGCCGCGGCTCAGGCCGCCCACCACGACGACGAGGAGCACGACACCGACCGCGGTGAGCGTGGCCGGCCGGACGTTGGGCAGCCGGGTGCCCGCCTTGCCCGCGAACCAGCGGGCCGCGGTGTCGGTGAACTCGCCGAAGGCGACCGCACCGGCCAGCGGGACCAGCGCGCCGATCCGCCAGTGGTCGTTGTAGAAGATGCCGGTCAGGGTGTGGATGAGCGGCGTCTCGAGCGACACGGTGACCGCGAACAGCCCGCCGAACACGACGTACGCCGCGACCATCCACAGCATCCGCCGGTGCTTGACCAGCAGGAAGATGCCGATGATGGCCGGCACGCCGATCCACCACTGCGGGAAGGGCGCCATCGGCGAGAACGTGATCGTCTCGCCGATACCGCCGCTGACCGTCGCGTCCGAGGCCCAGAACGCACTCGTCACGCCACCGGCGTTGTAGAGCGAAGGCAGCGCCAGCGGCAGCCCGCAGAGCACGGCCAGCGCGATCGTCGCCCCGAGCGAGGGCGCGGACCGGCGCCAGTCGATCCGCTCGAACCGGAACACCACGGCGAGCAGGATCAGCAGGAAGTACACGACGACGACGAACGCCACGCTGGTGTGCAGCCCGATCAGGCCGGCGACGGCGAACCCGATCGCCACGGGGCCGGCGATGCCCCGCGGACGCAGCAGCAGGCGGGCCAGCGCGAGCGCCGCCGGGATCAGCGCGACCCCGGCGACGTACGGCCACAGCGGCCCGCGCCACAGCGAGTCGTACGGGAAGTTGGTGAACGACGCCGAAACCGCCGCGGCCGCGCCGACCGCGAGCGCCGGCATCCGCCACACGTGACACATCGCGGCGACGCCGACCGGCACGCACAGGATCACGGTGAGCGCCGCCATGTTCAGCGTCGGCATCATCGCCAGGCCGGCCTTGTCGAAGACCAGCGCGAGCAGGGCGTGGTAGGTGTCGGGGTAGAAGTAGTTCGTCTGGTCCGGCAGGTTCGCGATCGTGCCGACGGTCGACGGCCGGGCGTCGCCGTGCTCGGCGATCCAGCGGACCAGGTTCGCGTGGAACGGTGCGTCCCAGCCCTGCTGGACCTGGTCGAGGCCGCGCGCGCCGCGCAGGAACGTGACGATGCCGACCAGGCTGCCGGCCGCGACACCCGCGCCCATCAGCAGGTGCTCGCGCAGGGACCGGGCGGGCGCGGCCGTGGCGGCGTCCTTTTCGGCCCAGTCCGGGTGCCGCCGGGCGGTGAAGCGGAGCACGAGGAACGACAACCCGAACCCGACGGCCGACAGCGCGAGTGTCCACAGTGCGACGTCGAGGACGTTCCAGCGGATGCCGAGCCCGCCGAGCACCGGCACGCCCAGGCTCACGAGGCCGAACGTCAGGAGCGGCGCGGCGGCGGCCAGCAGCCAGCCGCGCAGCCTGATCGCCGTTCCGAAGACGAGGCCAGGCAGCCAGAAGGCGAGCACGACCAGAAGTACGTTCATGGTATTCCGCTGTCCAACCTCACCGGCGACGCACGCCGACCCTGTCCCGTGGTCCGACCCCGGGTCACCCTACTGTGACGTCCGAGCCGGGCCGCACGTTGCCCGGCCGTCGCAAGACGAACACCAGCACGACGGCCAGTCCGAGCGTGGGGCCACCGGCCAGGCCGGCGACCGCCTTGAGGATCGGGTCGCCGGGCACGAGCAGCAGCGTCGCCGCGGTCGCGCCCGCGACGACACCCCACGCCACGAGCACCTTGTTCGCCTCTTTGCGTGCCACCAGCACGGCCGTCATCAGCTGCAACGCCGTGAGCAGCACCGCACCCCAGACCATCCAGGCGACCCACCACCCCTTGGCGACGAAGTCCGAACCGTAGAGCAGGGAGACCAGCCAGGGCCCGATCAGCCAGCCGACCAGTGCGCCCACCACGCCGACGACGATCGTGCCGAGCGCACCGGCCGCGAGCAGCTTCCGCAGCCGGTGCCGCCCGTCCTCGGTACCCGAGAGCCGGACGACGGTCGGCACGGCGAGCGCCTGCAGCGGGGAAAGCAGCAGCAGCGGCACCCGGGACACGGTGAGCGTCGCGAAGAGGACGCCGACGTCGGCCACGGAGCCGCCGGGCGCGAGCAGGCTCACCATCGCCGGGTAACCGGTGATGACGCTGGCGGTCAGCGCGGCGCCGGTCAGCAGGACGAGGATCCGGCCGGTCACCGGCCCCCAGCCCTCGCCGTCGGCGTGCGGGTCGACCAGCCCGGAGACCGGCCGGACGAACAGCAGCCAGGCGAACGAGCCGGTCGCGGCCGCGATCGCGAACGACGTCACGCCGGTGAGCCCGGCGGCGGCGATCCCGAGCAGCACGACCACCCGGACCGCGGCTTCGGCGACGACCAGCCCCGCGTACGGCTTGATCCGCTGCTGCCCGACGAGCAGGCCGCGGGCGGCGAACTGGCAGGCGAACGCGACCGCGCCGCACAGCACGATGACGCCGAGCGCGGTGTTGCCGGCGTAAAGCCGGTCCGAGAGCACCGGCACGACCAGCGTGAGCGCCGCGACCACGGCGACCGTCACCGTGCCGACGGTGAGCGCCCGCAGCGCGGGCTTGCCCGCCCGGCCGCCGTCGAGCGCGGCCACCGCGGACTGGCGGGACAGCTCCTGCTCGAGCGGTGAGAGCGCGCTGCCGAGGCCCATCAGGATGCCCCAGAACGACAGGTAGACCTTGCTGTTCTCCGGCCCGAGCCAGCGGGTCGCGACCAGCGTCAGCACGTAGCCGAGCGCGATCGCGACCAGCAGCGAGATGCCGATCTTCCCGGCCGAGCGCCCGGTCTCCTTCGCCAGGCTGCGCCCGTCGGCTTCGTCGGTCATCGACGAGCTCATCGCCCGCGCCGCCGGCGGGCGCTCAGCGCCATGACCAGGCCACGGACGGCACCCGCGCCGAAGCCGGCGCCGAACACCGGCGCCAGCTTCGCGACGGCCTTGGCCTCCGCGGTCGTCGCGCCGAAGCGGGTCACGGCCGCACCGGCCGCGGCCGACCCGGCGGCCGCGAGCACCACGGCCGTCTTCGGCCGCCGCAGCGCCAGGCCGAGCCCCAGCACCCCGACGCCGAACGCGGCGAACAGGCCGTTGCGAGCGGGGCCGGGCGAGTCGAGGTAGGAGTCCACGAAGGTCGTCCCGCGGAAGTACGACTGGGCGACGAACTTCTTGAAGCTGTCGCGCCCGTGGTAGGTCGCGGAGAACTCCGGGGCCAGGAAGATGCGGTGCCGCTCGGCGATCCAGCGCAGCACGCCGGTGTCGTCGCTGGCGAAGCGGACGTCGTCGAACAGCGAAACGAAAGCTTCGGAGGCCGCTTCGAGAACGTCACGCGGCGCGGAAAAGAATCCGGTGCCCTTCGGGAAGAGGTCGAACTCCTCGATGCCGAAGGACATCAGGCGCGGATTCGCGCAGTACCGGCGCCAGGGGATCTTCACGAGGCCGGCCAGGAAACCGGCGTACGGATTGTGCTCCGACGCGACGTTGACGTGGCCGTTCCACACCGTCCGTTCCGGGTGGCCCGCCAGCTGGTCGCGCAGGAACGTCAGCGCGCCGGTGTCCACGACCACCCGGCTGTCGAGCAGCAGGATCTGCTGCCCGGAAGCCTTCGCGATGCCCGCGCTCCTGGCCTCGAACCGGCCCGCATTGGCCTGGCTGAGCACCGTGATGCCGTGACGTTCGCGCAGCTCGTCGAGCCGCGACGGCGTGGCGTCCGTGCTGCCGTCGTCGACCACGACGACTTCGATCGGCCAGTTCGCGGCCGATGCCGAGGCGAGCAGCGCGCCGACACTGCGTTCGATCCAGTCCTGCTCGTTGTAGACCGGGATCACGACGCTGAGCGAAGGGAGGAGCGGGTTCGCACTCACCGTGCCGAGGCTACCCGGCGGCCCCCGTGCCGGGTCGGCCAGTATCCTTACGCCACCGCACCCGACCAGAAATGGGCTTTCACGGTGATTTCCTTCATTCTCGGCACCACCGCGGAACTGATCAAGATCGCGCCCGTCTACCACGGGATCGCCGAACGCGGGGTGCGGCCGAAGATCTGGTTCACCGCGCAGCACGTCGACGAGGTCGCGGACGTCCTCGCCGACCTGAAGATGCCCGAGCCGGACGTCTGGCTGGTGCCGCAGGACAAGGCCCACAACCTCGAGTCGCCGGCGCAGGTGCCGGGCTGGGCCGCGCAGGTGCTGCGCACCGCGTGGAACCGCCGCCACGAGCTGCGCGCCGCGCTGACCGAGGACGGCCGCCCGCCGCTGGTGCTGGTGCACGGCGACACGTTCACCACCCCGTACGGCTCGCTGATCGGGAAGCGGATCCTCAAGTCCCGCGTAGGACACGTCGAGGCGGGCGCGCGGTCGGGCAGCATCCTGTCGCCGCTGCCCGAGGAGCTCAACCGCAAGATCGCGGCGAAGATCGTCGACATCCACTTCGCGCCGAGCGCGCGTGAGGTGAACAACCTCCGCCACGCCCGCGGCGTCGTCGTCGACACCGAGGCGAACACCGCGATCGACGCGATGCGGCTGGCCATCAACCAACCGCTGGACGTGCCGAACCTGCCGGAGAAGTTCGGCCTCGCCACGCTGCACCGCTTCGAACTGGTCTCGCGCCCGGACAAGTACCGCGAGGCGCTGGAGATCCTGCGCGAGCAGAGCCGGCAGATGCCGATCCTGTACATGGCCGGGGCGCCGGAGCGCGAGAAGATCCGCTCGCTGGGCATCGGGAACATCTTCGACGACCAGTTCATCGTCCAGCCGAAGATGCGGTACCTGAAGTTCCTGCCGCTGGTCGCGCGCGCCGAGTACGTCGTCACCGACTCGGGTGGTCTTTCGGCGGAGTGCTACTACCTCGGCCTGCCCTGCGCGGTGCACCGCGAGCGCACGGAGACGCCGCAGCACCTCGGCGAAACGGTCGTCCTCACGGAAATGCGCGGCGACAAGCTGCAGAACTTCCTCGACACCTACCAGAACCGGCGCGGCGAGTCCTGGATGGACAAGTACCACCCGTCCGAGATCGTGGTCGACACCCTGGCGCAGCTCGGCTACTGCTGAGGTCTCTTGCGCCCCAATGGGGATTTTTCATCCTGGTTTGTGCTGGTCGGGGTGGGTTGACAGGGTCTGGTAGTGGTCAGGCCGTGGCGTGCCGGGCGGTGT
>NZ_JBFBBN010000091.1:0-17329 GCF_040682715.1 Amycolatopsis sp. NPDC051128 | reverse complement strand
GGAAGTCCAGCGCGGACCGGCTCGGCGGGGTGTCGACGATGATCAGGTCCCACTCGCCGGTGGCCGCGAGCTGGCCCAGCTTCTCCATCGCCATGAGGGACTTCAAGTCCCTCAATGCGACATTCACGGCTTTCGGCGACCACGGGAGGGGTGCGGCGGAGCGGGCCGGTTGACAGACTGGCCGGTATGGGACTGCGCAGCGAAGCTTGGTTCAACAACCCCGCCGACCCCGGGATGACCGCGCTGTACCTCGAGCGGTACATGAACTGGGGCCTCACCCGGGAGGAGCTGCAGTCCGGCAAGCCGATCATCGGCATCGCCCAGACCGGCTCCGATCTCACCCCCTGCAACCGGCACCATCTCCAGCTGGCCGACCGGACCAGGGAGGGCATCCGCGAGGCGGGCGGGATCGCGATCGAGTTCCCGGTGCACCCCATCCAGGAAACCGGCAAGCGCCCGACCGCGGCGCTGGACCGCAACCTGGCCTACCTCGGCCTGGTCGAGACGCTCTACGGCTACCCGATCGACGGCGTCGTGCTCACCACCGGCTGCGACAAGACGACCCCGGCGTGCCTGATGGCCGCCGCGACCGTCGACCTGCCCGCGATCGTGCTGTCCGGCGGGCCGATGCTCAACGGCTGGTTCGGCGGCGAGCGCACCGGGTCGGGCACCATCATCTGGAAGGCGCGCGAGCTGCTCGCCGCCGGCGAGATCGACGACGCCGGGTTCATGGAGCTCGTCGCGTCGTCGGCGCCGTCGCCGGGGCACTGCAACACGATGGGCACGGCGTCGACGATGAACGCGCTCGCCGAAGCGCTCGGGATGAGCCTGCCCGGCTGCGCGGCCATCCCGGCGCCGCACCGCGACCGGGCCCGGATGGCCTACCGCACCGGGCTGCGGATCGTCGACATGGTGCGCGAGGACCTCAAGCCGTCGGACGTCCTGACGCGGGCGGCGTTCGAGAACGCCATCGTGGTGAGCTCCGCGATCGGCGGCTCCACCAACGCGCCCATCCACCTCGGCGCGATCGCCCGCCACGTCGGCGTCGACCTGCCGCTGCCGGACTGGCAGCGGCTCGGGTACGCCGTCCCGCTGCTGGTGGACCTGCAGCCGGCGGGCAAGTACCTCGGCGAGGAGTTCCACCGGGCGGGCGGTGTCCCGGCCGTGGTGCACGAGCTGATGCGGCACGGGCTGATCCACGAGGACGCGCCGACGGTCAACGGCCGCACGCTCGGCGAGAACTGCCGCGACGCCGAAGCCGGCGACCGGGACGTCATCCGCACGTTCGAGACCGCGCTCCTGCCGGACGCCGGGTTCCTCGTCCTCAAGGGCAACCTCTTCGACGCGGCGATCATGAAGTCCAGCGTGATCTCACCGGAGTTCCGGCGGCGGTACCTGGCCGGCGACGTCTTCGAAGGCACCGCGGTGGTGTTCGACGGCCCGGAGGACTACCACGCCCGCATCGACGACCCGGACCTCGGCGTCGACGAGCACTCGCTGCTCGTGATGCGCGGGACCGGCCCGCTCGGCTACCCGGGCTCGGCGGAGGTGGTGAACATGCGGCCGCCGGCGGCGCTGATCAAGCGGGGCGTGCGGGAGCTGCCCTGCCTCGGCGACGGCCGTCAGTCGGGCACCTCCGGGTCGCCGTCGATCCTCAACGCCTCCCCCGAGGCGGCGGCGGGCGGCGGGCTCGCCGTGCTGCGGACCGGCGACCGGGTCCGGATCGACCTCCGCGCGCGCACCGCGGACGTGCTGATCGGCGACGAAGAACTCGCGCTGCGCCACCGGGAGCTGGCGGAGGCCGGCGGCTACCCGGTACCGGACTCGCAGACGCCGTGGCAGGAGATCCAGCGGTCGATGGTCGACCAGCTGTGCGACGGCATGGTGCTGCGTCCGGCGGTGGCGTACCAGCGGATCGCGGCGACGAAGGGCATCCCCCGCGACAACCACTGAGCGGCACTTTCACGTGAAAGTGTCGCTTCGAACGGGCGTGAAACGGGTATTCCCGCGGTAGCCGAGGCGAGGAGGATCCGATGCTGCCGGAGCGAGAACGCCACGTCCTCCGCGAGATCGAGGCGGAGCTGCGGGCGAGCGACCCCGTGTTCGCCGCCACCCTGAGCGGCCGCGCCCCGCGCCGGGCAAGCCTGCTGCTCGTGCTCTGCGATGTCACAGCGGTGGTGATGCTGGTCGTCGGCCTGTTCGCCAGGGACGCCGGTCTCGTGCTGTGGGGCACGGTCGGCGCGGGCGCGCTGGTGGCGTGGCACATCGCCCGCACCGAATCCACCCGGGAGTCCACCGAGGACGGAGCCGCGCCGACGGCGGGCGCGCACTGAGCCGGCTTGTCCGCAGTGGACTAGCCGGCGGCCTTCGCCGCGCCCACGACCGCCTCCGCCATCGCGGGCACCAGCGCCTCGTCGAACACGCTCGGCACGATGTGCCCCGGCGCCAGGTCCTCCCCCACGGCGTCCGCCAGCGCGTGCGCCGCCGCGAGCAGCATGGAGGTGGTCACCCGCGGCGCGCCCGAGTCGAGCAGCCCGCGGAACATCCCGGGGAACGCCAGCACGTTGTTGATCTGGTTCGGCCGGTCGCTGCGGCCGGTGGCGACGATCTCCGCGTGCCGGCCCGCCGCTTCGGGGTCGACCTCCGGGTCCGGATTGGCGAGCGCGAACACGATCGCGCGGTCCGCCATGGCGGCGATGTCGTCCGGTTCGAGGAGGCCGCCGGCGCTGACGCCGATGAACACGTCCGCGCCGCGCACGGCGTCCTTCAGGTCTCCGGTGGTGCCGCCGGCGTTGGTGTTCTCCGCCAGCCAGCCCTTCTCCCCCACCAGGTTCCGGCCTTCGTGCAGCGGGCCTTCGCGGTCGCAGACGACGATGCCGCCGGGCCGGTAGCCGGCGCGCAGCAGCAGCCGGACGATCGCGCTGCCCGCCGCGCCGGCGCCGGCGATGACGACCGACGTCGCCGCCGGCTCGCGGCCGGTCAGCTTCAGCGCGTTGTGCAGCGCGCCCAGCACGACGACCGCCGTGCCGTGCTGGTCGTCGTGGAACACGGGGATGTCGAGTTCGTCGTGCAGCCGTCGTTCCACGGTGAAGCAACGCGGCGCGGCGATGTCCTCGAGGTTGATCGCGCCGAACGACGTCGCGAGGTCCTTGACCGTGCGGACCAGGTCGTCGGGTTCGCGGCTGACCGGGCAGATCGGCCACGCGTCGACATCGGCGAACCGCTTGAGCAGGGCCGCCTTGCCCTCCATCACCGGCAGGGCCGCGGCCGGGCCCCGGTCGCCGAGCCCGAGCAGGGCGGACCCGTCGGACACGATGGCGACCGAGTTGCCCTTGACCGTCTCGCGGGCGAGCACCGACGGGTCGTCGGCGACCCGCTTCGCCTGGGCCGCGACGCCGGGCGTGTAGTGCTCGGCGAGATCGTCGGGCGTGTCCAGCGCGACGCGGGTCGCGACCTCCACTTTTCCTCGGCTGCGGGTCATGCCCGTCGGGTACCCGCGCCGCTCGCCCGGAACCAGCCGGGAATCAGTCGTAGGACAGCGCCTCGACGAGCTCGCCCGCCTTCGGGTTCGACAGGGCCCGGGCGACGTCCGCCTGCGCGACGATGCCGACCAGGTCGTGCCCGTCGATCACCGGGAGCCGCCGGACGCGGTGCTCGGACATCGTGCGCAGGATCTCCTCGACGTCGTCGTCCGCGCCGATCGTCACGACCTCGCCCTGGGCGAGCTCACCGACGTGCACCGCGCGCGGGTCCTTGCCCTCGGCCAGGACCTTCACCACGATGTCGCGGTCGGTGATCATGCCCTTCAGCCGGTTGTCCTCTCCGCAGATCGGCAGCGCACCCACCTGCTTCCGCGCCATGGTGACCGCGGCGTCGTGCACGGTCTCCGACTCCCGGGCGCAGGTCGCGTCCGAGGTCATGATTTCGCGTGCGGTCGTCATCGTGAACTCCTTTCCTCGGTGGGTGGTCAGGCTTCGGCTACCCCGGCCCGCCGGGTTTACTCGGGTGCCGTGAGGGGAATTTCCCGCACATGCCGGCTGATCCCCGCGGGGCCGAGCCCCCGGACACCACCGACCTCGACCGGTTGCGGTCGGCGGCGTCCGGCTGCCGGGGGTGCGAGCTGTACAAGGACGCGACGCAGACCGTCTTCGGCGAAGGGGCGCCCGAGGCGAAGATCCTGGTCGTCGGCGAGCAGCCGGGCGACAAGGAGGACGTGGCGGGCGAGCCGTTCGTGGGGCCCGCCGGGAAGCTCCTCGACCGGGCCTTCGAGGAGGCCGGTTTCGACCGGCGGTCGCTGTACGTCACCAACGCCGTCAAGCACTTCAAGTTCAAGCGCGACGAACGCGGAAAGCGCCGGATCCACCAGAAGCCGGGCCGCACCGAGGTGGTCGCGTGCCGCCCGTGGCTGCTGGCGGAGCTGCGCGCGGTGCGCCCGGAGCTGGTGCTCCTCCTCGGCGCGACGGCCGCGCAGTCGTTGCTGGGCCCGAAGTTCCGGCTCACCGCCCACCGCGGCGAACCGGTGGACCCGCCCGAGGACGTCGCCGGGCTGGTGCCGTCGGCCGTGGCGACGGTTCACCCGTCGGCGGTCCTGCGGGCGCCCGACCGAGACGAGGCTTACGCGGCCTTCGTCGCGGACTTGAAGGCGGCCGGCAAGACCCTCAACTGAGCTGCTTCAGCGCCGCTTCCGCCGAACCGGCGTGCTCGTCCAGCGCCCGCCACGGGTCTTCCTTCCGCGCCAGGCGCTGCTTTTCCTTGACGAGACCCCACCCGGCCGGGTCGGCCCTGCCCAGCTCCCGCCAGTCCAGCGGCGTCGCGGCGGCCGCGCCCGGGCGGGCGCGCAGCGAGTACGGCGCGACGAACGTCTGCGCGTAGCCGTTGCGGTTGGCGTCCAGGAAGATCCGGTCGCCGCGCTTTTCCTTGCGCTGGGCCGTCGTCAGCCGGTCCGGGTCGTCCGCGGCGACGCGGTCGGCCAGCGCGCGGGACAGTTCGAGCACCACCGCCGTGTCCGACTTCGCATCCAGCGGCGCGAGGACGTGGAAGCCGCGGCCGCCGGTCGCCTGGACGAACGCCGTCAGGCCCACCCGCTCGTAGTGGTCGCGGATCCGCCGCGCGACCGCGCGCAGTTCGGTCACCGGCGTGCCGTCCGGCGGGTCGAGGTCCAGCACCAGCCGGTCCGGCCGCTCCGGCGCGTCCACAGTGGACAGCCAGACGTGGAACTCCAGCGTCCCCTGCCGCGCCAGGTAATCCAGCGTCTCGGCGTCTTCGCAGACCACGTAGTCGTCCGTGCCCCCGTCGCGGCGCGGGACACGCTCGACGCGGATCGAGTCCGGGAAGTGCTCCCCCGGGTGCTTCTGGAACCAGCCCTGGCCCCCGATGCCGTCCGGGAAGCGCCGGAGCGTCAGCGGGCGGCCGCGCAGGTGCGGCAGCATGGCGCCGGCGACCGCGCGGTAGTACTCGACCACGTCGCCCTTCGTCAGCCCGTCGTCCGGGTAGAACACCTTGTCCGCGTGGGAAATCTCGCCGTTCACGCCCGCTCCCGCACTACGTCCGCCGCCTTCTTGTCCTCGCGCAGCCCGGCGAACCGCGGGTGCCGCAGCCGCCCGTCGCGCGTCCACTCGGAGAACCCGATCTGCGCCACCAGGTCCGGCCGGACCCAGTGGGCGCCGCGTTCCTTCACCGGCCCCGCGAACGGCGACCGAGACGTCTCCCGCTCCCGCAACCGCGTGTGCAGGGAGGCCAGGAGCCGCCCGTCGAACCCGGTGCCCACCTTGCCGGCGTACTTGAGGCCGCCGTCCTCGTGGTAGCCGAGCAGCAGCGCGCCGAAGCCGTGGCGGGCGCCCTGCGGGTCGGTGAAGCCGCCGATGACCAGCTCCTGGCCCTGCGCGCACTTGAACTTCAGCCAGTCGGGCGACCGCCCGTGGTGGTACGGCGCGTCGGCCCGCTTCGCGATGAGGCCCTCCCAGCCGCGCCGGCAGGCCTCTTCGAAGAACTTCTCGCCCTCGGCGTTGCGGTGCGCGGACAGCCGGAGCGGATCGGCGAACTCGAAGGCGTCCCGCAGCAGCGCTTTCCGCTGCCGCAGCGGCAACCCGGTGGTGTCCTGGTCGTCGAGGTACAGCAGGTCGAACAGGTAGTAGTAGACGCGCACGCCGGTGGCACGGGCGCGCTCGGGGTCGCTGACGTGGATCCGCGGCTGCAACGCGGCGAAGCTGGTGTTCGCTCCGTCGAACGCGACGATCTCGCCGTCCGCGACGAACCGCGGCGCGCCCTGGGTTGCGAGCGCCTCGACGAGTTCCGGGTAGGCGTTGTCCATCACCTTGTGGTTGCGCGAATACAGCGTCGGCGCGCCGGAGCCGCGCACGCAGATCGCCCGGACGCCGTCCAGCTTGCGCTCGAAGATCCAGTCCTCGCCGGAGAACCGGCGGTCGGTGAGCGTGGCCAGGGTCGGCTCGCGCCAGCCGGGTTCGCTCACGACGCCTTCAGCGCCTTCTCCAGCTGGGCGCGCGTCATCTTCGACCGCCCCTTCACGCCCTGCTCGCGGGCGAGCTTGTCCAGATCGGACTTGGACATCCCGGAGAGCGACGGCTCCTTCTTCGCCTTCTTCTTCGGCGCCTTACCGCCGCTCTTGCGGCTCTTCACGCTGCGCGACAGCGCCTCGAACAGGTCGACGACGTCGGCCGACGGTTCCGGCTCCTCCTCGCGGGTGATCTCCTTGCCGGCCTTCTTGGCCTTGATCAGCTTCTCGACGCGCTCGGAGTACTCGTCGCGGTAGTCCTCGGGCCGCCACGGCGCCGTCATCTCGTCGACGAGCGCGAGGGCCATGTCGAGCTCCTTCGGGCGCGGCTTCGGCAGCTGCGGGAGCTTGCCCATGACGTCCTTCGGCTTCCGCAGGTCCGCGACGAAGTGCAGGGTGTTGAGCACCATGACGTCTTCGCCGGCGCGGATCGCCGCGAGGTACTCCTTGCCGCGCAGCACGAACTTCGCGACCCCGGCCTTCTCGCTGCGGTCCATCGCCTGGAGCAGCAGGCCGTACGCCTTGGCGAAGTCCTCCTTCGCCGGCTTGAGCCAGTACGTCTTGTCGAAGAACCACGGGTCGATCTCGTCCAGCTCGACGAACTGCTCGATGTCGATCCGCCGGGACCGCTCGGGGGCGATTTCGTCCAGCTCGTCCGGTTCGACGAGCACGTGGTCACCGCCGCCGAGTTCGTAGCCCTTGACGATCTCGTCCTTGGCGACCTCGTCGCCGGTCCGCTCGTTGACCCGGCGGTTGCGGACCCGGTCCGCGGTCCCGCGCTCGAACTGGTGAAAGTGGATCGTGTGGTCCGCCACCGCCGGGTACAGCTCCACCGGGACGGTGACCAACCCCAGGCTCAGCGCGCCGCTCCACACCGGTCTGGCCATGTCGACCTCCTCACCGCCACCGGTACCCGCGCGGAAGCCGCGTGAAACGCGGGGGCCAGGGACGCGCCGAGCCCGCCGGGACGGTGTCCCGGCGGGCTCGGCGCGTACTGATCGTCAGGCGACTTCGCTGCTGTCGCTGCGGTGGCCGGCCCGGTGCAGGCCCAGCATGTCCAGCAGCCGCGCGCAGTCCTCGGGATCCTTCGCCCGCGCCGCGACGGCCAACGCCGCCCGGCGCCGGGTGTGCGCCTGGTCCGGTGAGTCCCCGCCGTCGGCGAGGAGGTCCGCCACCGGCCGCAGGTCGTTCCGCTTGTCTCGCATGTCCGTTCTCCCCTCCGGCAATCCCGGTAGAACCCGTCGCGAGGGACTACCCCGGATCGCCCCACGCGACACAGGAGGCAGCGGACGTGTCACCAGAGACCCGGCATCGTTGGGCCGAACGAGTGAATTCAGCGGATTTCGCGCTCGGAGAAGGCAAGGTATGTGAGACCCACGTCACAGGAGGCCGGATGGGCACCCAGATCCGCATCAGCCGCGAGGACGGCTCGCTGCCGTGCGAAGTCTGCGGCTTCCCCACGATGCACGTGGCCCAGGTGGTCGCCGACGACGGGACGGTGCTCGGCCGCACCCTGGTCTGCACGACGTGCCAGCGCAGCAGGCACCGCACCGACTCGCCAGCCGGGACCGACGCACCCCCGGACGAGGTCCCGGCCGGCTAGCCCAGCCAGTCACCGCACGTGCCGCCCGGCTTTACGGCGTACGGCTCACGTCGTCGTCGCCACCGCCGCCACGAACTCCGCCGCCACCTCGTGGAGCTTCCGGTTGCCGTCCTGGGAACGCTTCACCAGCCGCTGGAAGGCCTCCTCCGCGGTGATCCGGTGGGCGGCCATCAGGATCCCCTTGGCCTGGTCGATCACCGCGCGGGTCTCCAGCGCCCGGTTGAGCTGGTCGATCAGCTCCCGGGCCGCGAAGTAGCGCCGCGTGCTGCGCAGGCCGAACACCACCGTCGCCGTGTACAGCTCGAGGATCTTGGTGCTCAGCTCGCTGAACCCGTGCTCGCCGAAGCCGAACAGGTTCACCGCGCCGGACATGTCCTCGTCCACCGTCAGCGGCGCGGCGAGGAAGCTGGCGACGCCCAGCTGCTCGGCCGACGAAACGAACTGCGGCCACAGATCCCCGACCGCGCCGACGCCGACGCGGACCGGCTGCCCGGTCTCGGCGGCGCGCAGGCACGGCCCGTCTCCGATCCGGTACTGCTCGCGGTCGAAGTTCACCGCCCGCTGGTCGGTGCTGGCCACCGTCTCCGGCACACCGTCCCGCACCAGGGTGATGCTCGCCATGTCGGCGCCCGGCACCACCTGGACGGCGTGATCGCACACCGCCTGCAGCATCTGGCCGAGGTCGAGCTCGCTGTCGAGCATCGAAGTCAGTGACTCCATCGCGGCCTTGACTTCGTCCAGCCGCAAAGTGAGCTGCTCGTGGCCGCCCGTCATCCTGGTGACGCCCCTCATTCTCGTTCTCAGGGCGCTCTCGACCAGGAGGACCCGGGCGCGCGCCACTAGTGGGCCGCTAGCGCTTTAACGGGTCCAGCAGGAGATTACTGCATCACGGTCGGCCCGGGCACGAGCGGTCACCGCCGCGGCGTGCCCACACACCCGTTCGGAGCAACGTCGGTTGCGGGGCCTCCGGACGCGATTAGGCTCGGGTGACGGTTCAACCCAGCAGCCGGCCTCGACCCCGAGCGCGCGGCGCCCCGGCCGCGCACGGCACCTGGACGGCGGCGAACCGACATGAACCTCTCCCGAGCCCGGCACCCCGGCCTCCGGCTGCGCACCACGTGGCCCGCACCGCACTCGGTCCTGATCACCGTGCGCGGTGACGTCGACAGCGCGACGGCCGCGGATCTGGCCGCCCTCGTCTCCGACCGCCTGTGGGCCACCCCGCGACGCCTCGTCCTCGATCTGTCCGAAGTGGACTTCCTGGGCGTGGCGGGCGTCGGGGTGCTGCTGCACGCGGCACTGCAGGCCGAGCAGTACGGCACCGAGCTGCTCGTCGTCACCGGGCCGAACCCGATGGTGCGGCGCGCGCTCCGGGTGACCGACGCGGACCGGCGCCTCGCCCTGGCCGCGAACCGCCCGGAACCCGCGCCCGCCTGAGCCGTGCCCGTCCGTCCGGTCGTCGGTCAGCGCGCCGAACCCGTAGTGCCCGCGTGCTCTTCCCGCGACCGGGGCAGGGCCTCGGCGCGGGCCTGGTACCGCTTCGACCGCACGTACCGTTCCTGCGCCAGCCGCTCGACGACCTCCGGGTGGTGCAGTTCGAAAGCCGGCCGCTCCGAGCGGATCCGGGGCAGGTCGAGGAAGTTGTGCCGGGGCGGCGGGCAGGTAGTGGCCCACTCGAGGGAGTTGCCGAACCCCCACGGGTCGTCGACCAGGACCTGCTCGCCGTAGCGGTAGCTCTTCACGACGTTCCAGATGAACGGCAGCGTCGAGGCGCCCAGGATGAACGCGCCGATCGTCGAGATCGTGTTCAGCGTGGTGAACCCGTCGCTCGACAGGTAGTCGGCATACCGGCGCGGCATGCCCGTGTCGCCCAGCCAGTGCTGGATCAGGAACGTCGTGTGGAAGCCGATGAACGTCGTCCAGAAGTGCCATCGGCCGAGCCCCTCGTCCAGCATCCGGCCGGTCATCTTCGGGAACCAGAAGTAGATGCCGGCGAACGTGGCGAACACGATCGTCCCGAACAGCACGTAGTGGAAGTGCGCGACGACGAAGTAGCTGTCGTGCACGTGGAAGTCGAGCGGCGGCGACGCCAGGATGATGCCGGTGAGCCCGCCGAACAGGAACGTCACCATGAACCCGACGGCCCACAGCATCGGCGTCTCGAAGCTGAGGTTGCCCTTCCACATCGTGCCGATCCAGTTGAAGAACTTGATGCCGGTGGGCACCGCGATGAAGAAGGTCATGATCGAGAAGAAGGGCAGCAGCACCGCGCCGGTGGCGAACATGTGGTGCGCCCACACCACCGCCGACAGCCCGGTGATCGCGACGGTCGCGAACACCATCAGCCGGTAGCCGTACAGCGGTTTGCGGCTGAACACCGGCACGATCTCGGTGATGATCCCGAAGTACGGCAGGGCGACGATGTAGACCTCGGGGTGGCCGAAGAACCAGAACAGGTGCTGGAACATGATCGCCCCGCCGTTCTCCGGGTCGAACACGTGCGCCCCGAGCCGGCGGTCCGCCTCGAGGCCGAACAGCGCGGCCGTGAGGATCGGGAACGCCAGCAGGATCAGGATGGCGGTGAACAGGATGTTCCAGGTGAACAGCGGCATCCGCCACATCGTCATCCCGGGACAGCGCAGGCAGACGATGGTCGTGATCATGTTGACCGCGCCGAGGATGGTGCCGAGCCCCGACACGATCAGGCCCATGATCCACAGGTCGCCGCCGATGCCGGGCGAGTGGATGGCGTTCGACAGCGGCGTGTAGGCCGTCCACCCGAAGTCCGGTGCGCCGCCCGGGGTGAGGAACGAGCTGAGCACGGTCAGCCCGCCGAACAGGTAGAGCCAGTAGGCGAACCCGTTGAGCCGCGGGAACGCGACGTCCGGCGCGCCGATCTGCAGCGGCAGGATGTAATTGGCGAACCCGAACAGGTTCGGGGTGGCGTAGAGCAGCAGCATGATCGTGCCGTGCATGGTGAACAGCTGGTTGTACTGCTCCGGCGACAGGAACTGCAGCCCCGGCCGCGCCAGCTCGCCGCGCATCAGCAACGCCATCGCGCCGCCCGCCATGAAGAAGCCGAACGACGTCACCAGGTACAGCAGACCGATCTGCTTCGGGTCGGTCGTGCGCATCAGCGCGAGCAGCGTCCCGCCCTTCGGCCCGCGACGCGCCACCGCCAACGGCACCGCTTGCGGGGCAGGCGTCTTCAGCTCGGTCATCCGCAACTCCCGTCGCCGGATTATCCGTACTCTGCGTAATACCCTCGACGCCCGGATCGTACTCTGCGTAATACCCCCGATGCCCGGATCGCGCCCTACCCCGTCCGGGTGAAACTACTCGCGCAGCGCCGGGAGCAGCTCCTTCTCGGCGAAGTCGAGGAAGCCTTCCTGCTGGTCACCGCCGATCTGGACCAGCGCGACGTCGGTGAAGCCCGCCTTTTCGAACTCGCGCACGCCCTCGACGATCGCCTCGACGTCCGGGCCGCAGGGGATCGAGCCGGCGACGTCGTCCTCGCGGACGAACTGCGTGGCCCCGGCGAACCCGGCCGGCCCCGGCAGCTCGGCGTTGACCTTCCAGCCGCCGGCGAACCAGCGGAACTGCTCGTGCGCGCGCTTGACGGCGGCGTCGCGGTCGGTGCCCCACGACACGGGCATCTGCCCGACCTTGCGGGTCGGCGGCCCGGGCTTGGTGGCGTCCCACTCCTGGGACAGCGTCATCTTCGGCTCGACGGCGATCATCACGTCGGCGACCGGGGCGAACCGCCGGACCGACTGCGAACCGGACACGGCGACGCCGATCGGCGTCCGCTTCTCCGGCAGGTCCCACAGCTTCGCGGAGTCGACGCGGAAGTGCTTGCCCTCGTAGTCGAAGTACCCGCCGTCGAACAGGCCGCCGATGATCTGCACGGCCTCGGCGAGCATGTCGTGCCGGACGTTCGCCGCCGGCCAGCCGCGGCCGACGACGTGCTCGTTGAGGTTCTCGCCCGCGCCGAGCCCCAGGGTGAACCGGCCGCCCGAGAGCGCCTGCACGGTCGCCGCCTTCTGCGCAACCACCGCCGGGTGGTAACGCATGGTCGGGCAGGTCACGTAGGTCATCAGCTCGACACGTTCGGTGCTCTGCGTGACGGCGCCCAGCACGCTCCAGGCGTACGGCGCGTGGCCCTGCTCGTCCAGCCAGGGCGAGTAGTGGTCGCTCATGACCTCGAAGTCGAAGCCGGCCTGCTCCGCGCCGGCGGCGAACCGGACCAGGTCGTTCGGTCCCGCCTGCTCGGTCATCAGGGTGTAGCCGATCTTCATCGGCGCCTCCTCTCGGTTCAGTTCTCCGCGTACCCGTTTACCCCGTGATCAACCGGGTATCTCCTCCCCGGAGACGGAAGGGAGCGGTCATGCCTCAGTCGTGGAGTGGCAAGCGCGAACGCCAGTACGAGCACATCAAGGACTCGGCCGAGGACCGCGGCGCGAGCACCAAGCGGGCCGAGGAGATCGCGGCCCGGACGGTGAACAAGAACCGCGCGCAGTCGGGTGAGTCCCGGCAGGCGAGCAAGACGTCGGTCAAGGACAAGTCCCCGCAGCAGCGTGGCGGCGAGCGGTCCGGCAACCGCAAGGGCCCGGGCGGTCCGACGAAGGACCAGCTCTACAACGAAGCCAAGAAGCGGAACATCAACGGCCGCTCGACGATGACCAAGAAGGAACTCGAACGGGCGCTGGGCCGGTGACCATCCCCGAAATCCCTGGACAGCAAGTGTCAGTGTTCGCCCGGATGGGTAGTACCCCCGGCATGGAAGAAACACGAACCGGCGGCCCGTACGGCGGCAAGCCGGCCGCCGACGGGTTGCTGGACGAGCTGGTGGAGCTACGGCTGCCCGCCATGGCGGAGCAGATCCCCCTGGTCCGGATGCTCACGCACGGCATGGTCTCGCGCGCGGACTTCGGGCTGGACGCCATCGCCGACGCCAAGATGGCGGTCGACGAGGCGTGTGCGCAGCTCGTCCAGCTGGCCGAGCTCGGGTCCCAGCTGCACTGCCGCTTCCGGCAGGCCCCCGACGGGCTGCACGTCGTCGTTTCGACCCGCTCGACGGATTCACGGCCGCCCAGCGACCGCACGTTCGGCTGGCACGTCCTGACCACGTTGAGCCGCTCGGTGACCGCGCACTGCGACGTCCTCCCCGGCGGAGGCGCGGGCATCGTCACGATCGAGCTGGTGTTGAACCCGGGAACGAGCGCGTGAGCGGCGAGCGGAAAACCCTCCTTCACCGCCCGGACGAATACGCCCACTGCGAACCGCTGTTCGAGGAGCTGGGTGAGCTCGACGCGGAGGATCCCCGGCGGGATGTCGTCCGGAGCAAGCTCGTCACCGAGCTGCTGCCACTCGCCGAGCACATCGCGACCCGCTTCTCCGGCCGGGGCGAGCCCCGCGAAGACCTGGTCCAGGTGGCGCGGATCGGCCTGATCAACGCCGTCGACCGCTTCGACCCGGCCCGCGGCCACGACTTCCTGTCGTTCGCGGTGCCGACGATCATGGGCGAGGTCCGGCGGCACTTCCGCGACACCGGCTGGTCGGTGCGGGTCCCGCGGCGGCTCAAGGAGCTGCACCTCTCGCTGAGCCAGGGCTCGGCGGTGCTCTCCCAGCGCCTGGGTCGCGCCCCGACCCCGACCGAGCTGGCCGAGCACCTGAACCTGGACGTCGACGAAGTCCGCGAAGGCCTCCTCGCCGGCAACGCCTACCAGGCACTTTCGGTCGACAAGCCGGTACACGACGACGCCGAGGCGCTGTCGCTGGCGGACACGATGGGCGAGCCCGACCACGAGATGGCCATGGTGGAGAACCACGAGGCCCTCCAGCCGCTGCTCCAGGAACTGCCGAAGCGGGAGCGCGCGATCCTGGTGATGCGCTTCTTCGGCGGGCTGACGCAGACGCAGATCGCCGACCGCGTCGGCATCTCCCAGATGCACGTCTCCCGGCTGCTGTCGCAGACCCTGGAGCAGCTGCGCGGAAAGCTCACCGGCGACGTGTGACGCGGGCCCCGGCGCTCAGCCGAGCCAGCCGGGGCGGTCGCCCTTCCGGAGCCGCCGCCACTGCGTCGCGAACGTCTCCCGCAGCTTCTCCGCCCGCCCGGCGTCCTGGGCGTACAGCAAGCCGAACGTGAACGTGTTCTGCCCCTCGCCGTGGCCGGCGATGGTGAGGTGGTGCAGGACGTCCCGGCCGACCACGGTGTCCTGGTGCGCGCCCAGCGTGCTCTGGACGGCCTTGACGTTCTTGCGCCACCCGCGCAGCTTCCTGCCGTAGACCGGCTTCACGGTGTCGGCGGCGTAGCGGGCCCGCTTCGCCTTCTTGCGGACGTCGTGCAGGGCCTTCTCGAGTTCGTCGCCCTCGAGACCGTGGGTCGCCGCTTCGGCGCGCTCCAGCTTCCTGGCCGCCTTGCGCACGGACTTGCGCAGGCCGGGCTTCGCGGGTTTGCGCGCCGCCGCGGTCAGCGATGGTTCCGTCAGCACGGTGTCCAGCGCGCGCAACAGCTTCAGGTAGCGCTTGCCGGTCAGGGTCGCCATCGCCCGGGTGCGTCCCTCTTCGGCCTCGCGGGCGAAGTAGCGGGTGAGGTACTGGCGCAACGGCCCGAACACCAGCTCCGACGGCACTTCGTCGAGCCGCTCGCGCAGCCGTTCCTCGGTGACCTCGGTGTCCCTCGCCGGCGACAGCTGCCGCCCGAGCCACTTGAGCTCGGCCACGAGCGGCGCGGTCGCCTTCTTGTCCACAATGGACCCGAAGGTGCGGAGCGCGCTGCGCAGCTTCCGGGTCGCGACGCGCATCTGGTGCACGGAGTCGCCGGCGTCCAGCCGCACTCCGACGTCCGCGCGGCGCAGCCGGTCGTGGTGCTCACGCAGCGACGCCAGCACGACTTCGCCCGCCGAGGGCTTCTTCTCGCCGCGAGCCGATGCCGGGACGCGGTCGTCGATCAGCCGCCGCAGTTTCGAGGACCACGGCGACGCCGAGGCGCCGGCTTCGGCTAGCGCGCGGTCGAACTCCTCGAGCCGTCCTGGCTCGGTCGCGGGGTCGAGCTCGAGCTCCAGCTCGCGCCACTCGTCGAGCCGCGCGGTCGCCCCGCCGGCTTCTCCGGTCACGTGGTCGTCGGTGAGGGTCGCGACCGTCCGGCCGTCGGCGTCGGCGAGCCGGTGGGCGAAGCGGTCGGTGCGCAGGTGCGCGATCGGCACCAGCTTCTCCCCCAGCGTGTACGCCCGCACCAGACGGCGGAACCGGCCGGGGACCTTGTGGGGGTCGCCGGTCGGCGGGAGCTGGAGCTCGTGGCGCTCGTCGGCCGAGACCGGCAGTTTGAGGTGCCAACCGGCGTCGTGCCCGCCGACCCGCCGTCGCAAGGTGATGCCGCTCCTGGCCAGCCGGAACGTCTCGGTGTCGTAGTAGGACGCGTCGAGCATCTGCTCGACGGGGGCGTCCTGGGTCGCCACCCCCGCGACGCCGATCAGCCGGGGCACGCCGCTGCCGGCGACGATCTCGTACTTGCGCTCGCGCTCGGTCACCGATGACGGCGCTGCCATGGTCATCCTCCCTGAGGGCCGGTTCGACGGAGGAATACCCGCCGGGCGCCCGGCCGACACGGGGATTCGGCACGCGAGCAGCGGGTATCCACTCGGGAAACCGAGTCCGGACCAGGAGAGTGCATGAACGGCAGCCAGCCCGCGACCGATCTGACCACCGTCCTCGCCGGCGACCACCGCGAGCTCGACCGGCTGTGCACCGAGCTGGAACTCGGCCAGGGCAGCCCGGAGAACCGCAAGGACCTCTCCGACCACCTGACCGCGGAGCTGGTCCGGCACGCCGTCGCCGAAGAGCCCTACCTGGACGGGGACGGCGACCTCGCCGAGGCCGACAGCCTGATGCGGCAGCTGGAAGGCGTGGGGCCGCAGGAGACCCGCTTCGAGCGGCTGCTCGGCGGGCTGATCCGCGCCGTCCGGCGGCACATCCGCGAGGAGGGCCCCGCGGCGGTGCGCCAAGCCCGGCAGAGCTGTTCACCGGAGCGGCTGGCCGAACTCGGGAAGAAGGTCCTCGAGATCCGGCACGCCGCGCCGACGCTGCCGCACCCGGACCTGGCCGACCGGGTACCGCAGGTGAACCAGCTGTGGCCGGGGCCGGGGTTCGTCGACCGGGCACGGGCCGCCCTGCGGCCGCCGGCGTCGGGTTGAATGGAGCCCGCCACCCCGAGAGTGCTATCCGCGAATACAGACAGCGAGGATCGATGAGCGTCGGCGAAGAGGAGTGGGCCCGGGACCGGGCCTGGTTCGGGCAGGACGGTGAGCAGGCGCCGGGTCCGCTGGTGCGGCAGTTCGCCGACCTGACGCGGACCCTGCTCGACGTCACGCCGACCGTCGGCGGGGTGCTCAAGCTCGTCGTCGGCGCCGCGAAGGCGATCATCCCGGACGCCGACCTGGTCAGCGTCACCCTGCGCGACCCGGACGGGGCGTTCCACACGCCGGTCGAGACCGATCCGGTCGCCGTGCGTCTCGACCAGGTGCAGTACGACCACGGTGAAGGCCCCTGCGTCGAGTCGGCCCGTCCGGACGGCCCGGCCATCGGCTGGTCCCAGGACCTCCGGAACGATCCGCGCTGGCCGTCGTTCGGCCCGGCCGCCGCCCGGCACGGTTACCACTCGGTGCTGGCCACGGCCCTGCTCCCGAACGCCCGCCCGCCCCGGCTCTCCGGCGCGCTCAACATCTACTCGAGCAGACCGGGGGCGTTCGACGGCGGCGCTATCGATCTCGCGCTCCTGCTGGCGACGCACGCGTCCCTCGCGCTGGCCCACACGGAGGCCGTGGCCGCCGCCGAACTGGAGGCGGCGCACCTGCGCCGGGCGCTCGACAGCCGCGACCTCATCGGCCAGGCGAAGGGCATCCTGATGCAACGCCGCGGCATCACGGCCGACGAAGCCTTCGACGTGCTGCGCCGCGCGTCCCAGGACCTGAACATCAAGCTCGCCGATCTGGCCAAGACGCTCGCCGCGCAGCACACCGAGGTCGACCTCCCGGCTCGCGAAGCCTGAGCCGCCCGGACCGAAAGCCCAAGGCCGGGCAGTTAGCAGCGGCAGCGAGCTGTCAAGCTGCCCGATTGGCCCGATTGGCCCGATTGGCCCGGTTTTAGGTGCTCGCCCAAGGCCGTGAATGTCGCATTGAGGGACATCGGCACCGCGGAAAGCAGCGCCTGGGTGT
>NZ_JBFBBN010000090.1:0-17814 GCF_040682715.1 Amycolatopsis sp. NPDC051128 | reverse complement strand
CCGCATCGGCCCGATCGTCCAAGCAGCACTCGTCCTCACCCACCACGAACACCACGGACGCTACTGAGAAAACCTCAATGTGGCGTTGGGTGCGTCCAACGCACCCAATGTGGCATTCGGTGCGTCAGACGCACCGAACGCCACATTGGGGCGTTTGCCGGTGGGTCAGCAGGCCGGGAGCCAATCCGGATTCGAAGCCAGGACCGTCAGCTGCTGCGTCGCCCGCGTCAGGGCCACGTACAGGACGCGGCGTCCCGTTGTCGACTCCGTCACCAGGTCCAGCGGCTCCACCAGCACCACCGCGTCGTACTCCAGGCCCTTCGAATCCAGGCTGCCCACGACCTTCAGCCGCTCGTCGCCCTGATCCGACAGCCAGTCCGCGACCTCCGGCACCCGGTCCATCGCCGTGATGACCCCGACCGTGCCCTCCACCGCGCCCAGCAGTTCCTTCACCGCCGCCTGCGTCGCGGACGCCAGGCCCGCCGCCTCGACCGGGCGGACCTCCGGCACCACCCCGGTCTTCCGGACCGCCACCGGCAGCTCGCCCGCCTCCGCGTGCCCGGCCACCACCTTCGCCGCCAGGTCGAAGATCTCCGCCGAGTTCCGGTAGTTCGTCCGCAACGTGAACCGCCGCCGCGTCGTCTTCACCCCGAACGCCTGGTCACGGGCCTGTGCCGCCTCCGCCGGATCCGGCCACGAACTCTGCACCGGATCCCCGACCACCGTCCAGCTCGCGTACTTCCCGCGCCGCCCGACCATCCGCCACTGCATCGGCGACAGGTCCTGCGACTCGTCGACGACCACGTGCGAGTACTCGTCGTAGTGCTCCGGCCGCGTCGGGGCCCCGCCGGAGCGCTCCGGCTGCACCTCGATCACCTGACGCCGCTTGCGCTTCGGCGGCGGCCCGGTCAGCACCCGCAGCTCGTCCAGCAACGCGACGTCCGCGATCGACCAGCCCCGCGACCGGTCCGCGAAGTCCGCGGCCAGCATCGAGATCTCGTGCCGGCTCAGCACCCCCTTCGCCACCGACGCCAGCCGCTTCTCGTCGCCCAGCCACTTCAGGATCTGCGCCGGGTACAGCACCGGCCACCACACCACCAGGAACCGGTGGAAGTCGATCCGTTCGCCCAGATCGGTGATCAGCTCCGCCCGGTCGAACTGCTTGCCGTCCTCCTTGGCGTATTCGTCGGCCTTCGCCGCCAGCGCGTCCAGCAGCAGCTCCGCCGCCCGGATCCGCGACCGGTTCGGCGGCGCGCCCTGCGTGTGGGCCTTGCGGCGCACCTTCTCCAGGTCCCGCGCCGACAGCTTCAGCACCTCGCCGCGGTAGACGATCCGGAACTCCTCCGGCGCGCCCGGCGGCGTGTCCCGCAGCGCCCGCAGCAGCACCTTCCGCATCCGCAGCGACCCCTTGACCGCCGCCAGCGGGGCCGCGTCCTGCCGCGTCGCCTCCAGGCCGTCGAGGACTTCGCCGAGCGCGCGCAGCTCCACGTTCGTCTCGCCCATGGAGGGCAGGACGCGGGAGATGTAGCTGGTGAAGACGCCGGACGGCCCGATGACCAGCACCCCGGCCCCGCCGAGCTGGCGCCGGTGCCGGTACAGCAGGTAGGCCGCGCGGTGCAGCGCGACGGCGGTCTTGCCGGTGCCCGGCCCGCCGGTGATCTCGGTGACCCCGCGCCACGGCGCCCGGATCACCTCGTCCTGCTCCTTCTGGATGGTCGCGACGATGTCGCGCATCTTCTCGCCGCGCGAGCGCCCCAGCGCGGCCATCAGCGCGCCTTCGCCGACGATCTGCATGTCCTCGGGCACGGCGTCGGCGATCAGCACGTCGTCGTCGACGTCCAGCACGTTCTGGCCCGAGCAGCGGATCACGCGCCGCCGGACCACGTCCATCGGCTCCTCGGCCGTCGCCTGGTAGAACGCCGCCGCGGCCGGCGCGCGCCAGTCCGTGACGAGGTTGTCGAACTCGGCGTCGCGGATGCCGAGCCTGCCGACGTAGACGCGCTCTTCGTCGAGGTGGTCGAGCCTGCCGAAGACGAGCCCCTCGTACTCGGCGTCGAGCGACTGCAGCGTCTGGTTGGCGTGGTAGACCATCATGTCCCGCTCGAACAGCATCGACGCCTGTTCGAAGATCGCCTCGCGTTGCGCGCCCTGGCCGATCTCGTAGCCCTTCGTGCGCATCGCCTCGGCTTGGACCCGCAGTTCGTCCAGACGGGTGTACACACGATCGACGTGGGCTTGTTCGATGGCGATCTCGGCCCGTCTGACCCGAGGTTCCGACACGCATGGCTCCTTGACAGCTTCTGGATCGCCTCCGAGGGCGAAGAACGACTCTACGCGTTGGGGTCGGCGGGGACATCAATGTCCCGGTTCTGAGTGCCGTGCGTCATCCCCGCACAATCGGGGGGTGACCAGGATCGTGGCCGGGACGGCGGGCGGGCGGCGGCTGAAGGTGCCGCCGAAGGGCACCCGGCCGACTTCGGAACGCGTGCGGGAAGCCCTGTTCAACGCCCTGGAGACGGCGGGGGAGCTGGATGGCGCCCACGTGCTCGACCTCTACGCCGGGTCCGGCGCCCTCGGCCTCGAAGCCCTGTCCCGCGGCGCCGCGGACGCCCTGTTCGTGGAGTCCGACCGGCGCGCCGTGGACGTCCTGCGCGCCAACGTGGCGACGCTCGGGCTGGGCGGCACGGTCCGCGCCGGCCAGGTCGAGGCGGTGGTCGCCGCGCCCGCGCCCCGGCCGTTCGACCTGGTGCTGGCCGATCCGCCGTACGCCGTGGACGCCGCCGCGCTCGGCCGGATGCTCGCGTCGCTGGCCGCGGGCGGCTGGCTCGGCGGGAGCGCGCTGGTCGTCGTCGAACGCGCCGCGCGCGACGGCGAGCCGGACTGGCCGGCCGGCTTCGAGCCGTCGCGCGCGAAGAAGTACGGCGACACGGCGATCTTCTGGGCCGAATACGCGCCTGTGGCGTGAGCCACGCGGCGGCGACCGGGTCCGGCACGGTAGCGTCCGCGCCATGCGGCGTGCGGTCTGTCCCGGTTCCTACGATCCGGCCACCAACGGGCACCTCGACATCATCGAGCGGGCGAGCCGCCTGTTCGACGAGGTCGTCGTCGCGGTGGGGGTGAACAAGAGCAAGAAGGGTCTCTTCGAGGTCGAGGAGCGCCTGGAGATGCTGCGCGAGATCACCGCGTCGCTGCCGAACATCCGGGTCGATTCGTGGGAGGGCCTGCTGGTCGACTACTGCCGCGACAACGGCATCGCGGCGATCGCCAAGGGCCTGCGCTCGGTCAGCGACTTCGACTACGAGCTGCAGATGGCGCAGATGAACCGCGAGCTCACCGCCGTCGAGACGCTGCTGATGGCGAACAACCCGGCGTACGGGTTCGTGTCCAGCTCGCTGGTCAAGGAGGTCGCGGCCCTCGGCGGCGACATCCAGCACCTGGTGCCGCCGATCGTCTACGAGCGGCTGTCGGCGAAGTTCCCGAAGCTCGGGCGCTGAGGGCGTCACTCCAAACAGGACGGCGCTGACCAGCACGTCCGGTTCCCGCCCTTCGGCCCCCTCCGTTCGTCGGGACTTGCCCGCGCCGGTGCGGGAGTTCACGTTCTCGTCTTCTGACGATCATTCCGTCGGGTTACGGTCCGAAAATGACCAACTACCGATCACGCTTGATCGCGGTCCTCTTCGCGCTCCTCGCCACGCTGTTCGCCGGGGTCACCGCCGCCGAAGCGGTGACGAACTCACCGGCCGTCGCCGAGCAGAACTCCTGCGGGAACCTCGCCGGGTTCTCCCACACGACGCTCTCGGCGCTCCCGGCCGAAGCGACGACCACCTACAACCTGATCCAGAAGGGCGGGCCCTTCCCCTACCCACAGAACGACGGCGTCGTCTTCGACAACCGGGAAGGCATCCTCCCGGCCTGCGCTTCGGGCTACTACCACGAGTACACGGTGCCCACGCCGGGTTCGAGCACCCGCGGCACGCGCCGCATCGTGACCGGCAGCGGCGGCGAGTACTTCTACACCGGCGACCACTACGCCACCTTCAAGGTCATCGACATCGGCGGCGGTTCGACGCACGCCTGTGGCGACCTGTCGGGCCTGGCGAAGATCGGCTACTCCCAGCTCTCGTCGGCCGCGAAGACGGTGGTGAACAACGTCCGCAACGGCGCGTCGACCGGGACGACCTACGAGAACCGCGAAGGCGTGCTCCCGGCCTGCGCGTCCGGCTACTACCAGCTCTTCGCCGTCGGCACGAACGACCGCGTGATCTCCGGCAAGGCCGGCGAGCTGGCCTACACGCCCGACCACTACGTCACCTTCAAGCGGATCGACCTGAATTCCTGACTCCGTGCAACGCGCCGCGTCCCCTCGTCCGTGAGGTACACCGGAAGACGGACGAGGAGGCGCGATGCGGGCTGCGGACGACGCGGACTTCCGGGAGTTCGCCAGGGCACGCGCCCTGGCACTGAGACGGACGGCGTACCTGCTGTGCGGCGACTGGCACCTCGCCGAGGACCTCGTCCAGAACGCCCTGGTGAAGCTGTACCGGGTCTGGCCGAAGATCACCCGGCGCGGGCCCGTCGACAACTACGCCCGGCGGGTCCTGCTGCGCTGCTGGCTCGACGAGTCCCGGCGGCCGTGGCGGCGTCGCGAACGCCGTGACGGCGTCGTGCCGGACCAGCCCGCTTCCGCGCCCGACACCGGGATTTCCGGCCCGCTCCTGCGTGCCCTCGCCGAAGTGCCGCCGAAGCAGCGCGCCGCCGTCGTCCTCCGCTACTGCGCCGACCTGCCGGCGGCGGAGGTCGCGGAGGTGCTGCGCTGCTCGGAGGGAACCGTCCGGAGCCAGGCCGCTCGCGGGCTCGAGACCCTCCGGGGCGTGCTCGAGCACAGCGCCGAGAGGAGCGCGTGATGACCGACCTCGAAACCCGCCTGCGTGACGTGGAGGTCGCGGAACCGCCGCTCGGCTTCGACCCCGACGAGGTCGCCGACCGGGCCGCGCGGCACACCCGGAAACGGTGGGCGGGAATCGCCGTCACCGTCGTCGCGGCCGCATCCGTGGTGGCCGCGGTCCTCTTCGGACCGGGGCCTGCCCCGGCGCGGCCCGCGGCGCCGCTCCTGCCGCCGTCGCCCGCCGAACAGGCGCGGATCAACCAGGCGTTCAACGACGCCCTCGTCCGGATCGTGCCCGGGCGGCAGAGCCTGACCGTGGGCCAGTCGTACTCCGACGCCCTCACCCCGGACCGGATGAGCACGTCGGCCCAGCTCGTCGACGCGGCCGGACGGCGGGGCTCGCTGCAACTGACGGTCCGCGGCGCACGGACCGCCCAGCAGGTCGTGCCGCCTGACCAAGCCTGCGCCGAGCCCATCGGGTCGCTGTACTGCACCCGCCTCTCGCTGCCCGGCGGCCTGGTGCTGAGGATCTCCTGGCTGGGTTCCGAGACCGGCCCGGGAGTCATCGTGCAGTGGGTCGCCCAGGGGTTCCTGTATCGCCCGGATGGCTCGACCGTGACGATCAGCGGCTATCCGGGGCTGTCGCTGACCGAGGAACAGTTCGTGCGGCTGATCACCGATCCGGCTTTCGTGTTGCGGTAGCGGCTTCGGCGCCGGGCGTGGCCGAGGGGGACACGCCCGGCGCCGGTGGCGTTCACCGCTTCGGCGCCGGATGCGGGCAGACTGGTCCCAGCGACAGGGGATTGGAGTTGCCGTGTACCGGGTTTTCGAGGCGCTCGACGAGCTCGTCACCATCGTCGAGGAGGCGCGTGGTGTCCCGATGACGGCCAGTTGCGTGGTGCCCCGGGGGGACATGCTCGAACTCCTCGACGACGTCCGCGACGCGCTGCCGGCCGAGATCGACGACGCCCAGGACGTGCTCGACAAGCGCGACGACCTGATCCACGCCGCCCGCAAGGAAGCGGGCGAGACGGTCGCCGGCGCGAACGCCGAGGCCGAGCGCTCGATCGCCGAGGCCACCGACGAAGCCGAGCGCATCCTGGCCGACGCCCGGGCCCGCGCGGAGCAGATGCTCGCCGACGCCCACGCCCAGGCCGACCGCACGGTCGCGGCGGGCCAGGCCGAGTACCAGAACCTCACGGACCGTTCGCGCGCCGAATCCGAGCGCATGATCCAGGCCGGCCGCGACGCGTACGAGCGTGCCATCGAGGACGGCCGCGTCGAGCAGGCCCGCATGGTCGCGCAGACCGAGGTGGTCCAGGCGGCCCACGCGGAGTCGGCCCGCATCGTCGACGAGGCCCACGCGGAGGCCGACCGCCAGCGCGCGGACTGCGACGCGTACGTCGACGGCAAGCTGGCGGAGTTCTCGGAGCTGCTGGCGACGACGCTGCGAACGGTGGACTCGGGCCGCAACCACTTGCGCAGCCCGGCGAACCTCCCGAGCTCCGGCGGCCGTCCGACGCTATACGACTACCAGGTGTGACGAGGATCTCGGCCCTGCTTGCCTTTCCGCGGGGCGGAGTTGCCCACAGCCCGGCGGTGTTGGGGACAACTCGGGCCAGGCACGCGAGTTTCCCGGCTTTCGCCGGCTGCCCCCGATACGCTGGACAGGGGACGCCCCCCAAGGCCGGGTAGTTAAGGATTCCTCTGCCGCGCAAGCGGTCAACGGAACGGCCGTGAATGGCCCATTGAGGGACTCTATGTCCCTCAATGCGACATTCACGGCTGTGGGCGAGCACCTGAAACCGGGCCAATCGGGCCAATCGGGCAGCTTGACAGCTCGCTGCCGCAGCTGACTGCCCGGCCTTGGTCATTCGCGACACCAGGCCGAGTGGTGAGGCCGCCCGGATGCGGCGGAAAGCGACTTTGCCGGAACCCTGCCCGGGGCCGCCCACCGCCACGAGGGCACCAGCGCAAAAGGGGTGGCGACCCATGCGTACTCTGGACTGGATGTCCGAGAACAAGACCCCCCAGCTCGACGACCGCAGCCCCTGGGTGATCGACACCCGTGAGCTCGGCCGTCACGCCGGCCTCAGCCGCGCCGTCAAGCGCAGCGTGCCGGTGGAGACGCCCCTCGGCGTCCCCGATGTGATCACCATCGACGCCGGCTCCGAGCTCGCGCTCGACCTGCTGCTCGAGTCCGTCGTCGAAGGAGTGCTGGTCAGCGGGACCGCGAAGGCGACCGCCCACGGCGCCTGCGCGCGCTGCCTCGACCCATTGACCGAGGAGGTCGAGGTCGAGGTCCAGGAGCTGTTCGCCTACCCGGGGTCCGTCACCGAGGAAACCACCGACGAGGACGAGATCCCCCGGCTGATCGACGACCGGATCGACCTCGAGCCGATCGTCCGCGACGCCGTCGTGCTGGCCCTGCCGCTGGCGCCGCTGTGCACCGAGGACTGCGCGGGGCTGTGCATCGAGTGCGGGGTCAAGTGGGCCGATCTCGAGCCCGGACACGGGCATGAGAAGATAGACCCTCGGTGGGCAGCACTCGTGGAGCGATTCGACGAGAACGCGGGCGAAAAGCCTGCGCCGGGCCCCGCTGAGCAAGCCTGACGAGCGCCAGCTCGTTCCGGAGGAAAGTTCGCTCGCACCGCGAGCAGACCGTCATAAGGAGATCTACTCGTGGCCGTCCCGAAGCGGAAGATGTCGCGATCCAACACGCGCTCCCGCCGCAGCCAGTGGAAGGCGGCTCCGGTGCAGCTGGTGCCCTGCTCCAACCGCGCCTGCAAGCAGCCGAAGCTTCAGCACATCGCGTGCCCGTCGTGCGGCCAGCACAACGGCCGCCAGGTCGTCGAGCCCGCCTGATCGGCTAGCCGATATGGGGGGCAAGACGCCCAGGGGACCCGCAGCCGATCCGGCACCGTTGCTCGAAGCGCTCGGGGTCAGCCTCGACCCCGAGCTGCTCCGGCTTTCGCTGACCCACCGTTCGTACGCGTACGAAAACGGGGGGCTGCCGCCGAACGAGCGGCTGGAGTTCCTCGGTGATGCCGTGCTCAGCCTCGTCGTCACCGATCACCTGTACAACACGCATCCCGACCTGCCCGAAGGTCAGCTCGCGAAGCTCCGCGCCAGCGTCGTCAACATGCACGCACTGGCGCGGGTGGCGCGCGGGCTCGGCGACGGCGGGCTCGGGGCACACTTGTTGCTGGGCAAGGGCGAAGAGCTCACTGGCGGCCGGGACAAGGCGAGCATCCTCGCCGACGGGCTGGAGGCGGTGATCGGTGCCGCGTACATCGCGCACGGCATCGAGATCGCGCGCAAGCTCGTGCACCACCTCTTCGACGGTCTGCTCGCCGAAGCGCCGCTGCGCGGTGCCGGGCTCGACTGGAAGACGAGCCTGCAGGAGCTGACCGCGTCGTCCGGTCTCGGCGTGCCCGAGTACCGGGTCGAGGACACCGGGCCGGACCACCGCAAGGAGTTCACGGCCACGGTCCTCATCGCGGGCCGTCCGCTCGGCCACGGCACCGGGTCGACGAAGAAGGAAGCGGAGCAGAAGGCCGCCGAGACGGCTTGGCGTTCGCTGTCGGCCGAACTCGAGGACCAGAAGAAGGCCGACGCGGACGCCTGAAACTCGCGTCCTGCTCACCGGGAACCTCTGTTGACGGTTCCGCTCGCCTCTCAGTAGCGTCGTGGCTGTCCGCCGCCGCTCATGAAGCTACTGGGAGGCAAGCGGATGCGTCGTTTTTCCGTCACCCTGATGGCCGCCGCGCTCGCCGCCGCCGTCGTGTCCGGTCCGCCGGCCGCGGCCGCGCAGGTCGTGCGCGTGACTTCACTGCCGGCGCTGCAGTCCGCGCTGGACAAGGCGAACCCGGGCGACACGATCTCCCTGGCGGACGGTTCGTACGCGGCGGGCTCGACGCTCTCGATCAAGCGATCCGGCACCGCCTCGGCACCCGTCACGGTCACCGCCGAACACGTCGGCAAGGCCACCATCACCGGGTCGAAGACGTTCTCCTTCGGCAGCGGCGTCTCGTACGTCGTGGTGCGGGGCTTCAAGTTCCGCAACGGCGCGTCCCTGAGCGTCCCCGCCGGCGCGTCGCACAACCGCCTGTCCCGCAACGACTTCCAGCTCACCGGCGACGGCAACTGGGTCACGGTGAACGGCGACGACACCGAGGTCGACCGCAACGTCTTCCAGAACCGCACCACCCAGGGCGTGTTCCTGCAGATCCTCGGGCCGTCCGACGCCATGGCGAAACGCGTCCACGTGCACCACAACTACTTCTCCAACCACCAGTTCTCCGGCTCGAACGGCGGCGAATCGATCCGGCTCGGGCTGAGCAACCACCAGTCGTACGCGGCCAACGCGGTGCTGGAGTACAACCTCTTCGAAAAGGCCGACGGCGACAGCGAAGCGATCTCCGTGAAGTCGTCCGACAACGTCGTGCGCTACAACACCATCCGCGACAGCAGGGGCTACATCGTGCTGCGCCACGGCAACCGCAGCGTCGTCGAGGGCAACCTGCTGTTCGGCTCCGGCATCCGGTTCCACGGCAACGACCACAAGATCGTCAACAACTACGTCGCCAACTCCGGCGGCCGCGCCATCGTGTTCGGGTCCGGCGACGAGGCCGACAGCGGCCCCACCAGCAAGCTCCACGACCGTCCCGACCGCGACACCGTCGCGTACAACACGGTGATCGGCTCCAGCGGCGTCATCGACGGCGACGGCGGCGACTTCAAGCCCAAGGACTGCGTGGTCGCGGACAACATCGTCAAGGGAACGTCCGGCACGCTCGTCACGCTGCCGGGCGGCTCGACGGTGAAGTACGAAGGCAACATCACCTTCGGCGGGACGGCCGGGATCCCGGCCAGGTCGGTCGATCCGAAGCTGGTCAAGGACGCGAACGGCCTGTACCGGCTGGCTTCGGGCAGCCCGGCGATCAATGCCGGCGCCGGGTCGTACCCGTACGCGGCGAAGGACTTCGACCTGGAGGCTCGCACGGGCGCGTTCGACGTCGGCGCCGACGAGTACTTCGCCTCGGGCGCGACCCGGGGCCCGCTGACGAAGGCCGACGTCGGGCCCACCGCGCCGTAGCGGCGTCACTGCGCCTTTCAAAAGCGCTTTTCACGAAGTGCCTTTTCGAGAAGTGTCGTACCCGGCGGGCACAATGACCGTATGCCCGAACTCCCCGAGGTCGAAGTCGTCCGCCTGGGCCTGCAGGCGCACGTCGCGGGCCGGACCATCCGCGAGGCGGAGGTCCTGCACCCGCGCGCCATCCGCCGGCACGCGCTGGGCGCGGAGGACTTCACGCAGCGGCTCGCCGGCACCCGCGTCGAGGCGGCGCGGCGCCGCGGCAAGTACCTGTGGCTCGAACTGTCCGACAAGGAGGCGCTGCTCGCCCACCTCGGCATGAGCGGGCAGATGCTCGTCCAGCCGGAGGGCGCGCCGGACGAGAAGCACCTGCGGGTGCGGCTGCGCTTCGACGACGACGGGCCGGAGCTGCGCTTCGTCGACCAGCGGACGTTCGGCGGCTTGGCGCTCGACGACCTCCACGACATCGGCGGCGCCGACGTGCTGCTGCCGGACACGATCGCGCACATCGCGCGTGACCCGATGGACCCGGAGTTCGACCTCGACGCGGCCGTGCGCGCGCTGCGGTCCCGGCGCACCGAGGTCAAGCGGGCCCTGCTCGACCAGACGCTCGTTTCCGGCATCGGCAACATCTACGCGGACGAAGCCCTGTGGCGCGCGAAGCTGCACTGGGCCCGGCCGACCGAAAAGCTCACGCTCGCGAAGGGCCGTGAGCTGCTCTCCGCGGCGTCGGACGTGATGAACGCGGCGCTGGGCGCGGGAGGCACGTCCTTCGACGCGTTGTACGTCAACGTCAACGGGCAGTCCGGTTACTTCGACCGGTCCCTGGACGCGTACGGCCAGGAAGGCCTGCCGTGCCACCGGTGCGGCACGGCGATCCGGCGGGAGCCGTTCATGAACCGCTCGTCGTTCTCGTGTCCTCGTTGCCAGCCACGGCCGAGGGTGAACTCGCGTTGACAAAGGGTGTCTGTCTTTCAGCTAGGATGAATACGCCTGGCAGCTGAGGGAGCGCATCGTGGTCAAGGAGCCCGGAAAGTCGACGCTGGCCGACAAGATCGACCGGCTGTTCCACGTGGTCCGCAGGCCCGATCGGGAGCCGTACAGCAACGAAGAGGTCGCGAAGGCCTGCCGCGAGGCGACCGGCGAAAGCTTCTCGACGACCTACCTGTGGCAGCTGCGCACCGGCCGCCGGGACAATCCGACCAAACGCCATCTCGAAGCACTCGCGCAGTTCTTCGGCGTCCCTCCGGCATACTTCTTCGACGACGAGCAGAGCACGAAGATCGCCGAAGAACTGGCCCTGCTGGGTGCGCTGCGCGACGCCGGGGTCCGCGACCTGGCCCTGCGCGCGGTCACCCTGTCGGCCGACGGGCTCGACACGATCAGCGACATGATCGACGCGATCGCCCGGAGGGAGGCCGGTCGCGGCGGGGCGAAGAAGGAGGGTTGAGGTGGCGGCATCCGGGCGGCGCCGACCTGCCGGCAGCTCGCCACGGGGCGGGGAATCCGCGTCCCGGTGGTGTTCTGGCCGTTCGCGGTTTTCGGCCTGGCCCCGTATCCCCGAGGGTGCCGCCGCGTTGAACCGCCCGGGACCGTTCGGCCGCGGCGTGGTGAGGGAGTACTGAGTGGCGCGACCATCGTGGCGGCAGCGCCCGAGCCGCACGCTGTGGCAGCGGGCCCGTCAGGTCGCTGACGCTGTCAGCCTGCCGGAGCCGTTCGACGCCGAGGAGTTCGTCGCGAGCCTGGCCGCCGAGCGAGGGCGGCCGATCGAGCTCATGCCCGTCAGCGCCCCCGAAGGCGCGCCGTGCGGGCTGCTCATGAGCACCGAACGCGCGGACTACATCCTCTACCCGGCGAACACGACCGCGTTGCACCGGCGGCACATCCTGCTGCACGAGGTCGGCCACCTGCTGTGCGGGCACACCGGCCCCGACGCCGGTGCCGACGGGGTCGCGATCGACGCCGTGGCGGGACGGCAGCTGATGCCGAACCTCTCGCCCGAGCTGGTCCGGCGCGTCCTCGGTCGCACCACCTACACCGAGGTCGAGGAGCGGGAAGCCGAGCTCGTCGCGAGCCTGCTCGCGCAGCGCGTCGTGCGGCCCGAGGAGCCACGCGAACCCGCGCCCGGCGTCCCGGACGGCGTGCGGCGCTTCGACACGCTGTTCGGCGGCCGGTCCCGCCGTCGTCCGTCGTGATCGAGACCTTGGCCTACCACCTCTGCGTGGTGGGGTTCGCCGGGTTCGGGTACAAGCTGATCGAGGCCCGCCACAGCCAGCCGGCGCGCACGATGTGGCTGCTCGCCGGGTTCGGCATCTGCATCGCCACCGGCATCCTGGTGCTGACGCCGGCGATGGAGGCCCTGATCGGTCCTGGCCCGGTGTTCGAGTGGGTCGCGACCCTGGCCGGCGACGAACTGAAGCTGGGGGCGATCGGCTTCGCCGTCGCGTTCACGCAGTCGATGTGGCGGGGCGACCGTGCGCGCTTGGCGCCGCACGCGGCGGTCACCGGGGCGACGATGGTGCTGCTGGCGGTGTGTTTCGCGCTGTCCGAGCCGGAGCGCGTCGGCGACGAGACGGTGTACTCGCCCGGCACGCTGCCATTCGCCGTCGGCGACAAGATCGTGTTCCTGCTCTACAGCCTGATCAGCCTCGGCCTGCTGTTCGCGGTGTTCGTCCGCAGCGCGTGGCACGCGGAGCCGGGGCCGCTGCGCGCCGGGCTGTGGCTGCTGGTGGTCGGCGTGGGCTCGGCGGTCGCGTGGACGTTCTGGGACGTCGACGACGTCCGGCGCCTCGCGGAGACGGCGCGGATCGGCGCCCGCGAGGACCTGCCGTCTTCGGTGCTCGCCGCGGCGACCGTCGGCTTCGTCGCCGCCGGGGCGACGCTCAGCGCGTGGTCGCCCGCGATGTCGTCGGTGCTCGGGCGGGTTCGCGCGTACCGCGCCTACCGCCGCATCGAGCCGCTGTGGACGGCGTTGCGCGCGGCGGTGCCGGGCATCGCGCTCGACCCGGGCCGCGAGCTGGCGGGCGGCGCCGAGTTCGCGTTGTACCGCCGCGTCATCGAAATCCGCGACGGTCACCTCGCGCTGCGGGCCCACTTCGACCCGGACCTCCCGGCCCGCGCGGAGGCCGAAGCCCGCCGCGCGGGCGTCCGCGAAGCCGACATCGCGGCCACGGTGGAGGCGGTGACGCTGGCGGCGGCGATCGAGGCCGGCCGCGAGGGACGACGCTTCGAGCCGGGCGAAGCGACGCCGGACCCGCTCCCGGACGCGGACGTCGCGACGGAAGCGGCGTGGCTGGTCCGGGTGAGCCGGGCGTGGCGCCGCGCCGGGCTGGCCGAACGGGCCCGCGCGGCCGGCGGCGCCCCCGCGGAAACGCCGTGAGGGCACCTCACGGACTATGCGCCGTGTTGGCGCCCGTCACGGGTAGCGGGCGCCGTTCACCGTGACCCTGAGTGTGTAGAGCGAGCTCGACGCCGTGATGAACAGCTCGTTCCCGCGGGCGCCGCCGAAGGTGAAGTTCGAGCAGATCTCCGGGATGCGGAGCTTGCCGATCCGCGTGCCGTCCGGGGCGAAGCAGTGCAGGCCGTCGTGCGCGGCGGCCCAGACCCGGCCGTCGCTGTCGACGCGCACCCCGTCGAAACCGCCGTTGTCGCTCGTCGCGAAGATCTCGCCGCCGGTCAACGTGCCGTTCTCGCGGACCCCGAACACCCGGAGGTGGCTCGGATCCTGCCGGGTGTCGGCGATGTACAGCAGCGACTCGTCGGCGGAGAACGCGAGCCCGTTCGGCCGCGAAAAGTCGTCGGCGACGATCGTGACCGAGCCGTCCACCGGGTCGACGCGGTACACGTGGCACGCGCCGATCTCGCTCTCCGCGCGGTAACCCTCGTAGTCGCTGTCGATGCCGTAGCTCGGATCGGTGAACCAGATCGACCCGTCCGAGTGCTCGACGACGTCGTTGGGACTGTTGAGCCGCTTCCCGTCGAACTCCGAAGCCAGCACGGTGACCGAGCCGTCGTGCTCCGTGCGCGTCACCCGGCGGCGGCCCTGCTCGCAGCTGACGAGGCGGCCGCGGCGGTCGACCGTGTGCCCGTTCGCGTATCCCGACGGCTGCCGGAACACGCCGACGTGGCCGGTCGTCTCGTCCCAGCGCAGGGTGCGGTCGTTCGGGATGTCGCTGAACACCAGGTAGCGGCCGGCCGGGAAGTACGCCGGCCCCTCGGTCCAGCGGCAGCCGGTGTGCAGGCGCTGCGTCCACTCGTCGCCGTTGACGCGCCTGAAGCGCTCGTCGAGCACCTGGAAGTCCGTCTTGATCAGATCCATCTCTCACCCCGGTACTTGAACGACATTCTGTGTGCAGCATGGAATGCCAAACCTGATATGGTCAAGTCGTGGATGATGTGGATCGCATTTTGCTCTCCGAACTGCAACGTGACGCGACGCAGGCGTATGCGGCGCTCGGCAAGGCTGTCGGCCTGTCCGCGGGCGCGGCCCACGAGCGGGTGCGCAAGCTGCGCGAGCAGGACGTGATCCGGCGGACCACCGTGGACGTCGACCCGGCCGCGGTCGGCCGCGGGGTCGCGGCTTTCGTCCTCGTCGAGGCCAACGCCTGGATGGGCGACCAGCCGGTATGCGCGGCCCTCGAGGCGCTGCCCGAGGTGGTGGAGGCGCACGTCATCGCGGGGCCGGCGTCGTTGCTGGTCAAGGTGCGCACCGCGACGACCGAGGAGTTGCAGGCGTCGCTGCGCCGGCTGTTCGCGATCGACGGCGTCACCGGCACGCAGACGATCGTCGTCCTGGAGTCCTTCTTCGAACGCCCGGTGGACACCGGCGCCTGACCTGCGCCGCCCCGATCGGCCCTCCGCCGTGCACACTACTGCGCAATGCGTGGTACCTTTCCAAGCGTAGGACTGGAGGGTGTAGTGGAGATCAGTCAGCTGCTCAAGGGTGTGCTCGATCTCGCCGTCCTGGCGGTGCTCCGCGAGGAAGACGGCTACGGGTACGACGTCCTGCGAAGACTCAGGGCCGCCGGCCTGGACGAGGTGGGGGACGCGTCGGTGTACGGGACGTTGCGCAGGCTCTACAAGGCCGGCCTGCTCACCTCGTACGTGGTGCCCAGCGAAGAGGGGCCCCATCGCAAGTACTACAGCCTGAACGAGCCGGGCCGGCTCCGCCTGGCGGAGTCCGGCAAGACCTGGCAGAGCTTCGCATCGACGATGAACGTGCTTTTGGGAGAGGCAGCATGAGCGACAAGCCGACCGCCGTGCGGGTGTATCTGGCGCGGGTCCGCACCGCGCTCGCCGACCTGCCCGCGAGCGAAATCGAAGAGATCCTCGAGGACGTCCGCCCGCACCTGGCGGAACTGGAGGCCGAACTGGGGGAGGGCGCCCGCGTCGAGGCCCTGATCGAACGGCTCGGCACGCCGGAGAGCTACGCCGCCGAGCTGCGCGTGTCCGGCGGGTACCCGCAGCCGTCCGATGACGCTACGGACGCCACCCAGGTCCTCGCGACGGCGGCGAATCCCGGGCTGGGGAAACCGCGGATCGCGCTGTGGGGCTTGGTGTTCTGCGCCGTGGCGCTCGCGCTGCTCGCCTTCGGCGCGGTCGCCACCGGCGACCCCGACGCGCTCCTGGGGCTGCTGGTGTTCGCGCCGGTGTTCCTCGTCAGCCTGATGCTGCTGCTGCGCGGGGGTGTCGAGCCCGTACTGGCGCTGCCGGAAGTCGTGTGGCTGCGCACGGTCCTGGCCAAGGGGCGCGAACACGAGGACACCGGGAAGGTGCTGCGTTACCTCGGCTCGATGAAGCCGGCGTGGTGGGTGCTGTGCGCCCTGGTGCTGGTCGCGGCCGGGCTGCTGCTCGTGGTGCGGCACCGGAGCGCGGTGCTGCTGCTGCCGTTCCTGTTCGTCATGGGCGCCGCGGCCATCTGGGCCGGGCCGCGGGTGCGCGGCGACCGTCGGCTGCTGTGGGTGACCGTGCCGGTTTCGGCGTTCGTGATCGGCGGCGTGCTGGGCGGGTTCGGCGCCGCGGTCGACCTCCTCTCGAGCCGGTACTCCTACTCGGATGCGTCGGTGTACTCGTCGTCGTCCCCGGACCCGTACGGCAACGACCAGCTCACCTACGGCGGCCGCGAGGTCGAGAACGTCTACGCCTTCGACGCCGAGGGCAAGCCGCTGACGGAGGTCTACCTCTACGACGAAGAGGGCAGGCCGATCACGATGACCCGCTACGGCTGCGAGCGCTCCAGCGGCAGCAAGCAGAAGATCGGGGAGGACAACCGGTTCCCGCGACCGCGGATCGAGCAGGGCGTCACCGACGACCGCGGCAACTACAACGGCTACAACGGGTACCGCGCGGCCTGCCGCGAGGACGCGGGCGTGCCGTTCAGTGCCGCCATCCCGAAGGTGACGGCACCGACGGCGACGGCACCGCCGCCCAGCCCCACGCCCACGCCGACGTCTTCGTCCGCGCAGGCCTCGCCGCCGCCGACGAGGTAGGGGGGAACGGACGCCAGGAGCGGAGGTCGGGGCCGCTCCTGGCGTTCACCCGATCCGAACGCGCCCGAAACGTCCGGCGAACGTGGGCGTGCTGAGCTGGACGGGTGCCGGCACTCACGGAGATCGGGGCAGCCACCTTCGCCCCGCGCACGCGGATCGTCCACGGGTACGAGCGCGCCTACCGGATGGCCGGGCGCGGACCGGCCGTGCTCTTCCTGCACGGCATCGGCGACGACTCGTCGACCTGGCTGGACCTGCTGGCCGCGCTGGCGGGCGACTTCACGGTGATCGCGCCCGACCTGCTCGGCCACGGCTTCTCGGCCAAGCCACGCGCGGACTACTCGGTCGCCGCCTACGCGTGCGGCATGCGCGACCTGCTGACCGCGCTCGACGTCGACCGCGTGACGGTGGTCGGGCACTCGCTCGGCGGCGGCGTCGCGATGCAGTTCGCCTACCAGTTCCCGGAGCGCTGCGAACGGCTCGTCCTGGTCGGCTCGGGCGGGGTCGGGGCGAGCGTCCACCCGCTGCTGCGGCTGGCCGCGGCGCCGGGCGCGGGGCTGGTGCTGCCGCTGCTGGGGACGCGGCCCGCGGTGGCGGCGCTGCGCGGGTTCGCCGAGCTGCTGCGGATTTCCGAGGGGCTGGGGCTCGGGCCCGACATCGACTACGTGCTGACGCGGTACGTCCGGCTGGTCGAGCCGAGCACGCGGTCGGCGTTCCTGCGGACGCTGCGTTCGGTCGTCGACTGGCGCGGGCAGGTCGTCAACATGCTGGACCGGTGTTACCTGACCGAGGGCATCCCGACGCTGCTGGCGTGGGGCACGGAGGACAAGGTGGTGCCGAGCGGCCACGCGCTGCGCGCGCACCGGGCGATGCCGGGCAGCAAGCTGGTGCTGTTCGAGGGCGCGGGCCACTTCCCGCACCGCTCCGACCCGAAGCGGTTCCTGGAGATCCTGCGGGAGTTCCTGGCGGAAACCCCGCCGGCGCACTACGACCGGGCGCGGTGGGGCGAACTGCTGCGCGCGGGCCGTCCGCCCGAGCTGCCGGACCCGGCGGAGATCCCGGACGCGCCGACGGTCTCGTCGGGCACGTGACATGTGCCCGGCGGTTCGCCCGGAGCCAAGCGGTCCTCGGCGGTCTCGCCGAGGCCCGCGGGTCGCGCCGGACTTGAGCAGCCCCCGTTTTCACGCTACCGGCGGGCACCGACAGTTCGGGCCGGCGGCGGTCTCATGCGCCCCAATGTGGCGGGGGGGGGGGGGGGGGGCGGCGCGGCCCCGCCGGGGGGGGGGGGGGGCCCCCGCCCCCCCCCCGGGGGCGGGTGCGGGGGGGCCCCGGGCGGGGGGTGCCGG
>NZ_JBFBBN010000089.1:0-19316 GCF_040682715.1 Amycolatopsis sp. NPDC051128 | reverse complement strand
GCTGGAGATGGCTGGCAGAGGGTGGGCGGTGTTCCCGATCCAGCCCGGCCGCAAGTGGCCGCCCGCCTGGCACCGCAAGGAGAACTGCCCGGGACACGGGCCGTGCGCCACTGGGCACGTGACACCGGAGTCACTGGCCACCACCGACCCGGAGGTGATCGCCCGGGTGTGGGCGCGGGTGCCGTACAACGTCGCGGTGTTCCCGGGCAAGTCGGGGTTGCATGTCGTCGACTGCGACGTCCGCAAGCCCGGCGAGCCGGACGGCCCGGACGGGTGGGCCGAGTTGACCGAGCTGGCCGGCCGCCGCGGTGGGCCGCTGCCGGAGACCTGGACCACCACGACCCCCAGTACCGGTCGTCAGCTTTGGTACGCCGTGCCGCCGGGGTGTCGGCTGGCCTCGACGGTCGGGCACATCGCTGCGCACGTCGACACCCGCGGCTGGGGCGGCTACGCACTCGCACCCGGCAGCGTCCGCGACGACGGCGCGTACGAGCTGTCCGACGACACCGACCCGGTGCCGCTGCCGGGGTGGCTCGTGCAGGCCAACGTCGAACGCAGATCCACGGCCGTCTCCGGGCGGGCTGAGACGGCCGTGGCGATGCCAGACGCGTTCGCGGCGAAGGCGGTGCGGGAGGAGTGCGACCGGATCGCGCGGACCCCGTACAAGCAGGGCCGCAACAAGGTCCTCTCGACCGCCGCCTACGCCCTCGGCCAGCTGGTCGGGGCCGGGGTGCTGGAGGAGACCTACGCCCGGGTGCAGCTGCGGGCCGCGGTCGCGACCTGGAACACCCCCGAGTCCGCCGTCAAGGACGACGGCGTGATCGAGACATCCCTGGCCGCCGGGATAGCCAACCCGCGCCGGATCACCCCGCGACACGGCACCCGCCGCGCCGCATGACCCTGCCGCACCACAGGAAAGGAGGCCGTGTGAGCCCAACCCTGATCGCCACCATCGGCCCGGCCGGCGCCGGGAAAACCACCTGGCGGCACCGGCACGCCCCACCTGAAGCGACGGTGATCTCGCTCGACGAACGCCGCGCCGCGCTCTCGCCGTGCGGCTGCTCGGCCGACCCGGCGGCCAACGCCGCCGCCGTCGCCGACGGGACCGCCGAGACCCGCGCGGTGCTCGCCGCGGGCGGGACGGTCGTGTGGGACGTCACCAACTACCTGCCACGGTTCCGCGCACACCTGCTCAACCTCGCCGCGGAGTTCGACGCGGTCACCGCCGGGCTGGTGGTGTGCCCGCCGCTGCTGACCGTGCTGGCCCGCAACAGCCGCCGCGACGGACGGGTCTGCGCGGTGTGCGGCACGGCGAGGCGGGTTCCCGACCCAGTCGTGTGGGCGATGCACACCGCGATCACCGCCGCGCTGCCGAGCCTGCACCGCGAGGGCTGGCACACCCTGCGCTTCCTGGCCCTGCCGCCGTATCTGCTCCACCGACACCACAGGAGGACCACCTGATGGCCGCCATCGTCCACCACTGCGCCTGCGGGCACCTGGACAGCTTCCACACCCCGACAGCCAAGGGCGACACCGAGCCCTGCCGCATGGCCCGCTGCGCCTGCGCCGACGTCGACCCCGGCGCGCCGGAGGTCATCCCGACCTGGCGCGCGGCCACCCCATTCGCGCAGGCCGAGCCCGACCTGGTCGTGATCGAGCCCGGCATGGTCGACGCCACCGGGCTGGGGCGGCTGTGCGACTGCGAGGACTGCTGGAGCCTGTACGAGGCCGGAAGCGAGGCCGCGTGATGACCCGCACCCTCACCCCGCCCGGCGACCAGCACGTGCCCGAGCGGTGGCGCCGGTACCCGCGCACCCCGGTCCCGGCCGGGCAGACCACGCTCACACCGGTCACCCTCGCCCTGACCATGGGCATGCAGACCGTCGCCGGGGAAGCCACCCCGGTTCCCGGGCTGCTGCTGGTGCCGCACGTGGCCGGCGAGCCGTTGCGCTACACCGGGAACTGGCGTCTTGTGCACGCCGCGTCCGGTCTGTGCGTCTGCCCGGCCGTGCCGATCGTCTACGCCCGCGAGGCAGCGCTGTGGTACGCGCGGGCCGGGGTCGACTGGGACCGTCCCGGCGCGGTCGTCGCGTCCGATCCGGGCGCGCAGAAGGCGTTCTCCGCACTGATCGTCGAGCTGGAGGAAGCCCGCCACGGCCGCCGCCCGCTGGTGTTCGCCCGCACGTCGTGGGTGGACTGGCCGCCGATGTGGCGGATCTGGCGGGGCGGCAAGCCCGATCCCGGCGCCTTCCGCGCCTACGCCGATGCCGCCGCGCTGGCCGGGCGTGGTGGAGAGGATGCGCAGATCCGCCGGGACGCCAGCTCGCCGGGCTGGGCGCTGCGGTGTGCGGCTGCCTCGTGTGGTGACGGGGATGCCTGGTTCACCGACGGATGGGACGGCTTCACTGGACCCGCGATCGGCGGCCGGAGCGGGATCGAACGTGACGCCCGCGCCGACGGCTGGCGCGACCACGAGCGCAATCACTGGATCTGTGCCAGCTGCACCAGCCAGTACCACTGACCACATCGGACACGGAAGGGCCGGGCACCACGCGTGCCCGGCCCTTCCCGTGCCCGCCTCCCGAAAGCGAGCCAGCGCCATGACCACCACCCAACCGATCGTCTCCCAGCACACCACCGCCATCCTGACCCGGATCGCCGCCGAACGCGCCCGCCAGGACGCGCTGTGGGGCGAGCAGAACCATCCTGACGGCACCGGCCCGGACGTCGAGGTGGCCGGGCTGTCGCGTCGCGCCTCCGACGCCGCCCACACCGCCCGCTTCACCACCGAGATCGCCCGCGCCGAAGGTCGCCTCACCTGGCTGCACATCCTGCGCGAGGAGGTCTACGAGGGCTTCGCCGAAGCCGTCGTCACCGACCTGTTCGAGGAGCTGATCCAGGTCGCCGCCACCGCGGCGTGCTGGGCCGAGGCGATCGACCGCCGCACCACCGTGGAGGTCCGCTGATGTACACCGTGACCGACTTGTTCTGCGGGGCCGGGGGATCCGGGCTCGGGGCCACCGCCGTGCCCGGGGTGGAGCTGGTGATGGCCGCCAACCACAGCCCGCAGGCGATCGAGACCCACCAGGCCAACTTCCCCGGCTGCGACCACGACTGCGCCGACATCTCCCAGGTCGAACCGCGCCGCTACCGCCGCACCGACATCCTGTGGGCTTCCCCGGAGTGCACCAACCACTCCATCGCCAAAGGCAAGCGACAGGCCAAGAACCGCGATCAGGGCGTCCTTTTCGGCGAAGAGCCGGTGCCCGACCACGTGGCCGAGCGGTCCCGGGCGACGATGTGGGACGTGCCGCGGTTCGTCGAGGCGCACCGCCACGACGTCGTGATCGTGGAGAACGTGGTGGACGCGGCGAAATGGGAGCCCTTCCGTGCGTGGCTGGCCGCGATGGACTGCCTGGGCTACGACCACTGGGTCGTCTCGCTCAACTCGATGCACGCCCCGGCGATCGCGGTCCCGCGCGCACCGCAGAGCCGGGACCGGATGTACGTGGTGTTCTGGCGCAAGGGCAACCCGGCCCCGGACCTCGACATCCGGCCAGCGGCGTGGTGCCCGGTGTGCGAGGCCGAGGTGGCGGCGGTGCAGTGGTGGAAACCCGGCCGCGACGTCGGCCGGTACCGGCAGCAGTACCTCTACCGGTGCCCGAACACCACGTGCCGCAACACCGTCGTCGAGCCGTACGTGGCGCCCGCGGCGTCGGTGATCGACTGGTCCAAGCTCGGGGAGCGCATCGGCGATCGCGACACCCCGCTCTCGGAGAAGACCATGGAGCGCATCCGGGCCGGGCTGGAGCGCTACGCGCGGCCGATGACGTTCGAGGCCACCAGCAACACCTTCGTCCGTCCCGGGTCCGGCTACGCGCGGGCGTGGCCGACCGACTGGCCGACCGCGACCCTGACCACGTCGCACACGCGGGCGCTGCTGGTGCCCAGCGGCGGCACCCGCAACGAGGACGCTCGCTCGGTCGGTGAGCCGTTCCGCACCCGCACCACCAGCGAGTGGGAAGGGCTGCTGGTCCCGGTGGAAGGGCGCGAGGGCAAGCACGCGGCCAGCACCGGGGACCCGATGCGCACGCAGACCGCGCGGCACGAGACCGCGTTGGTGGTCCCGTACTACGGCACTGGGCAGGCGCGGCCGGCCGGGCGGCCGATGCCGACGATGACCACGGTGGACACCGCCGGGCTGGCGTTCATCGCGGAACTGCGCGGCGGCGGCTCCGACGCCCGGCACGTGGCCGAGCCGTTGGCGACGGTGTGCGCGTCGGGCAACCACCACATGCTCGTGCGGCACAACACCGCCCGCGGCAACCCCGGCCAGATGTGCACGCCGGTCACCGAACCGGCCCGCACCCTCACCACCGCCGGGCATCAGTCGCTTGTGGGCTGGCCCGACAGCGCCCCGGCGGCGGAGGACTGCACCTTCCGGATGCTGTCCGTGCGCGAGATCCAGGCCGCTATGGCCTTCACCCCGGACTACGTCATCACCGGCAGCAGCAAACGCGTCAAGGTGCGCCAGCTCGGCAACGGCGTTACCCCGCCCGCCGCCGAATGGCTCGTGGGTGCCGCGGTCGCCTCACTCGAACGATCCGCCGGTCGCCGCCGCACAGCGGCGTGACCGGCTCCGCCGCTGCCTCCGGTCCTTCGCGGCCGGGGCAGCGGTGCTCTACCAGCACGACGGAAGGGAAGGTGGCATGACGCCGCTGTTCTACCTCGGAGCCCCCGCCCCGGGCTGGCTTGAACGGGCGGGTGTGCCGCTGTTCGTCTCCGATACCCGCCTCCGGGTGTACAAGCGTCTGCCGCGGGCGGTCGCGCGGTGGGCGTGCGACTCCGGCGGCTTCACCCAGCTCAAGCAGCACGGCCGGTGGACCATCCCGCCGCGGGAATACGTGGACCGGGTGCGTCGCTACCGCGACGAAATCGGGATGCTCGACTGGGCCGCGCCGCAGGACATGATGTGCGAGTCGATCATCATCAACGGTGGGGTGGCCAACGGGCAGCGCTACGTCGGCACCCGCCGGTTCCTCGACCCGGACGGGCGACTGTCCGAAGCGGAGATGGTGCGGCTGCATCAGCGCTTCACCGTGCTCAACGTCGCGCAGCTGCGTGAGCTCGCCCCGGACCTGAACATCATCACCGTCGTTCAGGGCCAGCACCCCGAGGACTACGTGTACTGCAAAGAGCTGTACTGGCAGCTGGCCGGGATCGACCTCACCCGTGAACCGCTGGTGGGCGTGGGGTCGGTGTGTCGGCGGCAGGGATGGGCGAGGCCGGGCAGATCCTGCAAGCCCTGCACGACGTCGGGCTGACCCGGCTGGAACCCGCCGCCTAGGCCGGTCTAGGTGTGAGCTGGGACAGACCTAGGCGGAAGGCACGCCGACGTCATCTGGGGCATTGACCGTCGCAGCGTCAGCCAGTCACGACCCTGAGAACAGCTCCTAGACGTAAACCCAATACTCGACGTAACCAGCGGCGATCGGAGGATGCCATCTGCAATCGACCCGCCATCCATCGCCGTTATTCTCGGCGTAATTCTTGATTTCTTGGCATCTACTAGCGGAGATTGTGTCTATGTAAGTCCATCCCGAAAGAGTCGAAGTCTGCACAATTGAGACCTCGGCCGCAGCTGCAGGGCGTGATGGTAACCCATAAATTCCGCCAACGCTGCAGATTAGGAGTACTGGCAAAGACCTTTTCAAGATTCGAGTGAACCCGCGCAATCTCGTCGCCCTCCAAAGGTGTTGGTCGAATTGCAAATTCTAACGTGCCATCTTGGTGATCACAACGACTGTATCGATCATGTCTATCGGTGCGGTCCGCACGACGCACGGAACGTCATGGCCAGCACGCCCGCACAGGCCCGGCCGCAGTGGCCGCTGGGAACACGGGTCGCCCGCGGCCGCGCATCGGTGAAGACCCGGACGTCATCCGAATCGTCACCGGTGCGCTTCGCCCTGATCGCCGCGTCCGGACGCCACCACCGCCGCCGCGCAGGTGCGCAGTCCACCTCCGGTGAACCGCTGGAGCCCGCGGCGTGACCGGTGCGGGGACACCCGCACAGCACCACCCGAACGCACGACCCGAGGGAGCTTTGTCATGCCTGATCTGGACACCGCGTTGTCGGCCATCGACGCCGCCATCGCCGACCCCCAGGGCGACACCCGCACGGTCTGCGGACACTGCGGGACGGCGCTGGCCGGGTCGCCCTCCGACGACTTCTGTTCCGAGGACTGCCAAACCGCGTGGCTGGCCGAGCACGCGGCCGGCCCCGACCCCGTCGACAACGGCGCGAGCCCGGACCGGGACCTGGCCGAGCAGGACCCGGCCCGGCCGATGCCCTACATGCCCGCGCCGCCACCGCCTCCGAGCGGGGCGCAGATCCTGGACAAGGTGGCCGCGTTCGTGCAGCGGTTCAACGTGTTCCCGTCCGAGCACTGCGCCGCCACGCTGGCGCTCTGGTACGCCCACACCCACGCCGCCGAACACTTCTACGTCACCCCGCGCCTCATCCTGGACTCCGCCGAACCCGGCAGCGGCAAAACCCGCGTGCTGGAAGTCGCGCAGTTCCTGGTCCGGTCGGCGGAAATGACGCTCTCGGCCACCACCGCCGCGCTGTTCCGGCTGGTGTCCGACGGGCCGATCACCATCCTGTTCGACGAAGTGGACGCCATCTTCAACCCCGCCAAAGGAGGCAACACCGAAGACCTGCGCGCCATGCTCAACGCCGGATACAAGCGCTCGGCCACCATCCCGCGCTGCGTCGGCGACGCCCGCGCCATGAAAGTCGAACGGTTCAAGGTCTACGCCCCGGTGGCGCTGGCAGGGATCGCCGGGCACATGCCCGACACCATCACCACCCGCGCCATCACCTTCCACATGCGCCGCCGCGCCCCCGGCGAAACCGTCGAACCGTTCAAAGAGCGCGTCGTGGAACGCCAAGCCGCGCCGCTGCGGGACAAGCTCGCCGCCTGGGTCGCCAGCATCGGCAACCAGGTCGGCGACGCAGAACCGGAAATGCCCGACGGGGTCACCGACCGGGCGGCCGAAATCTGGGAACCGCTGCTGGCGATCGCCGACGCCGCGGGCGAGCACTGGCCGGCCACCGCCCGCGCCGCCTGCGCGTACTTCGTGGCCAGCAACAGCAACCGAGGCGGCAGCTTCGGAATCCAGCTGCTCGCCGACCTGCGACGGATCTTCACCGAACGCAACACCGACCGGTTGCCGTCCACGTTCATCATCGCCGAACTGCTGGAAATGGAGGAATCCGACTGGACCGACATCAAAGGGAAACCGCTCAACCCCCGCATGATGGCCAAAGAGCTGGCCCGCTACGACGTCAAGCCGACCACGTTCAAGTACGACGGCGACAGCGTCAAGGGCTACACCACCACCGGTGAGACCGGCCTCGCCGACGCCTGGAGCCGCTACCTGCCCACCGCAGGCTGACAGTGTCGGTAACTGCGGTAACTGCGGTAACCGTGCAGGTCAGACGGTTACCGATCCGGATCCGGTTACCGATGGATCGGTAACCGGACAAACCGCCCGGTCGCCCGGTTACCGATCCATCGGTAACCCCGGCACCCATCGGTAACCGCCTGACCAGGCAAGTTACCGCAGTTACCGCAGTTACCCCACCCGCCAGCCCTCCTTGCCGCCTCACATCCGTAACCCTCGTCCGCTCGTGCCCGCACCCACCACCAGGGGGTGCGGGCACACCTCTGCTCGGAGGTCCACAACCATGTCTGCAGCCAAGGCGCAGCAGCGCAATCTCACAGGCTCACGACAGCTCCTCAAGATCAGTGAAGTGTGCGAGGAGCTGGATGTAGCGGAGTCAACTTTCTACGACTGGCGCGCGAAGAACCGCGGTCCGAGGTGCATCAAGCTGCCGAACGGCAGCGTCCGGATCCGCCGCGCAGAACTTGAACGCTGGCTCGAAACCCGAGAGGAGGCCGCGTGATCACCTCTTCGTACAAGGTTCGCGTGTGGGCCATCGAAACGCGGCGTAACGCGTCCGGCAAACCCACCAGCTACCGTGTTTCGTGGCAGGTGGAGAAGGAGACTTACAAGGAGTCGTTCAAGCTCTATACGCAGGCAGACGGTTTTCGTTCGTCTCTGTTGACTGCGCAGCGGGCTGGCGAGGCGTTTGACATCGTGTCCGGACTGCCACCGTCGCTGACCCGGCCGACCGGAGACATGAGCTGGTACACGCTCACTGTGGCCTATGTCGACATGAAGTGGCTGGACGCGGCGGCCACAGCGCGACAAACCACGGCTGAGGCGTTGATTCGCGTGATGCCGGTGTTCGTGAAGCGGGACAGGAGAGCGCCGGATGCCAAGGTGATTCGGTCGGCGCTACGGCAGTGGGGCTACAACACCGAGTACCGCACCAACCGCGAGATGCCGGACGACGTCCGGAAGGTATTGAATTGGTTGGAGCGCAACACAATGCCCGTAAGGGCTGCCATCGATCCGGACGTTCTGCGATCCCTGCAACGGGCGGTCACCAGGCGGCTGGACGGGCAGAAATTCGCCCCGAGTGTGGCACGTAAGACCCGAGGTGTCCTGTTCAGCGCGTTGGACTACGCGGTGGAGAAGAAGCTGATCGACGCGAATCCGCTGTCGTCGGTGAAGTGGACTGCGATGCCGAAGGGGAAGCGGAAGGTTGACAAGGGAGCGGTGCCGAACCCGACGCAGGCTCGGGCGTTGCTGTCCGGCGTCGGTGCGCTGCCGCGCAGCGGCCCGAGACTGGAGGCGTTCTTCGGCGCCATGTACTACGCCGGTTTGCGGCCCGAGGAGGCGGTATCGCTGAACAAGCGAAACGTCGTGTCCCTGCCCGATCCGGTGTGGAATGACGATGACGGCGAGTACGTCTACGACTGGGGCACGTTCCGTCTCGACAAAGCCGAGCCACACGCAGGTCGCCGGTGGACGGACAGCGGGAAGCCACGCGACGAACGGCCGTTGAAGTCCCGGGACGACGACGATGAGCGCACCGTGTCGTTCCCGCCGGACCTGACGCGGCTGCTGCACCGACACATCACGCGCTACGGCTACGGGCCCGACGGCCAGCTGTTCCAGGCGGAGCAAGGCGGTGAAATACCGATGATCACCTACACCCGCGCGTGGCGCGCGGTGCGCAAGGTGGTACTGACGGAGGAACAGCAGAAGACGCCGCTCGCTGCTCGGCCGTACGACCTGCGCCACGCCGCGGTCAGCACGCAGCTCGCGGCGGGTGTCGATCCGGCGTCCGTGGCCGCGTGGGCCGGCCACTCCGTGGGTGTGCTGTACGAGGTCTACGCCGCGTTCCTGGACGGGGGAGAGGAGGCCAACCGCGCCCGCATCGAGAAGATCCTCGGTCACAAGCCCCGCAGCAAGCTGGAGGAGTGACGCCGGGCTCCCGGCCCGTTCCCATGGGAACGCATTGGGAAGAGACACCCGTAGTTGGCCGTGATCGGCCGTAGACAACCGGAGTTCGGGAAGAACCGCTTCGAGCGCAAACGCGCTGGTGAGGAGCGGTTTTTCCCGCTCCTGTAGGGGTGCCCTCGGCAGGATTCGAACCTGCGACACCTGCCTCCGGAGGGCAGTGCTCTATCCCCTGAGCTACGAGGGCCCATCGCTGGGCGACTCCGAAAGCTTAGCGCATCCCCGGCAGCCCCTGCGGGCAGGTCGGTGCACTCAAGTTCCCGCTGGTCAGCGCGAGAAACTTGATCCACTCACCGGGGCATCGGCTAGCGTGGAAGCCCCACCTGAAGGAGACGAGATGGTCGAGCCGTTCCAGGTGTTTCTCGATGAGGCCGACATCGCCGATCTGCGGGAGCGGTTGCGGCGGACCCGGTGGCCCGAGGCCGAGACCGTCGACGACTGGTCGCAGGGGGTTCCGCTCGCCTACGTTCGGGAGCTCTGCCGCGACTGGGGCGAGGAGTACGACTTCGGGTTCGCCGGCCGGCTCAATGCCTTTCCGCAGTTCCGGGCCACCGTTGACGGGGTGGGGGTGCACTTCGTGCACGTCCGGTCGCCCCATCCCGATGCGCTGCCACTCGTGTTGACCCACGGCTGGCCCGGCTCCGTGCTGGAGTTCCTCGACGTCCTCGGGCCGCTCAGCGATCCCGAAAAGCACGGTGGGGATCCCGCCGACGCCTTCCACGTCGTCGCGCCGTCGCTGCCCGGGTTCGGGTGGAGCGACAAGCCCGCGCTGAAGATCCCGCGCGTCGCCGAGTTGTGGGACCAGCTCATGCGCCAGCTCGGTTACGACCGCTACGGCGCCCAGGGTGGCGACTGGGGCGCCGCCGTGACGAACGCCCTCGCGCGGTCCGGGCGGGTCGCCGGCGTGCACGTGAACTTCGCGCCCGTGCGGATGGACCGGGACGATCCGACGCCCGCGGAGCGCCGCGCCCTCGCCGACCTCGAGGAGTTCCGGCGGACCGGCAGCGGCTACTCCGCCGAGCAGAGCACCCGGCCGCAGACCCTCGGCTACGGCCTGAGCGATTCGCCCGCCGGCCAGGCCGCCTGGATCGCCGAGAAGTTCTGGGCCTGGACGGACAACAAGGGACGCCCCGAGGACGCCGTCGACCGTCAGAAGATCCTCGACGCCATCTCCGTCTACTGGTTCACGGCGACGGCCGCCTCCTCGGCGCGGATGTACTGGGAGAACACCGACCGTGACCCGTCCACGGTGGATGTCCCGGCCGGGGTTTCGGTGTTCCCCAAGGAGATCGTGCGGCCTTCGCGGCGTCAGGCCGAGCAGCGCTACACCGACCTGCGCTGGTTCGAGGAGCTGTCCGAGGGCGGGCACTTCGCGGCTCTCGAGCAGCCGCGGTCGTTCGTCGAGCAGGTCCGCGGCTTCTTCCGGCTCGTGCGCTAGACGAGCCGGCGTCGAAGCGTGACCAATCCACCAGGCGGGAAACCCCGCCTGGTGGATTGGTCGGCACGGGCCCGCGGAGTAGCTTCTCGGATGGGTGAACTTAGGCCGTCCTTAGTTGTACATATGCGCATCCGACTATATGTTTGGCCTCGACGAGAACCGGGAACGGAGGCGGCATGGGGCAGGGACACGGCCACGGACATGGCCACGCGATCGCGCCGGCGAGCGCGTCGGGCCGGTACGTGCGCAGCCTGACCATCGCCCTGTGCATCGGCGCCGGCTTCATGGTTCTGGAGTTCGTCGTCGGCTTCACGACCGGTTCGCTGGCCCTGATCTCGGACGCGGCGCACATGTTCACCGACGTAGTCGGGGTCGGCATGGCACTGATCGCGATCGTCCTGGCGCGGCGCACCGGACCCACGGTCAGCCGCACCTTCGGGCTCTACCGCGCGGAAGTGCTGGCCGCCCTCGGCAACGCGATCCTGCTGTTCGGCGTCGCGGGGTACGTCCTCGTCGAGGCCGTCGGCCGGATCGGCGACCCGCCCGCGGTGCCCGGCCTGCCCGTGCTGCTGGCCGCGACGGCCGGTCTCGCGGCCAACCTCGTGTCGTTCGCCGTGCTGCGCTCGGGCGCGAAGGAGAGCCTCAACGTCCGCGGCGCGTACCTCGAGGTGCTGGCCGACCTGATCGGCTCGGTCGGCGTCCTGATCAGCGGCGCGCTGACACTGCTGACCGGCTGGCGCTACGCCGACCCGATCATCGGTGTCGCGATCGGGCTGTTCGTGCTGCCCCGCACGTGGGCGCTGGCCCGGCGGGCGCTGCGCATCCTCTTCCAGCACGCGCCGCAGGGCGTCGACGTCGGCGCGATCAACGCCGAACTGGCCGCGCTGCCGGGCGTCGCGGACGTCCACGACCTGCACGTGTGGACGCTGACCTCGGGCATGGAGGTGGCTTCGGCGCACCTGACGCTCGCGCCACCCGCGAAGCAGTCGGACGTGTTGACGGAGGCGCAGAACCTGCTGGCTTCGCGGTACGCGATCGAGCACGCGACCTTGCAGGTGGAGGCGCCCCACTGCGCGCGCCGCTGCCAGGAACTCTCCTGGTGACGCGCTAAGCGGGCAGCGGCTGGGCGCTCCGGCCCGCGAGCATCAGCTTGAGCTGGTCCATCTCCGCGCCCTGCGAAGTGAGGATGCTGTTCACCAGGGCCTTCAACGCCGGCAGGCTCGAATGCGCCGCGGCGTACTGGGCCATCGACGTGCCGCCCTGGTGGTGGCGGAGCATCAGCTGCAGGAAGTAGACGTCGAACGGCCGCCCCGACAGGGAACGCAGCTTGGTCAGCTCGGTGTCGGTCGCCATGCCCGGCATCAGCGGGCCGCCGGAGGGGGACACCGACGACGGGGCCATCGACATGCCGTCGTGGCTCGCCATCGGCTCGGTCATCCACCGCATCGGCGCGCCGATCGGCTGCTCCGGCTGGTCCCACAGCATGAGCCAGCCCTTCATGCGGCCGACCTGTTCGAGCTGCGTGCGTTCGATGTCGAACGCGAGCTGCTTGACCTCCGGGTCGGTCGTGCGGTCACGGGCGATGCCCGCCATCGTGACCGCCTGCAGGTGGTGCGTCGACATGTCCTGGGCGAAGCCGACCTCGACCGAGTCCCGGGCCGGCGTGCCCGCGGCGCCCGGGTCGTCGACGGCCCGGGTGAGGAACATCCCCGCGGCGCCGCCGATGAGCAGCACCGCGAGGAGGGTTCCACCGATGATCACCCAGCGGGACCAGGTCGGCTGTTCGGGGACCTCTTCGGTGTCGAGGCCGGCTTCGGAACTCACTTGGTCGGCGTGGCCGGGGCGGACGCCGGGTTGGACGGCTGCTGGGGCACGGTGCCCTGCTCGCCCTGGGCGCCGGTGCTGCCCTTGTAGTCCATCGGCTTCGCGTCCGGGCCCGGCTTCGACGGGTCGAACGGCGGCGGGTTGTCCGGGTCGAACGAGCCGGGCACCGCGTCACAGGACGCGCCGACCTCGGGGTAGACGCCGTTCGGGTTGCTCCGCAGCGCGGCGATGAACTCGTCGATCCGGGCGTCGTTGACGTCGTCCACCTTCAGCTGGTGGCCCCAGGACTGCAGCGAGATCGGCTTGTCGAGGCCCGGGTAGGGCGACATCATCGTGTACGGCTTGCCCTTGGCACGGACGCTGAGCAGGTTCAGCGCGTCGCCGGTGACCTGCTGCGGGTTGTAGGCGATCCACACTGCGCCGTGCTCGAGCGCGTGCACCATGTTCTCGGTGCGGACCGCGTTCGGGTACACCGTGCCGGTGCAGGTCGCCCACGTCTGGTCGTGCGGGCCGCCGAACGGCGGCGTCTTGTCGTAGGCGACGCGCTCGGTCGGGAGGATGTGCACGCTGCCCTTGTAGTCCGCGGTCACCACGCCGGGGATGCGCTTCGAGGGGTCCGGGTCCGACGCGGTCGGCGCGAACGACGCGGCGGCGGCCTCGCGGTCGGCCTGCGCACGCTTCGGCGCCGACTGCACCATGTAGTAGATGATCACCGAAGCGGCCAGTGCCACGATGGCGACGACGGCGACGATCGTGCCCCAGGGCGTGCCCTTCTTGCTCACGACGGAACCGCGGGCAGCCTTCACCGCCGACGCCTTTTTCCGAGTTGTCCCGTTCGCCATGGCTTCCGCGTTCTCCCTCTGGTGGCTGCGGACGGATTCCCGCCCCGGCCAGTGTAGGGGCCACCCGTCTGATCACCGTTAACACCTCACGTACCCACCGGCCGTGACGTGGCCGAGACCGCTGCGAGCGCCGGACCTGGGCACACCTAGAATTCCGCGAGTGACTCCCGCCGCTCTCGCCGACCTGGTCCGCAGCTCCGCCGTGCAGGTGCTCGCCGCACGCGGCATCGACGACGCCGTGCTGCCGGAGCAGGTGACCATCGAACGCCCGCGCAACCCCGACCACGGCGACTACGCGACGAACCTGGCCCTGCAGGTGGCCAAGAAGGCCGGGCTGAAGCCGCGGGACTTCGCCGAGGCGCTGGCCGAGGCGGTCTCGGCGGCCGACGGCGTCGCCTCGGCCGAGGTCGCGGGACCCGGCTTCCTCAACTTCCGCCTCGCCGCGGCCGCGCAGGGCGACATCGTCCGCCAGGTGCTCGACGCCGGCGCGGCGTACGGGCGCGGCGACGCGCTGGCCGGCACGCGGATCAACCTCGAGTTCGTCTCGGCCAACCCGACCGGCCCGATCCACCTGGGCGGCACCCGCTGGGCGGCGGTCGGCGACGCGCTGGGCCGGGTGCTGGGCGCGCAGGGCGCCGACGTCACCCGCGAGTACTACTTCAACGACGCCGGTGCCCAGATCGACCGGTTCGTCCGGTCGCTGATCGCCGCCGCGAAGGGCGACCCGGCGCCGGAGGACGGCTACGCGGGCGGCTACATCAACGACATCGCCGCCGAGGTCATCAAGGCCGAGCCGAGCGCGCTCTCGCTGCCCGAAGAAGAGCGGCACGAGACGTTCCGCCGGATCGGCATCGAGCTGATGTTCACCGAGATCCGGCAGAGCCTGCACGAGTTCGGCACCGACTTCGACGTCTACTTCCACGAGAACTCGCTGCACGAGTCGGGCGCGGTCGACGCCGCCGTCCAGCAGCTGAAGGACTCCGGGAACCTGTACTTCAACGACGGCGCGTGGTGGCTGAAGTCGTCCGAATACGGCGACGACAAGGACCGCGTCGTCATCAAGCAGGACGGCAACCCGGCCTACATCGCCGGCGACCTGGCCTACTTCAAGGACAAGCGCAACCGCGGCTTCGACCTGTGCATCTACATGCTGGGCGCGGACCACCACGGCTACATCGCCCGCCTGAAGGCCGCGGCGGCGGCGTTCGGCGACGACCCGGCCACGGTCGAGGTGCTCATCGGCCAGATGGTGAACCTGGTCAGCGAAGGCAAGCCGGTGCGGATGTCCAAGCGCGCGGGCACCGTGATCACCATGGAGGACCTGGTCGAGGCGGTCGGCGTCGACCCGGCCCGCTACGAGCTGATCCGGTACTCCGTCGACTCCACTTTGGACGTCGACCTGGACCTGCTGCGCAAGCACTCCAACGACAACCCCGTCTACTACGTCCAGTACGCCCACGCGCGCCTGTGCACGATGCTGCGCGGGGCCGCGGACCTCGGTCTCAAGTCCACTGAGGACGTCGACCTGGGCCTGCTGACGCTGCCGGTCGAGGGAGACCTGATCCGCACGATCGGGGAGTTCCCGGAAACCGTGCGCCGCGCCGCCGAAATGCGCGAGCCGCACCGGATCGCGCGCTACCTGGAGGACCTGGCGGGCGCGCTCCACAAGTTCTACGCGGTCCGCGAGGCCCGCGTGCTGCCCAAGGGCGACGAGGCGGCCACCCCGGCCAACTACGCCCGGGTGGCTCTCTGCGAGGCGGCGCGCGTGGTGCTCGCCAACGGTCTCGCGCTGGTCGGTGTCTCCGCTCCGGAACGGATGTAAGAAATGGCGCACCCCGCGGGCCCCAGGCACGCCGACGTCTATACCCACGCCGACACCTCCGGCCTCCAGCCGTCCGGGGTCGAGGAACTCGACAAGCTGCCCGCGAAGGTGTGGCCGCGCAACACCTTCCGTGGCGCCGACGGCGTCGTCCGGATCGCCGGCGTCGACGTCCGCGAGCTGGCCGAAAAGCACGGCACGCCGCTGTTCGTGGTCGACGAGGCCGACTTCAAGTCGCGCTGCGCGGACTACGCCGAGGCGTTCGACGACCCGTCGCTCGTGCACTACGCGTCCAAGGCGTTCCTGTCGATCGAGATCGCCCGCTGGGTGGCCGAGCAGGGGCTGAGCCTGGACGTCTGCAGCGGCGGCGAGCTCGCCGTGGCGCAGCGCGCGAACTTCCCGGTCGAGCGGATCACCTTCCACGGCAACAACAAGTCGCCCGCGGAGCTCGAAGCCGCGGTCGCCGCCGGGGTGGGCACGATCGTGCTCGACTCGTACTTCGAGATCGCCCGGCTGGCCGACATCGCGGCGCGGCACGACGTCGAGCAGGCGGTGCTGATCCGGGTGACCGTCGGCGTCGAGGCGCACACCCACGAGTTCATCGCGACCGCCCACGAAGACCAGAAGTTCGGGTTCTCCCTGGCGGGCGGTGACGCCGCCGAAGCGGTCCGCCGGGTGCTCAACGCGCGTTCCCTCAAGCTCGTCGGCCTGCACAGCCACATCGGTTCGCAGATCTTCGACGCCGACGGCTTCGAGGTCGCCGCCCGGCGCGTCGTCGGGCTGCTCGGGGACCTGGCCAAGGAGCACGGCACCGAGCTGCTCGACCAGCTGAGCATCGTCGACCTCGGCGGCGGGTTCGGCATCGCCTACACCGAAAAGGACAACCCGCCGCCACCGGCGCAGATGATCACGCAGATCCGCGAGATCGTCCGCAAGGAGTGCGCGTACGCGGGCCTGCCGGTGCCGCGCATCGCCGGCGAGCCGGGCCGCGCGATCGCCGGTCCCGGCACGATCACGCTGTACGAGGTCGGCACCATCAAGGACGTCTCGCTGGGCGACAACGCCGTGCGCCGGTACGTGAGCGTCGACGGCGGGATGAGCGACAACATCCGGACCGCGCTCTACGACGCGGTCTACGACGTCCGGCTGGTCTCGCGCTCCGCGGGCGAGAACGAGCAGCCGGCGCAGGCCGTGCTGTCCCGGGTCGTGGGAAAACACTGTGAGTCCGGCGACATCGTCGTACGAGACTGCTGGCTGCCCGACACGCTGGCTCCCGGCGACCTGCTGGCGGTCGCGGCGACCGGCGCCTACTGCTACTCGATGGCGAGCACGTACAACCGGCAGCCTCGGCCGGCCGTGGCCGCCGTGCGCAACGGCAGCGCCCGGCTGCTGCTGCGGCGGGAGACGACCGACGACATGTTGCGCCTGGAGGTCTGAATAACCGTGTCTGCCCCAGAAGGCTCTGCCACTGCACGAGGGCCGATCAGGGTCGCCCTGCTCGGCTGCGGGACCGTCGGCGGCGAGGTCGCCCGGCTGCTCACCGAGCAGGCCGGCGAGCTGGCCGCCCGGGCGGGCGCGCCGGTCGAGCTTGCCGGCATCGCGGTCCGCCGCCCGGACAAGCATCCCGAGCTGCCGCCGGAGCTGCTGACCGCCGACGCCGAGAAGCTCGTGACGTCCGACGACGTCGACGTCGTGGTCGAGCTGGTCGGCGGGATCGAGCCGGTCCGCGGCTGGCTGCTCGCCGCGCTGAAGGCGGGCAAGTCCGTCGTCACCGCGAACAAGGCGCTGCTGGCCGAGTACTCGGCGGACCTGTTCGAGGCGGCCGACGCCGCGGGCGTCGACCTGTACTTCGAGGCCGCCGTGGCCGGGGCCATCCCGCTGCTGCGCCCGCTGCGGGAATCCATGGCGGGCGACCGGATCACGCGCGTGATGGGCATCGTCAACGGCACCACGAACTTCATCCTGTCCGCGATGGACTCCACCGGGGCCGGCTACGCCGAGACGCTCGAAGAGGCCAGCCGGCTCGGGTACGCCGAGGCCGACCCGACCGCCGACGTCGACGGCTACGACGCCGCGTCGAAGGCCGCGATCCTCGCGTCACTCGCCTTCCACACCCGGGTGACCGCCTCGGACGTGCACCGCGAGGGCATCGCCGACGTCACCGCGGCGGATCTTGCCGCGGCCCGGATGCTCGGCCGCACGGTGAAGCTCCTGGCCATCTGTGAGCGAGTAACCGACGACGACGGCGTCGAGTCGGTTTCCGCCCGCGTGCACCCGGTGATGATCCCGCGCAGCCACCAGCTGGCCGGCGTCGGCGGCGCGTTCAACGCGGTCTACGTCGAGGCCGACGCCGCGGGCGAGCTGATGTTCTACGGCCAGGGCGCGGGCGGCGCGCCGACCGCGAGCGCGGTGCTCGGCGACCTGGTCGCGGTCGCCCGCAACCGGGTGGCCGGCGGCCGCGGGCCGCGCGAATCCGCGCACGCGGCGCTGCCGGTGCGGCCGATGGGCCAGACCCCGACCCGCTACCACGTAAGCCTTTCCGTGGCCGACCGCGCCGGGGTGCTCGCCCAGGTGGCGCAGGCGTTCGCCGCGCGGGGCGTCAGCATCGCGGCGGTGCGGCAGCGCGACGTCGGCGACCGCGCGAGCCTGGTCGTGGTGACGCACCAGGCGCCGGACGCCGCCCTGCAGTCCACTGTGGAGGAAATCGGCCGGCTCGACGTCGTCCACGAAGTTGTCAGCGTGATGCGGGTGGAAGGCGAAGACGCATGATCAACCAGCCCTGGCCGGGAATCATCGAGGCGTACCGGGATCGCGTCCCGGTCCCGGACGGGGCGCGGGTGATCACCCTCGGGGAGGGCAACACCCCGCTGCTGGCCGCCCATCACCTGTCCGAGCTGACCGGCTGCGAGGTGTACCTCAAGGTCGAGGGCGTCAACCCGACGGGCTCGTTCAAGGACCGCGGGATGACCGTGGCCATCACCCACGCGCTCGCCAGCGGGCTCAAGGCGGTGATCTGCGCGTCGACCGGCAATACGTCCGCCTCGGCCGCGGCCTACGCCGCCCGCGCCGGCCTCACCTGCGCGGTGCTGGTGCCGCAGGGCAAGATCGCGCTGGGCAAGCTCGCCCAGGCCGTGCTGCACGGCGCGCGGATCCTGCAGGTGGACGGCAACTTCGACGACTGCCTCGAACTCGCCCGCAAGACCGCGGCCGACTACCCGGTGACGCTGGTCAACTCGGTCAATCCGGTGCGCATCGCCGGCCAGAAGACCGCGGCCTTCGAAATCTGCGACGTGCTCGGCGAAGCGCCGGACATCCACTGCCTGCCGGTCGGTAACGCGGGGAACATAACCGCTTACTGGGCGGGATATTCGGAGTACGCGACCGACGGTGTGGTGAAGAACACCCCGCGGATGTTCGGCTTCCAGGCGGCCGGCGCGGCGCCGCTCGTCCTGGGGGAGCCGGTGCGCGACCCGGACACCATCGCCACCGCGATCCGGATCGGCAGCCCGGCCTCGTGGACCGCCGCCGTGAAGGCGAAGGACGCGTCGGGCGGGCTCTTCGAAGCCGTCACCGACGAGAAGATCCTCGAGGCGTACCGGCTGCTGGCCGGGCGCGAGGGCGTGTTCGTCGAGCCGGCGTCGGCCACCAGCGTGGCCGGCCTGCTCGCCACGGCCGCCGACGGCAGGCTGCCCAAGGGGTCCAAGGTCGTCTGCACCGTCACCGGTCACGGCCTGAAGGACCCGCAGACGGCCCTGGCGGGCAACGTCGAGGTCGAACCGCTGGCCGTGGACCCCTCGGCGGTCGCGGCGGCGCTGGACCTGCGATGACCCCGGGTTCTCAAACGCCCCAATGTGGCGTTCGGTGCTCGTTGTCGGTGTCGAGGTCGTGCGGCCGGGGCTCGTCGCCGTTCCCGTGGCCGGCGCCGCCGCCTACTTCGGTGGCGAACACGCGCTCG
>NZ_JBFBBN010000088.1:0-22329 GCF_040682715.1 Amycolatopsis sp. NPDC051128 | reverse complement strand
CTCGTCCGTGCCGCGGATGCCGTCGGAGTAGTCGTTGGCGTAGTTGACGCCGATGATCAGCGAGAGGGAGACCAGCAGGGCCAGCGCCGAACGCCCGCGGTCTTCGGGCTCGGTGCCGTGCTGGCCCGCGAACCGTGGCTGGCCGCCGCACTGCGCGTCGTCTGCGGCGCCTACCTCGCCTGGCTCGGCATCCGGCTGTGGCTGACCGCCCGCACCCCGGAAACCGCCCCGCCCGAAGCTCGCGGCGGCGCCTTCCGCCGCGGTGTGCTCAGCAACCTGACCAACCCCAAGGCCGCCGCGTTCTTCGGCAGCGTCCTCACCGCGGCTCTCCCGCCCACCGAACCCACCGCCGTCAAGGCCGCCGCGGTCGCCCTGATCGTGGTCGCCTCGGCCGCCTGGCACCTCAGCGTCGCCCTGCTGTTCTCCTCGCCCGCCACCCAGCGCTGGTACGCGCACGCCAAACCGGCCCTCAACCGCGTCGTGGGCACGATTCTCGTCGTCCTCGGCATCACCCTGGCCGTAACGCCGTGAAGGCCTCCCCGCTTGCGCGAGGAGGCCTTCACGAACAAAACGGACTACTACCGGACCCCACCCGAAGCACGCTGCTTCTGCGCGTGCGCGGACCGGGTGCAGACCTCGCCGACGTCGACCGTCTGGCCGCGGTCGACGAACACGTCCGCCACGCCGACCAGCCTGCCGTTCGGCGACGAGCACGTCAGCTGGTAGGCCTCCTTCGTCCCGTAGGTCGGCGGGGTCGGCGACGCGAACGACACGTCACCGGTCCAGTCGTCGACCGCGTTCGGGTCGGCCTGGTCGTAGTTGACCACCACGGCCTTGTAGTCGCCGGCCGGCGGGTCGAACAGCACGGCGTGCTCGGACGTCGTGCCGCCGTTCGCCGACGAGCTGACCAGGTTGCCCGCCGCGTCGTAGATGAACAGGTCCCAGTCGGTCGCGGTGTTCGCCCAGTTGATGTTGACGCTGAACTTCCCGTTGTCCACCTTCGGCAGACCGTCGACGTGGAAGGTGAACGAGTCGCCCGCCGGGTCGGCCGGGTAGTTCTGGTTGATCGGCGGCACCCCGGCCGGGTTTGTGACGGCGAAGCCCTGCTGCGCCGGGCCCTGCGGGTCGCGCCCGTACCGGCCGGCCACGTACGGCCGGGTCGACGGGTTGACCGACCAGGCGAAGCGCCCGCCGGTGGCGGTGAACTTCGAGTTCAGGTCGTCGGTGTAGTAGATCGGCGGCTTGGTGGAGCCGTCCGGCTGCAGCACCGGCGACGTCGGCGTCTGGAACGTCTTGTGCAGCTTGAGCTGGTAGCCCTTCGGCGCCGAACCGATCAGCGTCGAGTGCTGCTGCGGGTCGGCGGCGTTGCCCAGCATGTCCAGGAACGACTGACGGTTGCCGCCCTTGCCGGCACCGGCCGCGGGGGCCAGGCCCGCGTACTCCGCCACGACGCTGTCGGCGTAGGGCCCGTGGAAGCCGTTGCCGCCGACCTCGATGGTGAAGCCCCACCCGCCGGTCGCCCAGTACGACCAGTCCTCGGTGGTGCCGGTGGTGTCGTAGAGCGCCCAGCTCGGCTCACTGGTGTAACCGCTGCGCGAGGCCAGCTTGTCGCCGAGGGCCTTGTACTGCGGCTCCTCCAGCGGCGGCCGGACGTCCGCCACGCCCGGCGGGCGCAGCACCAGCGCGGCGACGGTGTGCATCGTGATCAGGTTGGTCACCTGGCGCGAGGACACGATCGAGCGCACGTTGCGGACCTCGGGCTCGCTGAACGGCCCGGACCCGCGGAAGGTGTCGCCGCTCCAGGCCAGCTCGGCGCCGTTGCCGCCCCAGAAGCCCGCGTAGTTGCGGTTGGGGTCGGTGCCGCGGACGCGGCCACCCGGGTTCGCCTTGCACACGCCGGTCGCGAACTGCGGCGGCGAGTCGTTGACGTTGCAGTTCTTGCGCTTCATCTCGTAGTCGAACCGGGTGAAGTCACCCTTGGGCTCGGCCTCGCGGGAGATCTCGAAGCCGTCCGGGTTGATGATCGGCACGACGATGTTGCGGGTCTTGCTCACCATGCCCCGGATGGCGGCGTCGCGCGAGTAGCCGTTGACCAGCTCGTACGCCCACTCGATGACGTGCTCGCCCGCCGGCCATTCACGGGCGTGGTGCACGCCCATGGTGAAGTTCACCGGCTTGCCGTCGGTCACGTTCTTGACGTCGGTGGCGATTTCGACGCCGACGACGTCGCGGCCCTCCCACGTCGGCTCCGGCATGGTGAACGCCGAGACCAGGCCCGGGTTCTTGCGGGCCAGCTCCTTCAGCTCGAAGTTGTAGTCGTAGAGGTGCCGGTAGGCGGTCCGCCCGGACGGCAGCGCCGAGGCGGCGGTCGCCGCGGCGTACTGGCGGTCGGTCTTCGCGTCCTGCACGGACTTCGCCGAGAGGTCCGCCTCGATCACCTTCGACTTGAAGCCGCTGTCCTTGAGCGTCTTGCGGTCGGCGTCGTTGGCGAGCACGACCTCGACCCCGGTCGCGTCACCCTTCTCCGTGACGTCGAGGCCGAGGGTGGTCAGCTTCTTCTTGTCGGCGCGCGTCGGCGTCTCGACGCGGACGAGCTCCGCGCGCTGGGGCGCCGCGGCGGTGCCGGTCGGCGTGCCCTGCGGGGTCAGCGCCAGGAAGTCGACGCCGAGCTGGGCCTGCCCGGCCGAGCCGCCGTACCGGCAGCCCTGGACGACGAGCTCCTGGCCCTTCTTCACGAAGCTTTCGGCGAGTTCGTGGGTGCGCAACGCCGTGGAGGCGGCCACGACCGCGCCCGTGGCCTTGTCGAACACGGCGACGTCCCAGTCGCCCTCGGCGCCCTGCGCCGGCTTGAGCCGGGCCTGGACGAGACCGTCCACGGTGGACGTCAGCTCGCGGCGATCAGTGCCCGAAGTACCCTTGGCCAGCACTTTCGCGAAGCACGAGCGGGGCACCGACTTGTCGGCACGCAAAATGTTCTGCGCCGCGCCGGCGGTGCCGGACGGCAGCGCGACGAACGTTCCGGCCAGCGCGACGGCCGAAGCCAGCAGCACTAGCCGTCTTGGTGAATTCCCCACAGCTCAAGACCTCCTTGACCGACACCGGCAACAGAGCGTACCGGTCGCGAGCGACCATAATGGAGGAAATCCGGCTGCCGTAACCGCCGTAAGTCGTACAGCGTTCAACGCGGAGGCCCACCGTCGGCGGGTGCCCGGAAAGCCCGTTTCACCGGGAGTTCAACCGTCGTTCGGCTACTGTCGGCTCATGGTCACGGTCCCTGCGCGACGGGTGTCGGTCGCTGTCTCGCTGTCAGGTGTCGCCGCACTGGTGATCGGCGCCGCCCTGGTGCTGTTGCTGCAGGTCGTCCCGCCGACCGACCAGATCAGCGTCACTCGCCGGACGATCAGCGAGTACGGCCTGTCCGACCTCAAGTGGGTGTTCGACCTGGCCGTGATCCTGGTCGCGCTCGGCTCCGCCGCGGGCCTCGCGGTACTGGGCCGCCAGCGGCGGCTCCCCACGGCCGCGGCGATTCTGGGTACATTGTGGACGGTCGGGCTGCTGGTCATCGTGGCCTTCCCGAAGCCGGACTGGGCCACGGTTTCGCGCGCGGACTTCGGCGGCACGCTGCACCGGATCGCGAGCGTGGTGGCGTTCGTCGCGCTCCCGCTGGCGGTGCTGGTCGCGGCGCGGACGGCGTTCCCGGCCTCGCCCGGCCGCCGTTGGCTGGCCCGGGTCCTGGCGATCGCGTCGCTGGGCTGGTTCGCGGTCATCCTGGGCGCGGTCGTGGTCGCCGCGGCGGACGACGGCCGCTGGTGGACGCTCATCCCGCTCGGCCTGGTGGAGCGCGGGATGGCGCTGACCGAGCTGATCGCGCTGGGCGTGCTGCTGGCCCCGGCCGGCGAACGGTCGCCGTAACGCTCACGTCATTCCGGCTCGTACCGGGCCGGCACTCGCCCGAGCAGGCGGGTCAGCATCCGGTCGACGACGCCGTGCGGACGCCCGGCGTCAGCGGATGCGTTCGTGCAACGCCGCCATCCGGGCGTCGAGGTCCGCCGCCGTCCTCGCCGCCGCCGCGAGTTCGCCGGCGAAGTCCGCCGGCACGCTGTCGCTGTACTTGTACGACAGCTTGTGCTCCACCGCGGCCCAGAAGTCCATGGCGATGGTGCGCAGCTGCACCTCCACCTTGACCTTCTCCACCCGGTCGGAGAGGAACACCGGGATGCGCACGATCAGGTGCAGGCTGCGGTAGCCGTTGGCCTTCGGGCTCGCGATGTAGTCCTTGGTGCGCAACAGCTCGACGTCGTCCTGGGCGGTGAGCATCCGGGCGACCCCGTACACGTCGGAGACGAACGGGCAGACCACGCGGATGCCGGCGATGTCGTCGAGGGCGCCGGCGGCGGAGACCCAGTCGGCACCGAGGCCGCGGCGGCGCACCTTCTCCTTGATCGCCTCCGGCCGCTTCACCCGGCTCGTGATGTGCTCGATCGGGTCATGCCGGTGCACGAAGTCGAACTCCTCGCTGAGGATGCGCAGCTTCGTCATCAGCTCTTCGATGGCGAACTTGTACATCAGGAGGAACCGCGGGAGCTGACCGGCGATGGCGAGCTCGTCGGCCTCCTCGCGCAGGGAAGCGTCCTCGGCCGCCGGGTCGGTGGTCACTGAAGCCTCATGCTGTCGTCGGTCGTCGCGGAGCACCAGATTAGTGTGCTCCGCCCAGTCAAACGACGGGCGACGGGCCGGAGTTCCCGCCGGTCACCGGTTCGGGTGTCGTGGGGCGTTGAATGTGCGAGGACGCCGCACGCCTGGGGCGTACGGCGTCCTCGGCGGGGGTGGGTCTCACCGCCCCATGGGCACTGTCTCGGTTTCGGTTTCGGCGGAGGCGGCCACGCACCGCACCGCGACGGCGGCCGCCTGCTCGGCCGCGTTCTCACCGGCGGCCGCGTCGGCCTTGTTCTTGTTCTTGGCCTTGTTGCCTTCGGCCTTGTTCTCGTCGGCCTTGTTCTCGTCGGCGGCCATGCCCTGCTGGTCCGCCTTGTTCTCCTCGGTCGCCATGCCCTGCTGGCCCGCCGCTGCGGCGGGATCGGCGGCGGCGGCCTGGTCGACGCAGGCGAGGATCGCCGTGCAGTCCTGGTCGGAGACTTCGGCCTGGGCGGCAGCCTCGTTCTGGGCGGCCTTGCCGTTCTCGGCGGCCTTGCCGTTCTGCTTGGCCTTGCCGTTCTCGGCGGCCATGCCGTTCTGCTCGGCCATGCCGTTGTCCGCGGCCATGCCGTTCTGCTCGGCCATGCCGTTGTCCGCGGCCATGCCGTTCTGCTCGGCCATGCCGTTCTCTGCGGCCATGCCGTTCTGGTGGGCCATACCGTTCTCTTCGGCCTTACCGTTCTGGTCGGCCATGCCGTTGGCGTCAGCCGCCCCGGCGGCTCGGGTCAAGCAGTCCTGGACCACCGCGCAGGCCTGGGCGGCGGCCGCGTTCTGGTCGGCCGCATCTTGCTGGTCGGCAGCGCCGTTCTTCTTCTCCTTGGCGTTCTTCCCGGCCTTGGCGTTCTTCTCGGCCGCCATGCCGTTCTCGTCGGCCGCGCCGTTCTCGACCGCCATGCCGTTCTCGTCGGCCGCGCCGTTCTCGGCCGCCATGCCCTGCTCAGCGACCTTCTCCTGCTGCCGGGCCTTGCCGCTCCGGGCACTGGAGCTGCCCTGGTCGGCCCCCTTCTGACCAGCCATATCACCGCCACCGGCCATGCCGTTCTGCTCAACCTCGCCGTTCTGCTCGGCCTCGCCCTTGCCAAGCGCGGCCTGCTGCGCGGCAGCTCCGACCACCGCCGCGCATTCGGCCGCCACCTGGTTCGCCGCGACCTGGCCGGCGCAGCCGGCGTCCTCGCGCCGCTGCTCGATCTGGTCGACCACCGCCTGGCGGTTGGCGATCCGGGCCGCGGACTGGGCGTCCGGTGCCGCCTGCTGGCTCGCGATGAAGGTGAGATTGTTCCGCAGCGCCGTGTCCAGACCGCCGCAGCTTTCCGTGGCCGCGTTGCTCGCCGGGCTGGTCAAGGCGATCGCCGTCGCGGTCGCCCCTGCGACTCCCACCAGTGCGGCGAGCCCGATCGTCGCCTTTTTGCGGTGTCGTCCGGTAGTGCGCACGTGGGGCATCAAGCCCCTCCTCTCTGGTCGCCACCTCACCAGGGCACACGGCGCGGCGTCCCGAGTGGTTCATCCGGATTTCTCCGGTAGTCACAGGAAAAAACCGGAGCGTCCACAATGGAGCGAGCGAAAATGGCGTACGGCACCCGGAACCGGCGGGCCGCCGGTTCCGTCCCCTGGCTACCAGAGCAGAGGTGAGGCCGGAGTCAACGCGCGCGGCCGAAGCCGCGGATCGCTAACCCAGGTCCGCGAGCTGCGGCACCGCCGGAGCCATGGCGTCGATCCACGCGGCGGGCGAGCCCGTCGTCGGGGTGACGATCGCCGTCCGCACGCCCAGCTTCGCGTAGCCGGCCATGGTCCGGACGAACTCGTCGCGGGTTTCCGGCGTGGGACGCGGGTTGTTGGCGACGATCGTCTTGTGGATCTCGTCGTAGTCGCGGCCGGCGTCGTCGCAGTGGCGGCGCAGCACGTCCAGCTTGTGCTCGACGTCCTCCGGCGAGGTGCCGAAGAGGTTGCACGCGTCGCCGTACCGCGCGACGAGCCGGAGCGTCTTGCGTTCCCCGCCGCCGCCGATGAGCACCTTCGGCCGGTTGATCGGCTGCGGCGAGCACAGTGTCTCGGCCAGCCGGTAGTGCTTGCCCTCGAACGGGCCGTTGTCCGCGGGGTCCCACATCTGCCTGCAGATGCGCAGGGTCTCCTCCAGCCGCTCGAACCGTTCGGCGATCGGCGGGAACGGCACACCCATCCCCTGGTGCTCGCGCTCGAACCAGGCGGCGCCGACGCCGAGGACGGCCCGGCCGCCGGAGAGGACGTCGAGAGTGGTGACGATCTTCGCGAGCAGCCCGGGGTGCCGGTAGGTCACGCCGGTGACCAGCAGCCCGAGGTCGATGCTGGACGTGTGCGCGGCGAGGTAGCCGAGCGTGGTGTAGCCCTCGAGCATGTTCGACTCGGCGGGCAGGCCGGTGGGTTCGATCTGGAAGTAGTGGTCCATGAAGGACAACCAGGTCGCCCCGGCCGCCTCCGCCGCGGTGCCCACCCGGGCGAGCTCACCGGCGATGGCGGTGGTCCCGCCGTCGATGTCGAAGATGGGGACGTGGAAACCGAGTTCCATGGAAGGTTCTCCTGACGTGGTCGCTGTGGCCGCCACGGTAGGACCTGGAGCGCGCTCCAGCGCAAGCCTGCGGGGCCTGCCGCTCAGCGCACCGCCGCGGCCAGGAAGCCGGCGACGTCGGGGGTCGTCGTCACCGGGACGCCCGCCCCGCGCAGGCGATCCGCGAACTCGGCCGACTTCCGGCCCCCGCCGGCGATGAGGAACGGCGGCGCGCCCGCGGCCGCGTACGACAGCGGGCTCGCCGAACCGAGCGTCGTCGCCGAGCGGCCCAGCGCCATGAGCACCGACGCCCGCGTGAGCGGATCCAGCCCCCTGAAGTCGGTGAAGTCGGCCGGGGCCGCCACGGCCGCCACCGCGCGGACCGTGCTGTCCTGACCCGGGTACTGGCCGGCGTCCGCGCCACGGGCGACCCCGAGCAGCGCCGCCAGCGTGCCGCCGGTGCCGGTGCCCCAGACCGCGATCCGGGCCGGGTCGACCGCCAGCGCGGCCGCCTTGGCCTTGAGGAACCGGACCGCGCACCGGGCGTCCGCGAGCGGCGCGGGCCACGGCGCGGCGGGCGCGAGGCGGAAGTCGATCGAGGCGACCGCGAACCCGCGGGCCGTCAGCTCGTCCCGCACCGGCCCGAACCCCGGGCCGGCGAGCAGTGCGCCGGGCCCGGCGGGCTTGCGGTTGCCGAGCACCAGCCCGCCGCCGTGCAGGAAGAGCGCCACCGGAGCGGGACGCCCGTTTCCGGGTGGGCGGTGGATGTCCATCGCCAGCGGGACACCGTCCGGGCGGCAGTACTCGACCGTGCCGCCGTCGAGCAGCGTCGAGGGGCTGGTTCCGATGCCGGCGTCACCGGCGGCGACGGTCCCGGCCGCACCGGTCGCGAGCACCAGCAGGAGCACGGGGAACAGCGCGATCCACGCCGACACCCGCCGCGGCGCGGACGGCCGCGGGTGCGCCCCGCGCCTGCCCACGACCAGGAAGCCGAACACGGCGACGGCCTGCAGCGCGGCGGCCAGGTAGTCGGTGAAGCCGGCCACCGTGTCCGCCGGCTGCCAGGGATCGAACCGCGTGAACAGGCCGAGCGGCCGGCTGACCACCCAGAGCCCGAGGGCCGCCGCCGCGGCGAGGGCGCCGAAACGGGCGGTCCTGCGGGTGGGCCACCCGAGCACCGCGACGACGGCGACGAGCTCGACGGCGGCGATCGCGCCGAACGCCATCGCGTACAGCTGCCAGATCCGCCAGAGCGCGGGCGCCGCGGCCGCCGGGATCAGTGCACCCCCCAGCGCGGCGAAAGCGGCCGTGACCAGCAGCGGACCGCGCCGCAGCGGCGGCGGCGCGGTCGTCGGCGGACGGTATGCCCCGCGCTGCCCGTCGACGACCGTCATGCCGCCAGTGTCACCCCGGACGACCGGCCTCGGCCACTTCCGCGGCTACTTGCGCGCCGCCGTGTAGTTCCGGAACAGCAGGTACGTGTCGAGGATGTCGGACGACGCGCTCTGGACCGACCGGTAGATCCCCCACTTCGGGCGGACGTAGTCGCCCTGGTCGGGGAGGTTCACGTTCGACATCGAGCCCTGCGCGGCGACCGGCGCGCCGGACCCGGTGCCGTTGCGGATGACGCACGCCGCCTTGCCCTTCGAGCCCGGCGTGAACGTCCACTCGATGGTGATCCACTTGTCCCGCAGCGGCGAGAGGTCGGTGACCGCGATGCTCGGCGAACCCGAGTTGGCGTACGCGCGGGCGTTGAGCATTTCCTTGCCGCCGCCGCGGGTCAGGTCCAGCGTCACCCACGGACCACCGTTGGTCGACGGCGTCTTGGTCTGGAAGATGTGCGTGAACTTGCTGGTGCCGTGCAGCGAGCCCGGGATGTACATCTCGTAGGAGAGCGTCCAGGTCTCGCCGTTGTGCATCTTGAGCGCGGAGCCGTTCTGCACCATGCCTTTCGACTCGGTGCGCTGGCGGTCGCCGCCCCCGGTGGTGTCGCGGTCGTCCTTCCAGATGTTGAAGCGGTAGTGGTCGCCTTCGACGACGACGTACTTGCGTTCGGGGTGGTGGTGGCCGCGGTCGGCCTCGATGCCCTCGAAGGCCTTCAGTCCGTCGGTGGCGGGGTCGGGGTGCCACAGGGGAGCCGCTTGGGCGGGGAGAGCCGTGCCGAGCACGATCGGGACGGCGAGTGCGGAGACGGCGAGGGAGCGGAGAGCCGTCCTGCGGGGAAATTCCGGCATCGTCGGTGTGTCCTTCCTGACGACGGTTCGGCAGGGGTGCACATCGGCCGGCGGACGGACCCGGCGAACCGGGCTGGACATCCGATGTCTTGCCCTCTGAAGTTAGAGCGGTCGGACGGCGCTGTCAACGCCTGTCCCGTTGTCTCGGTTCTTCGCCAAGGATTCATCAGACGGCTGAAGGGAGGCGCGGCAGGCGGCCACCGCGACGAGCCGCGTCGACGCCTTCCGCCGTGAACGCCGGTACGGTCGGTACCCATGGCCGAAGTGAAGACCCGGCGCCGCGGGACCGAGCTGGAAGACGCGATCCTGCGCGCCGCGGCGGAGGAGCTCGCCGAATCCGGCTATGCCGGGCTGACCATGGAGCGGGTCGCGCAGCGGGCCGGCACGAACAAGAACGCGCTCTACCGCCGCCGGCCGAACCGCGCCGCGCTCGGCGTCGCCGCCTACCGGCACCTGGCCGAAGGTGGGGCGGGCGCATGGCTGGTCCTCCTCGACCGGGCCGTGGCACGCGGCGAAGCGCCACCCGGGGCGTTGCACCCGCGAGTCGCCTCCGTGGCGCTTGTCCTGCTCCGCAACGAATATCTCACCCGCGGACTGACCACAGTGGACGACGACGTGCTCGTCGAGATCGTCGACGAGGTCTACCTGCCGCTGGTGCGACGGCGGGCGGGGGCATGACACCCCGGATCGCCCGCCACGAGAAGCTCGCCGCCGCCCTGGCGGCAGCGAGCGACGACCTCCTCGCCACGGCGCGCCCGCTCGGCTCGGGGATCGGCGGGACGACCTGCCTGCTCCCCGTGGACGGCGAGAACGTCTTCGTGAAGCGGGTCGCCCTCACCGACGTCGAACTGGCGAACCCGCGCTCGACGGCCGACCTGTCGGGCCTGCCGCCCTGGTACCACTACGGCGTGGGGTCGGCGGGCGTCAGCGCCTGGCGCGAGCTCGAGGCGCACCTCATGACGAGCGACTGGGTCCGCACCGGCGCGTGCGAGAACTTCCCGCTCCTGCACCACTGGCGGGTCCTGCCCGGGTTGCCGCGCGGCCCGCTCCCCCGCGCCGGACTGGAGCGCGACGTCGAGTTCTGGCACGGCGACCCGGGTGTGCGGCGGCGGCTCGAAGCCCTCGCCGGGTCGACAGCCGATCTCGTGCTGTTCCTCGAACACGTGCCCCGGAACCTCGCCGAGTGGCTGACCACCGACGAACGGCCCGTCGAGGAAGAACTCCGGCACCTCACCGGGTTCCTGGCCGAACAGGACGTCCAGCACTTCGACGCGCACTTCCGGAACATCCTCGCCGACGGCGAGCGGCTTTACCTCACCGACTTCGGCCTCACCCTGTCGTCGCGGTTCGACCTCTCCGGCGCCGAGGAGCGGTTCCTGGCCGAACACGCGGACCACGATCGGGCTTACGTCCTGACCCAGCTGGTCAACTGGGCCGTCTCGCGGCACCGGAAGTGGCCGCATCCCCGTGTCCGCAACGACTTCGTCCGCGACTGCGCGGCGGGGCGCGCGGGCCCGGAGCTGCCACCGCTCGTCCACCGCTACGCCCCGCTGGCCACCGTCGTCAACGACTTCTACTTCGCGCTGCACGGCGAAAGCCGGAAAACGCCGTATCCGCGGGAAGAAATCGCTCAGCGGTTGCCCGTGTCCGGCACTTTCACGTGAAAGTGCCGGACACGGGCGCGTCGCGGCCGATCAGACGAGGTCGTACCGGTCGGCGTTCATCACCTTGGTCCACGCCGCCACGAAGTCGCGGGCGAACTTCTCCTTGGCGTCGTCGCTCGCGTAGACCTCGGCCACCGCGCGCAGCTCCGAGTTCGAGCCGAACACGAGGTCGGCGCGGGTGCCCGTCCACCGGACCTCGCCGGTGGCGCGGTCACGGCCCTCGAAGGTCTCCTGGTCCTCGGAGACCGCCTTCCACTCGGTCTCCATGTCGAGGAGGTTGACGAAGAAGTCGTTCGTCAGCGAGCCCGGCGCCGAGGTGAGCACGCCCAGCGAGGTCTGCTGGTAGTTCGCGCCCAGCACGCGCAGGCCACCGACCAGGACGGTCAGCTCCGGCGCGCTGAGGTTCAGCAGGTTCGCGCGGTCGAGCAGCAGGTACTCCGACGGCAGGCGGTGGCCCTTGCCGCGGTAGTTGCGGAACCCGTCGATCGTGGGCTCCAGCGCGGCGAACGAGTCCGCGTCCGTCTGCTCCTGCGTCGCGTCGGTGCGGCCCGGGGTGAAGGGCACACTGACGTCGACCCCGGCATCCTGCGCGGCCTTCTCCACCGCGGCGACGCCGCCCAGCACGATCAGGTCGGCCAGCGAGACCTTCTTGCCGCCGGTCTGGGCGCTGTTGAACGACTCCTGGATCCCCGTCAGCGTCCGCAGCACGCGCGCCAGCCGGTCGGGCTCGTTGACCTCCCAGCCGCGCTGCGGCTCGAGGCGGATGCGGGCGCCGTTCGCGCCGCCGCGCTTGTCGCTGGCGCGGAACGTCGAGGCCGACGCCCACGCGGTCGAGACGAGCTCGGCGACCGTCAGGCCCGAGCCGAGCAGCTGCGCCTTGAGGTCCGCGACGTCCGCGTCGGCGACCAGCTCGTGGTCGACGGCGGGGACGCGGTCCTGCCAGATCAGCTCTTCCCGCGGCACGAGCGGGCCGCGGTAGCGCTGGATCGGGCCCATGTCGCGGTGGGTGAGCTTGAACCAGGCACGGGCGAACGCGTCGGCGAACTGGTCCGGGTGCTCGAGGAACCGCCGCGAGATCTGCTCGTAGACCGGGTCGAACCGCAGCGCGAGGTCGGTGGTCAGCATCGTCGGCTTGCGGGCCGGGTCGCCGGCCTCCGGGCCGGGGATGGTGTCCTCGGCGTCCTTTGCGACCCACTGGTGCGCGCCGGCCGGGCTCTTGGTCAGCTCCCACTCGTAGCCGAACAGGTTCTCGAAGAACTGGTTGCTCCACCGCGTCGGCGTCGACGTCCACGTGACCTCGAGGCCGCTGGTGATCGCGTCGCGGCCCTTGCCGGTGCCGAAGCCGTTCTTCCAGCCGAGGCCCTGCTCCTCGATGGCCGCGCCTTCCGGCTCGGCGCCGACGTACTGGTCGGGGTCGGCCGCGCCGTGCGTCTTGCCGAAGGTGTGGCCACCGGCGATGAGGGCGACGGTCTCCTCGTCGTTCATCGCCATCCGGCCGAACGTCTCGCGGATGTCGCGGGCCGAGGCCAGCGGGTCCGGGTTGCCGTTCGGGCCTTCCGGGTTGACGTAGATGAGGCCCATCTGGACCGCGGCGAGGGGGTTCTCCAGGCTGCGGTCACCGGAGTAGCGCTCGTCGCCGAGCCAGGTGCGCTCGGGGCCCCAGTAGACGTCCTCGTCGGGCTCCCACACGTCGGCGCGGCCGCCGGCGAAGCCGAAGGTCTCGAAGCCCATCGTCTCCAGGGCGCGGTTGCCCGTGAAGATCATCAGGTCGGCCCACGAGATCTTCTTGCCGTACTTCTTCTTGACCGGCCACAGCAGCCGCCGCGCCTTGTCGAGGTTCCCGTTGTCGGGCCAGCTGTTCAGCGGCGCGAAGCGCTGCATCCCGGCGCCCGCGCCCCCGCGGCCGTCGTCGATGCGGTAGGTGCCGGCGCTGTGCCACGCCATGCGGATCATGAACGGCCCGTAGTGCCCGAAGTCCGCGGGCCACCAGTCCTTCGACGTGGTCAGGACCTCGTCGACGTCCTTCGCGAGCGCGTCGAGGTCGAGGGTCTCGAACTCGGCGGCGTAGTCGAAGCCGTCGTCCATCGGGTCGGCCACGGCCGAGTGCTTGCGCAGGATCTTCAGGTTGAGCTGGTTCGGCCACCAGTCGCGGTTCCCCGCGCCTTCGGTCGGATGGTTGCGACGCCCGGCGGAGACGGGGCAACCGCCCGCGGCCTCTTCGTTGAGCTCGCCAATCTTGGCGTCAGCACTGTCAGACACAGGAATCCTCCGAAAGAGCGGGTGTTCAGGAACTCGGCGCGGTGGAGCAGCCGGGGCACAGGCCCCGGTAGACGACCTCGGCTTCGTCGATCACGAAACCGTGGGCGTCCGACGCGGTCAGGCAGGGCGCGGCGCCGACGGCGCAGTCGACGTCGGCGATGGCCCCGCACAAGCGGCAGACGACGTGGTGGTGGTTGTCCCCGACGCGGGCCTCGTACCGGGCGACGGAGCCGGGCGGCTGGATGCGCCGCAGCAGCCCCGCCCCGGCGAGAGCCCGCAGGACGTCGTAGACGGCCTGGTGGGAAACTTCCCCGAGATCGTCCCGCACGACTCCGATGATCGAGTCGGTGTCGGCGTGCGGGTGTCCGTGCACCGCGGACAGCACCGCCAGCCGGGGGCGCGTGACGCGGAGAGCCGCGTCGCGCAGCATCCGCTCGAAGTCCGTGGTGGTGGGCACGGCGGTGAGTCTGCCCCATTTTCTGGAATGAATCAAGATTGTGCGTCAGCGGGGGGTGACGTGGCGGAACCCTGCCAACCCTTCGTTCGGCCCTTGACCCCTGGACGCGGCGGACTTAAGGTCGGCAGATCCCTGCGATGTTAACGTTAACATCGCCTGGTCCGACGCGCTCCGAAGGAACAGACAACGATGAGGTTGTTCTCCCCGCGCCGTTTCGGCGTCGTGCTGGCCGTCGTGGCCGCACTCGTCCCACTCGGCACCACCACCGCCGGCGCCGGTGCGGCGCCCCGGCCCGAATCCGCCGAGAGCAGCGGCGTTCGTGCCGCCGCGAGCACCCTGTCCGTGCCGGACATCGACGACGTCCGCGGCAACCTCACCCTGCCCACCAGCGGCCCGGACGGCACGAGCGTCGCCTGGACGTCGTCGGCGCCCAAGGTGATCACCCCGACCGGCGAGGTCACCCGGCCGCCGGCCGGCGCGGCGCCCGCCAAGGTCGTCCTGACGGCGAAGGTCAGCCTCGGGCGCGAGAGCACGACACGGCGGTTCACCGCCACCGTCGTCCCGGCCCCGGCCAAGGAGCCGCTGGCCGGCTACAGCTTCTTCTACTTCACCGGCGAAGGCACCTCGAACGGCGAGCAGATCTACTCGGCGCTCAGCAAGGGCAACGACCCGCTGAACTGGACCGAGCTCAACAACGGCCAGCCGGTGCTCAAGTCGAGCCTCGGCGAGCTGGGCGTGCGCGACCCGTTCATCCTGCGCTCCCCCGACGGCGACAAGTTCTACCTGCTCGCCACCGACTTGCGGATCTACGACGGGCGTGGCTGGGACGCCGCCCAGCGCAGCGGCAGCCGGTCGATCATGGTCTGGGAGTCGACCGACCTCGCGCACTGGTCGCGCCAGCGCAGTGTCCAGGTCTCCCCGCCGACCGCCGGGAACACGTGGGCGCCGGAAGCCTTCTGGGACGCCAAGCGCGGGACCTACGTCGTGTACTGGGCGTCCAAGCTGTACGCGGAGAACGACCCCGGCCACACCGGTGACAGCTACAACCGGATGATGTACGCCACCACGCGCGACTTCCACACCTTCAGCGCGCCCCGGGTGTGGATCGACCCGGGCTACTCGGTGATCGACTCGACGGTCATCAAGGACAAGGACACCTACTACCGGTTCACCAAGGACGAGCGCAACAACACCTCGTCGACGCCGTGCAGCAAGTTCATCACCGAGGAGAAGGCCACCGACGTGCTGGACCCGCACTACGGCTTCGTCGCCGACTGCATCGGCAAGGCGACGGCGACCAGCCCGGGCCTCTCCGCGGGTGAAGGGCCCACCGGGTTCAAGTCGAACACCGAGAACAAGTGGTACCTGTTCATCGACGAGTTCGGCGGCCGCGGCTACGTCCCGTTCGAAACGACCGACCTCGCCTCCGGCAAGTGGACGATGTCGACGGGCGTGCACCTGCCCGCGTCGCCGCGGCACGGCACCGTCCTGCCGGTCACGCAGGCGGAGATGAACCGGCTGAGCGCGCCCCCGGCGCCGGTGAAGGCCGACTCGGCCGGCCTCGTCGCGCACTGGCCGCTGAACGCGAAGTCCGGGCAGGTCGCGGCGGACACCACCGGCCACGGCTACGACGGCGCCCTCGCCGGCGACGTGTCCTGGGCCGACGGCGCGCTCGCCTTCGGCGGGAAGAACGGGCACGTGCAGCTGCCGAACAACCTGCTCACCGGCGCCGCCGCGGCCACCGTGTCGGCCGACGTCCTGGTCGACCCGAACCAGCAGACGCCGTACTTCCTGTGGGGCCTGGGCAACACGGCGAAGGACGGCGCGGGCAACGGCTACCTGTTCACCTCCGGCGGCACCGCGAGCGGCGGCCTGCGCGGCGCCATCGCGACCGGGAACTGGACGACCGAGCAGGCGGCGGACTCGAAGGGCGGGCTCCCCCGCGGGGTCTGGAAGAACGTGACCCTGACCGTCGGCGACGGCGTCGAAGTGCTCTACCTCGACGGCGTCGAGGTGGGCCGCAACGCGAACGCCACCATCAAGCCGTCGGACCTCGGCGGCGGCGTCACGGCGGCGAACTACCTCGGCAGATCGGTCTACGCGGGCGACAAGTACCTCACCGGCAAGATGAAGGACGTGCGGCTCTACAACCGGGCCCTCTCCGGACTCGAGGTAGCCACGCTGCCGTCGAACAGCACCGCGATCCGGTCGGTGGAACTGGCCTCGCTCAAGACCCCGGCCGTCATCGACGCCGGGGCGGGGACGGTCGTGCTGCCGGTCAAGCCCGGTACCGACCTGCGCACGCTGGCCCCGCGGTTCGCACTGGCGCCGGGGGCGACGATCAAGCCGGACAACGGCAGGCCCGTGGACCTGAGCCGGCCGCGGAAGTTCACGGTCACCGGCGCCGGCGGCGACCGTCGCGAATGGACGGTCGAGGCGCACGAGACGCGCAGCCCGGTCCTGCCGGGGTACAACGCCGACCCGAACATCGTCGCGTTCGGCGACACGTACTACCTGTACCCGACCACCGACGGCTTCGACGGCTGGAGCGGGACGAAGTTCTCGGCGTGGTCGTCGAAGAACCTCGTCGACTGGAAGGACGAGGGCGTCATCCTCGACCTCGGCCCCGGCGTCGGCTGGGCGGACAAGAACGCCTGGGCGCCGACGATCGCGCAGCACAACGGGAAGTACTACTTCTACTTCTGCGCCGAGGCCAAGATCGGCGTCGCGGTGAGCGACTCGCCGACCGGCCCGTTCGTCGACTCCGGCAAGCCGCTGATCGCGAAGAACCCGGGCGGCGGCCAGGCGATCGACCCGGCGGTGTTCATCGACCACACCGGAAAGCCGTACCTGTACTGGGGCAACGGCAACGCCTACGTCGTCCCGCTGAACGACGACATGGTCTCCTACGACCCGGCGAAGATCACCCCCCTCACCGGGCTCGACGGCTTCCGCGAAGGTCTGTTCATGGTGGAGCGGAAGGGCACGTACTACCTGAGCTGGTCGATCGACGACACCCGCAGCGAGGACTACCGCGTCGGCTACGCCACGGCGGCGAGCCCCACCGGGCCGTTCACCAACCACGGCCTGATCCTGAGCAAGGACACCCACCTGGGCGTCCTCGGCACCGGCCACAGCTCGATGCTGCAGGTCCCGGGCACCGACGACTGGTACATCGCGTACCACCGCTTCGGCATCCCGGGCGGTGACGGCACCCACCGCGAGACGACGATCGACAAGCTGACCTTCCGCCGCGACGGCACCATCGTGCCGGTCACGCCGACGCTGGAAAGCGTCCGGCCGCAGCGGATCCCGTGGCACTGCGGGAAGGTCCGCGCCAGCTGACCCGGCGTTGGTCCGTGAATGGCCCATTGAGGGACTTGAAGTCTCTCAATGGGCCATTCACGGATTTGGGCCACGTGAAGCGGTGAGACAGAGATCACGAGCGACCGCGTTTACCCCAGTCCCGCCAGGGGAAATATCGGCTGTCCGGGTTGCTCCGCCACGACGCACCTCAGGAGACCGCATGACCGCCACCGCCACCACCGCCCCCGAAACCCGGGTGACGCTGGCCGAGCTGGAAGCACTCGGCGAAGCGGCGACCGAGCTGCTGACGGAGATCACCGAGCAGCTGGAGACCGTCGCTTCACGGCACTGAGGTGCCCGGCCGGGCGACACGACCGGCGTCAGCCGGCCAGCTCGGGCAGGGCGAGGGTGTGCCGGGTGTGCTGCGCCTTCGCGTGCAGGTAGCGGAGGTTGTCGGGGGTGACGTGCACGCCGGTGGGCACGGTCTCGGCGACCGTGATGCCCCGCTCGCGCAGCTGCCGGACCTTGTCCGGGTTGTTCGTGAGCAGGTCGACCTCCGCGATGCCCAGCGCGGCGAGCATCTGGGCCGCGGCGGTGTAGTCACGGGCGTCCTCCGGCAGGCCCAGCGCGGTGTTCGCCTGGTAGGTGTCGAGGCCGACGTCCTGCAGGGCGTAGGCGTCGAGCTTGGCGTACAGCCCGATGCCGCGGCCCTCCTGGCGCAGGTAGAGCAGGACGCCGCCGGCGCTGTCGATGCGCTGGACGGCCTCGCGCAGCTGGGGACCGCAGTCGCAGCGGGCGGAGCCGAACACGTCGCCGGTCAGGCACTCGGAATGCAGGCGCACCAGCGGGGTGGCCGGGTCGCCGAACACCAGGGCGAGGTGCTCGGCGCCGTCAGCCAGGCCGGCAAAGGTGACGACCTCCGGCGACGCGGTGTAGCCGTCGGCGAAGCGCAGGGGGACCCGCACCCGGGTGCGGACGGTGGCGGCGGGGATCATGGCGGGCTCCTGACTTCGTTCAAATTTGAACTCTGTCGCGACCGTACCTCTTGAGTTCGAATTTGAACAAGGGGTACGGTTGTGACATGGGTCGTCCGCGGTGGCTGAACGCGCAGGAGAAGCGGGCCTGGAACGCGTTCCTCGGCACCTACGAGCTGCTCAACCGGCGCTTGGACCAGCAGCTCAAGCAGGACTCCGGCATCTCGCACCTGCAGTACGTGATCCTGGCCCGGCTCAGCGGGGCCTCGGACCACGAGCTGCGGATGGCCGAGCTGGCCTGCGCCGTGTCGAACTCCAAGAGCGGGCTGACCTACCAGATCGGCCAGCTCGAGCAGGCCGGTCTCGTGCGTCGGCGTACCTGCGAAAGCGACGTCCGCGCCGTCTACGCCGGCCTCACCGACGCCGGAATGGCCCTGCTGGAGCGGGCCGCGCCCGGTCACGTCGCCCTGGTCCGCGAGCTGCTCATCGACGTCCTCACCCCGGATCAGCTGAACACGCTCGCCGACGGGCTCGGCGAGGCGAACCGCCGGATGCTGGCGGCCGACGACTGCGCCGGAGAACGCGCGCCGCAGTGACCCCCATCACTTTCCTGTCCTGCCCCGGCTGATCCCGGAACCCGTTTCGCACCGCCTGTGAAGAGCAGATGACACTGGCGGAGCGAAAGGCGGGCGATGACCCCGGAAGACACGGAAGCCGACGACGACGCGAGCGTGATCGCGCGGTCACGGCACGAGCCCAGCCTGTTCGCGGTCATCTTCGACCGCCACGCGCGGCACATCCACCGCTACCTGGCCAGGCGGCTCGGGGCGACCGCCGCGGACGACGTGCTCGCGGACACCTTCCTGATCGCGTTCGACAAGCGGGCGAAGTTCGACCCGGACCGGACGGACGCCCGGCCGTGGCTCTACGGCATCGCCACGAACCTCGTCTCGCGGCAACGGCGGGCGGAAGTCCGCGAACTGAAGCTCCGGATGGCCGTCGGGCCGCCGCCCGCGCAAGAAGGCCACGCCGACCGGGTCGCCGACCAGGTCACCGCCCAGGCGCTGGGCGAAGAACTCGACCGGGCGCTGGCCGCGCTGCGTCCCCGCGAGCGGGACGTCCTGCTGCTCGTCGCCGCCGAAGGGCTGGGCTACCAGGAAGTCGCCGAAGCACTGGCCATCCCCGTCGGCACCGTCAAATCGCGGCTCAACCGCGCCCGCGGCCGCGTCCGCGCCGAACTCGGCCCCCTCGACCTCGTGAAGGAGACCTTGAGCCATGGATGACCTCGACCTGATCCGCGAACGCGCGGAAACCGTCGGCTTCGCTCCGGCGGAACGGCTCGCCCCGGCCCGGGCCCGGCTGCTGGCCGCGGCGCGCGGCGAACGGCGGCACCGGCCGACGCGCTGGTTCTGGGCCGCCGGCGCCTCGATCGGCCTGGCCGCGGCGATCACCGCCGTCGTCGCGCTCGCCCCCGCCGACCAGGTCGGCGGCATCGGGCCCGGCGTGGCGCACGCCGACCCGGTCAAGGTGCTGACCGCAGCGGCTAACACCGCACTGAAGGAGCCGGCCAAGCCGCCCCGCCCCGATCAGTTCCTGTACGTGAAGACCGAATACACCATTCCCCCCAACCGCGAGGTCTGGCTTTCGGTCGACGGCACCCGCGACAGCCTGATCGGCAGCTTCAAGCAAGGCGGCTGCCGCAACGGCAAGGCGCCGATGTACGGCACGAACGACCCGCGCGCGGAAGGGAAGCTCGAGGATTGCCGGCCCCAGCCGGTCTACCGGACGGACCTGCCGACGACCGCCGACGCGATGCTGGCCTATCTCAACGAAAAGGTCGGCGATCGCGACGGCAAAGCCGGCTACATCGGCAAGGCGGTGTTCACCCTCGCCTACGAGACGGCCCTCCAGCCGGCGTCCTACGCGGCGCTGTTCGAGGCGGCAGCGAGGGTGCCAGGGCTGACGGCCCTGGACCACGTCACCGACGGCGCCGGCCGCCCGGGCGTCGGGATCACGTGGCCGGTGCCCACCGGCTCGGGCTCGAAGACGACGCCGATCGTGTTGGTCTTCGACGCCACCACGTTCCAGTTCCTGGGGACCGACGAAAGCGCCGTCATGGTGAAGACGTACGTGAACGAGGTGGGACAGCGCTCCTGACCGGCCGGCCCGCCGGGACCCGCACCGGGCCCCGGCGGGCCAAACTTCCACTCGCCCCGCCGAAACCGCCCCAGCCGGAAACTTTTCCGCCCGGCTGACCGGCGCGAACACGTCCGGCGCCCGATAACGGCGTCGTTCACGCAACCAATCCGGGCTCTCACCCGTGCATTAAGAGTGTGAGGACCACTTCGGAACGACGGCGGCGCTCCCGGCTGCGAGCGATGGCGGTCGCGGTGCTGGTGGGGGCCGGCGGCGCGTACGCCTACGTCGCCACCGGCGGTACGGCCGCGGGACCCGTCCTGGCGGCGGCACTCGGCGGGCACAGCCTGCCCGACACCACCGCCCTGGACAGCGAGCCGGCGCCGCCGAGCACGTCCGCCCGGCCGGCGCCGAACCCGATCCTGCCCTTCAACGCCAAGCTGACCTCGGACGACATCCCGGTCGAGGGCGGCGGCGTGCGCAGCGGCGCCTGCAGCGGCGCGCTGGTCGCGCCCCAGTGGATCGTCACCGCCGGGCACTGCTTCCACAACCTGAAGGACGCCCGGATCGGCGGGCGGCCGCCGTACACGATGACGGTGACCGTCGGCAGGCTGAAGGACACCGATCCCGGCGGGCACACGGCCGAGGTCGTCGACGTCCGGCAGTCGCCGCTCAACGACCTCGCGGTGGCGAAACTCAGCTCCGCCGTCGAAGACGTCGTCCCGGTCGCGCTGGCCGAGAAGCGGCCTTCGGTCGGCCAGCAGCTGCAGTTCGCCGGCTGGGGTTCGCTCTCGGCGACCGTGCTCGGCCCGTCCGACCACCTCAAACGCGGGCGGTTCCGGGTCTCCGGCATCGACCGGGCGACGCTGGAGGCCCAGCCGATCGGGAAGCGCACGGTCGAGAACGGCCCGTGCCCGGAGGACTCGGGCGGCCCGTTCTTCGTCTCGGAGGACGACCGCACCGGGACGCTCGTGGCCATCGTGAACACCGGGCCGCCCTGTCCTCAGCCCGGCGCCGAGACGATCGCCAGGGTCGACGTCGTGGCGGACTGGATCCGCGAACAGACCGGGTGATCCGCCGCCGCGGTCAGCCGCCGGCGTGGCCGATGACGAACGCCGTCAGGAAACCGAGGGTGGCGAGCAGGCCGGTGTACAGCTCGGTGCGTTCGAACGCCTCGGGGATCATGGTGTCGGCGATCATGGCCAGGATCGCCCCGGCGGCCACCGCCGTGATCGCGGCGATCGTCGCGGGGGACGCCGTCCGCAGGGTCAGGTTGCCGAGCAGGGCGGCGACCCCGCTGGCGACCGCGATGCCGGTCCACACACCGAAGACGTAGCGGGCACCGCGCCCGGCGGCCTTCATGCCCGCCGCGCTGGACAGTCCTTCCGGGACGTTCGAGATGAACACCGCCGCCAGCACGGTGAGCCCGACGCCCCCGCCGCCGAGCAGGGAAACCCCGAGCACGACCGATTCCGGCACGCCGTCGAGCAGGGCCCCGACGGCGATGGCCGCCCCGCTGCCGGCAGTGTCCTGTTCGGACGGTTGGTGGCCGCCGGAACGCTTGCGGTGCCGTGCTCCCCGCCGGGCGAGGAGCACGTTGATCGCGACGTACCCGGTCGCCCCGCCCAGGAAGCCGCCGGCGGTCGGCCAGAGCCCGCCGGACCGCTGCGCCTCGGCGACCAGGTCGAAGGCCAGCGCGGAGATCAGCACCCCGGCGCCGAAGGCCATGATCCCGGCGACGGCCCGCCGCGAGACCCGCACCCACCACGCGACGGCGGCGCCCAGCACCAGCGCGCCCCCGCCGACCAGGCCCCACAGCCCCGCCTCCACCCACTGCGGCACGAAAGCCACCCTTCGCCGACGACACGATCTTCCGAGGGGGACTACCCAGCGGCGCCCGCGCGGACACCTCCGGCCGGAGACGCCCGCCTCGGAACCGCAGGGGCCCGCAAAGTCTCTTGGCGAGGGGTGGCTGCGAGGGGTTTCCTGGTGGCCCGAAGCGAGAGCGACGCCCCGTGGATCACCCGCGCGTAGACGTCACGGCCGGTTTCGTCGGTGCCGAAAAGGTGGTGCGACGACGGCC
>NZ_JBFBBN010000087.1:0-23289 GCF_040682715.1 Amycolatopsis sp. NPDC051128 | reverse complement strand
CGGCCGGGTCAGCCACGACGGCCGCAGCCGCGGGTCGCCGTGGAAGCCGTCCCAGATGCTCTCCAGCACGGCGTGGGACACGTCGAGGCCGGTGAGGTCGAGCAGCTCGAACGGGCCGAGCTTCAGGCCGAGCACGTCGCGGGCGACGCGGTCGACGTCGGCGGGCTCGGCCAGCGCCTCGGCGAGGATCTGCAGCGCCTCGGTGTTCAGGCCGCGGCCGGCGTGGTTGACCAGGAAGCCCGGCGCGTCCTTCGCGAGCACCGGCTCGTGGCCCCAGCTCCGGACCAGTTCGAGCGCTTCGCCGGGCAGCCAGTCGTGCGTGCGTGCACCGGGAACCACCTCGACCAGGCGCATCAGCGGCACCGGGTTGAAGAAGTGCAGCCCGACGAGCCGGCCGGGCTCGCCCAGCCCGGCGGCGATTTCGGTGACCGACAGCGAGCTGGTGTTCGTCGCGAAGATCGTCTCCTGTGGACAGACGCGCTCGAGGTCGGCGAACAGCGCCCGCTTCGTGGCGAGGTCTTCCCGCACGGCCTCGATGACGAGGTCGACGCCGTCGGCCGGAGCGTCGGGCGCGTCCACCGGCACCAGCCGGTCCTTGACCGTCCGCGGGTCCTCGCCCAGCTTGCCCTTGGCGGCGAGCTTGTCGATCATCCCGCCGACGAACCCGATCGCCTCGTCGACCGCCTCGCGCCGCACGTCGGCCAGTTCGACGGTCACCCCCGCGGTCGCGGCGAGCTGGCCGATCCCGCGGCCCATCACGCCGGTCCCGATCACCCGGATCCTGCCGACCTTCCCGGCCCACCCCGTCACGTCGCGTCCGCCTTCCGCTGTTGTCCTCTTGCGTGACCGTACCGCTTAGAGGCCGACGAACTCGGCCATGCGCAGGGCGGAGTACTCGAAGAACGCGTCGGGCGGGTCGACGCTGCCCACGTACTGGCCGAACAGTTCGAAGCTGATCGCGCCGAAGAGCTGGGTCCACGCCGCGACCAGGCGGACGACCGTCTCCGGGGGCATGCGAGCGCCCAGTGCGTCGGTGACGGCCTTGGCCTGCCGGTGCAGCACCGGTGGCAGCGGAGCGTCGGGCAGCGGACGCAGCTCGTCCGACGCCAGGACTCCGGCCAGCGCGAAGGCGACGCGTCCGGCCGGGGCCACCGTGTCCTGCGGCGCCTCGTACCCGGGGATCGGCGAGCCGTAGATCAACGCGTACTCGTGCGGGTGCGCCCGCGCCCAGCCGCGCGTCCCTTCCCAGATCGCCAGCCACCGCTCGCGGAGATCGCCGGTGCCGGGGTCCGCGGTCTCGGCCGCCTCGCCGATCGCGTTGTAGGCGTCGACGATCAGGTCGGTCAGCAGCCGGTCGCGGCTGGGGAAGTACCGGTACAGCGCGGACGACACCATGCCGAGCTCCCGCGCCACCGCGCGCAGGGAAAGCCCGTGCGCGCCGCCGTCGGCGAGCTGGCGGCGGGCCTCGTCCTTGATCTCCTGGGTCAGTTCGGCGCGGGCACGTTCACGCGCCGTGCGGGTCGCGGTCATGGCACCCAGTGTGCCATGCGAGAGAGCGGTGCACAAAGTAGAGAGCAGTGCTCTTGACAGCGCGCTTCGATGGGTGTTCACTGCTCTTAACCGAGAGCACTGCTCTCCCGAACTTCGGAGGACACCGTGAATGACACCCGCTACATCGAGCCCGGCAAGTCCACCAACCTCTTCAACGAGGTGGTCGCCAAGCTGACCAAGCTGGGCGTGAGCGTCTGGGGCAGCCGGGTGCTGACCGTCGTCGGCCGCAAGAGCGGCGAGCCGCGCTCGGTCCCCGTCAACCTGCTGACCGTCGACGGCGTCCGCTACCTCGTCGCCCCGCGCGGCGAGACGCAGTGGGTGCGCAACCTGCGCGCGGCCGGCCAGGGCACGCTTCGCGTCGGGCGTCGCGTCGAGACGTTCGCCTTCCGCGAGCTGACCGACGACGAGAAGCCGGGCATCCTCCGCGCCTACCTCAAGCGCTGGAAGTTCGAGGTCGGCGTGTTCTTCGACGGCGTCGACGCCAAGGCCTCGGACGAGAAGCTGCGCGAGATCGCGCCCGGCTACCCGATCTTCGAGATCTTCACGAAATAGGTTTGCGCCGCGTCAGGTTCGCCGCCACCAGGACCACGCCGACCAGGAACGCGACGACCCCGATCAGGAACCACAGCTTCTGGCCGGTCATGAAGCTGCCGGTGATGACACCGATCCCCTGCAGCACCCAGACGGCGCCGACGAGCACGAGCACGACCCCGACCGCGAAGGTGATCCAGCGCCTCATTCCGCCCAGTCTAAGCAGGTCGATGCCGGGGAGTTCGTGCGCACCGACGGCCACTTCGGGACGTTCGGAACCCGTGGCGGTCGCCTTAGGGCAGAGTTGCGGGTGTGCAGGACATCAGGGGGTCACTGAGGCGGCAGTCGCTGCTGGTCGCCCTCGTCTGCGTGGTCTGCGACGCCGCCCTGTTCGCGCTTCGCGGTCCGCTCGGCGACGGCCGCTGGCAGCCGTGGGCGGTGCTGCTCGGTGGCATCGCCGTCAACACCGCCCTCGCCGGGGCCGCGCGCTACTCGGGTTGGGTCGCCCTCGCGCACGCCGTGCTCTTCGCCGGTGCGCCGCTGCTGCTGTGCACCTGCACGGGGTACGTGATCGGCAACAACGCCGGGATCCTCATCGCCGGCTACCGCGCCGGGGCTTGGCTGCGGCCGAGGCCCGCCGTGCTCGCACTGGTCGCCCTGGTCGCCGGGGTGACCGTGGGCTGCCTCGAAGGCGGTGGGCGCACGGCCGCCGACTGGCGGCTGACGGCGATCAGCGTCAGCGTCAGCGCGCTGCTGCCGTGGCTGGTCGGCCGGTACACGACGGCCCGGCGCGCCTACATCGCCGACCTGGAGCGCGCGGCGGACGAACGCCGTCAGCACGAAGAAGAAGCCGTCCGCCGGGCCGTCACCGAGGAGCGCACGACGATCGCACGCGACCTGCACGACGTCATCTCCCACCACGTCAGCGCCATCGGCGTGCACGCCGGCGCGGCCCGGCTCGGCCTGCCCGACGGCGACTCGCCGGTGCGGAAGTCGCTCGGCGCGGTCGAGTCCGCGAGCCGCTCGGCGATGGCCGACCTGCGCCGGCTGCTCGACCTCCTGCACGCCGAGGCCGACGCCGGCCAGCCCGGCCTGGACAACCTCGACGAGCTGGTCGAGACGGTCCGCGCCGCCGGCCTGCCGACCCGGCTGACGCTGCGCGGCGAGCCCCGCGAACTGCCCGGCTCGCTGGACATCGCGCTGTACCGGATCGCGCAGGAGGCACTGACCAACGCGCTCCGCCACGGCGAAGGCCCGGTCGAGGTGGAGCTGAACCACGGCCGCACCGAGGTCGTGCTCACGGTGACCAACGGCCTGCGCCCCGACCGCACCGCCACGGGCGAACACGCGCACCGCGGCCTGGCGGGGATCCGCCAGCGCGTCACCCTGTTCGGCGGCCAGGTCGCTTACGGCGAAGACGGCTCACAGTGGCAGCTGCGCACGACTTTTCCGGTGGAGAGCACATGATCCGCGTCCTGCTGGCCGACGACCACGCGATGTTCCGCTCCGGGATGCGCGCGCTGCTCGACACCCAGCCCGACTTCACCTGCGTCGGCGAGGCGTCCGACGGCCGCGAAGCCGTCGCCGAGACGGCCCGGCTGCGCCCGGACGTCGCGGTCCTCGACGTCCGGATGCCCCGCCTCGACGGCCTCGCCGCGACCGAGGCGATCCTCGCCGCGCCGGGCAACGACACCCGCGTCCTCGTGCTCACGACCTACGACGCCGACGAGTACGTCTACCGCGCGCTGCGGGCGGGAGCGAGCGGGTTCCTGCTGAAGAGCCTGGCGCCGGAGGAACTGGTGGCGGCGATGCGGGTGGCGGCGCGCGGGGACGCGCTGATCGACCCGTCGGTGACGCGGCGCCTGGTCGCGAAGTTCGCGGCGGTGCTCGAACCCGCGGCCGCGGAGCCACCCGAGCTGGCCCGGCTGACTTCCCGCGAACGCGAGGTGCTGCTGCTGCTCGCCAACGCGTGCAGCAACGCCGAGATCGCCCGGCAGCTGCACGTCGGCGAGGAGACCGTCAAGACGCACGTGTCGCGGGTGCTCTCGAAGCTCGGCCTGCCCGACCGCGTGCACGCCGTGGTCTACGCCTATCGGCACAAGCTCGTCCCGGGCGCCTGACCCGTGCGCTGAGCAGCCGGCCCGGCCGCTCAGCGCACCGGGCCTCGCCTCGTCACTTCGTGGGGCGGGCCGGGTAGCCGCCGTCGCGGCGCTGGCCCGGCTGGCGCTGACCCGGCTCGAAACCTTGGCCGAGCGACGTCGCCGTCGCCGTCTGGCCTTCGACCTTCGCCACCACCGTGACGTTCGGGTCGCCGGTCTTCACATCGCCCGTCTTCTGCGTCGACGAGTCGATCGTGTACGTCTGCTTGTAGCCGTCCTTGCTGGTCAGCGTCACCGAAGTGGCGCTGAGCTCGGTTACGTCGCCGGTCTGCAGCCGCTCGGTCGTGTAGCCGCCGCTTCCGTTCGAGACGACGAAGTCGCCGTGCAGTGCTTCCCGCAGCGCGGTCATGCCGCCGCCGAACCCGCCACCGGGCATGCCCTGGCCGCGGAACTGGCCACCGCCCGGACCGCCGAACCCGCCGGGGCCCTGCGCGGAGTTGTCGGCGCTGCTCGTGCCGGCCCAGATCGCCGCGCCGCCGCCGGCCGCGATCACCACGGCGATGCCGGCCGCGATCGCCGTCTTCTTGCCGGACCAGCCCTTCCCCGGCGAAGCCGCCGCGGGGTCGCCCCAGTTCGCCGGCTCGCCTCCGGCGGGAACGCTCGTGGCGGGTGCCGGCCCGCCAGGGGGCGGGGTGTTCGGCGTCGGCTCGGTCGTCATCGTGTCCTCCGGTCGTACCCATACTGGTCCAGGTCAGGTTCACCGCCGTGGCTGTGTTTGAGCTGTGCGAGGCGTCAGCACGCGCTGTGGCTCCCGTATCCACCCGAACGATCGGTGTTCACAGGGAACGCACAGCGGGTGCACAGCGAACACTGACCGTGCGTCGCGAAGGTGGCACTATGACCGCTATGAACGCCACGTCACCGGGCGCCGGCAAGGCCGACCTGCGCCGCGCCGACGGGAGCCCGGTGCGGGTCCTCGTCGTCGACGACGAGGCGACGCTGGCCGAGCTCGTGTCGATGGCCCTGCGGATGGAGGGCTGGGAGGTGCGCAGTGCGGGCGACGGCACGGAAGCCGTCCGGATCGCGCGTGACTTCCGCCCCGACGCCGTCGTCCTCGACGTCATGCTCCCCGACTTCAACGGCCTGGAGGTGCTGCGCCGGATGCGTTCGGAGGCACCGAACCTGCCGGTGCTGTTCCTGACCGCGAAGGACGCGGTCGAAGACCGCATCGCCGGGCTCACCGCGGGCGGCGACGACTACGTCACCAAGCCGTTCAGCCTCGAAGAGGTGGCGCTGCGCCTGCGTGCCCTGCTGCGCCGGGCCGGCGGGGTGACCGGCGCGAGCGGGTCGACGCTGGTCGTCGGCGACCTCACCCTGGACGAAGACAGCCGCGAGGTGCGCCGCGGCGGCGACCTCGTGCCGCTGACCGCGACCGAGTTCGAGCTGCTGCGCTACCTCATGCGCAACCCGAAGCGCGTGCTGTCGAAGGCCCAGATCCTCGACCGCGTGTGGAGCTACGACTTCGGCGGCCAGGCCAACATCGTGGAGCTCTACATCTCGTACCTGCGCAAGAAGATCGACGCCGACCGCGAGCCGATGATCCACACCATGCGGGGCGCGGGGTATGTCCTCAAGCCCGCCGGCTGAACCGCGCCCGTCGCGCTTCCGGCGACCCTGGTCGCTGCGGCGACGGCTGATCGTCCAGCTCGCCGCGCTGCTCGCGCTGGTGTGCGTGGTCGTCGGCGTGGTCACGGAGTTCGCGCTGAGCGAGTTCCTCGTCGGTCAGCAGGACAAGCGGCTGGCCGCCACGAACGACCGCGGCAAGCACCCCGGGGAACGTCCGCCCTGGGTGTACGGCGACGCGCCACCACCCGACCCGCTGCGGGTGCTCGGGCAAGGCGACGGCACGCTCGCCGTCACCGTGACCGGCCCGGTGGTGCGGGCGAGCGTCCTCGACTTCTCCGCCGGGACGGGCACCGGGAAGGGCAAGGGAAAGTCACCGCTCAAGCCGATCACCCGCGAGCAGCTGACGAAGTTGCTCGCGCTGCCGGCGGACGGCCGGTCCCACAGCGTCGACCTCGGCGGCAGCCTCGGCGAGTACCGCGTCCTGTCGAGCGTCGCGCCCAGCGGCGAGCGCACGGTCATCGGCCTGCCGATGCAGGACGTCAACGAGACGCTCTGGCGGCTGGGGTTCATCCTCGGCGGCGTCGCGCTCGCCGGGATCCTGGTGGCGGGCGCGGTCGGCGCGGCGACGATCCGCCGCACGATGCAGCCGCTCGACCGGCTGGCCGCGACCGCGACGCGGGTGTCCGAGCTGCCGCTCGACCGCGGCGAAGTGGCACTGTCCGAACGGGTCCCCGAGGCCGACACCGACCCGAACACCGAGGTCGGCAAGGTCGGCTCGGCGCTGAACCGGATGCTGCAGCACGTCGCGAACGCGCTGACCGCGCGGCACGCGAGCGAGAACCGGGTCCGCCAGTTCGTCGCGGACGCGAGCCACGAGCTGCGCACCCCGCTGGCGGCGATCCGCGGCTACGCCGAGCTCACCCGCCGCGGCGGCGAGCAGGTGCCACCGGACGTCGCGTTCGCGATGAGCCGCGTCGAGTCCGAGTCGCGCCGGATGACGACGCTGGTGGAGGACCTCCTGCTGCTCGCGCGTCTCGACTCCGGGCGGCCGGTGGTGCACGAGTGGGCGGACCTGTGCCGGCTGGTGGCCGACGCGGTCGCCGACGCGCACGTCGCGGGCCCGGACCACAAGTGGCTGATGGACGTCCCCGGCGAGCCGATCGGCGTCCTCGGCGACGCGGGCCAGCTGCACCAGGTGGTGATCAACGTGCTGGCCAACGCCCGCACGCACACCCCGGCGGGCACCACGGTGACCACCACACTGTCCACTTCGGACGGAATCGTCCGGCTCCGCGTGGCGGACGACGGCCCCGGCATCCCGCCGGACGTCCTCCCGGACATCTTCGAGCGCTTCGCCCGCGGCGACAATTCCCGCTCGCGCGCGGCGGGCAGCACGGGGCTGGGCCTGGCGATCGTCGCCGCGGTGGTGGCGGCCCACGGTGGCCGGGTCGGGGTGGCCAGCCGTCCGGGCCGGACGGAGTTCGAGATCACCTTCCCGGCGGCCCCTGCCCCAGACTGACGGAGCCCACGCCGCCGAGTTGTCCACATCCCCCGAATTCCCTCCACAACGACGCATCTTTCGTAGAGAAAGTGGCGTTTGGGGGTGCCCACCCGGCCGGGGTGGATGCACAGCGCGCTCACAGCTTCGGCGCGAGTTGACCACTGCGGCGCCGACGGTGGGCACCATGACGACCATCCAGTCGTGGGTCGAACAGAGCTTCGCGCCACTCACGGTCGGGGACACGACCGTTTTATGATCTGACCAGATCGGTCAATTGACCTAAGGTAATGAGCCGAGCGGCCGCAGCCGTGGGGGATTTTCGTCCGCACCCGTGCTTTCCGGCGGCGAGGAACCGGCCGAATTGTTTCGGGCGGGTTAACACTTGCGAATCATTTGGCGGATTCGGAGCAGGTGCGGTAACGGCGGGATGCGGACACCTGTTCGATTCGCGGTCCGGTGACCGGCGTATTCCGAACGATTGTTCGGGCGAGGTTCGTAGCAGTCGGTGATGATCTCGGTACTCGCTGCCGTTGCCGTAACGACGAGGGACTATGACGCGTGCAGTTGCACGTGACGGCCGCACGGGAAGTCGATCAATTTGGCCGGGCGGCCGACAGAAAACCCATTAAAGTTGATCTTGAAGGACCCCGATGTCGCTGGTTGAACGTGCTGAGGGTCACTCATTCGGATGCAGTAGCAGGGCGTTGTGGGGATCTTGTGCTAGTCGCTAGGCTCTGCGCCGGGAGAGGGACAAGAGGTGGTTGAACCAGTGTGCTGAGTGCTGGACCTACACTTTGTGTAGGTGTTCCCTGCCCGTTGTCTCTCGCCACGCCCCGATCAGGTACGGCCGGAAGAGAGCAGCGATGACCGTGCGCGGTGGCGCAGCTCAGCCCGACCTACCTCCTTGTCGTCACCACCTGTAGCCCCGAGCACCGCGTTCCCCCTTTGGTACGGCACCACTCCACTTCCCCCGCCTCCTGGAGTTCGTTGTGATTTCCCGTCCTCGCCCCCGTCTGCTGACGGTGCTCCTGACCGTGCTGGCCCTCGCCGGGGTCACCGCGCTCTCGGGGTGCAGCGACAGCTCCGCCTCCGGTAGCGGCAGCAAGATCACCATCGGGTTCAGCGCCTGGCCGGGCTGGTTCCCCTGGCAGGTGGCGCAGGAGCAGGGCCTGTTCGCCAAGAACGGCGTGAACGTCGACCTGAAGTACTTCGACAGCTACACCGACAGCATCAACGCGCTCTCCAGCGGGGCCATCGACGCCAACAGCCAGACCCTGAACGACACGCTGTCTTCGGTCTCCGGCGGCGCCAAGCTGTCGATCGTGCTGGTGAACGACAACTCCACCGGCAACGACAAGATCATCGCGCGGGACGGGATCACCAGCGTCGCCGACCTCAAGGGCAAGAAGGTCGCCGTCGAACAGGGCCTGGTCGACCACTACCTGCTGCTGCTCGCGCTGCAGTCGGCGAAACTGACCGAAAAGGACATCACGCTGGTCAACCTCCCGACCGACGCCGCGGCCGCTGCGTTCAAGAGCGGCCAGGTCGACGCGGTCGCCGCGTTCGCGCCGTTCACTTCGACGGCGCTGGAGCGCCCGGGCAGCCGCGCGATCTCGACCTCGGCGGAGTTCCCCGGCGCCATCCCCGACCACCTCGTCACGTCGCAGAAGCTGGTCAAGGAGCACCCGAAGGACGTCCAGGCGCTGGTCAACACCTGGTTCGAGACGCTGACCTGGATCAAGAACAACAAGGACGCCGCCGTGAAGATCATGGCCAAGCGCGGTGGCGTCACCGACGCGGACTACAAGTCCTACGACGCCGGCACCACGATCTTCACGCGGCAGCAGAACATCGACGCGTTCACGCCGGGCGTCACGGCGCAGCACCTCGATTTCCAGGCGAACAAGATCATCGACTTCATCGTCAGCACCGGGCTCGCCCAGCAGCGCCCGTCGCTCGACGGCCTGTTCGACGACCAGTTCGTGAAGGCCGCGCCGCAATGACCGGTCCGACCCAGCGCACCACCCCGGCGAGCCCGGTCGACGAGCGGGCCGCCGAGGCGCTGGAAGCCGAGCAGCGGCTGGCCGAACAGCACGAGTCCGGCCGGGGCCGCCCCGGCTGGGCTCCGCTGCCCCGCCGGGCCGGGCTGACGCCGTCCGCTTCGCCCCTGTTGTCCTTGCGCACGCCGATTTCCGCCTCGGCCCGCTGGACGCTGGCGGTGCTGTCGTTCGCGATCCCGTTCCTCGCGTGGGTCGGGCTGAGCATCAGCGGCGCCGTCGATTCGACGTTCCTGCCGTCCCCGGCCGCCGTCCTCAAGGCCGGGGTGGACATGGTGGGCACCGGCGAGCTCTTCGGCGACCTCTGGGCGACGACGCAGCGGGTGCTCGAAGGCTTCGGCCTCGCGGTGCTCGTCTCGGTCCCGCTCGGCATCCTGATGGGCGCGTTCACCGCCGGGCAGGCGTTCTTCGAGCCGCTGATCGGGCTGCTCCGCTACCTGCCGGCGAGCGCGTTCATCCCGCTGCTGATCATCTGGCTCGGCCTCGGCGAGCCTTCGAAGATCGCCATTCTTTTCATCGGGACCGTCTTCTTCAACACGCTGATGACCGCCGACGTCGTCCGCGGCGTGCCCGCCGCGCTCATCGACGTCTCCTACACGCTCGGCGCGCGCCGCGGCGAGGTGCTGCGCAAGATCGTCCTGCCGCACTCGCTGCCGGGCATGATCGACGCGATCCGGGTCAACGCCGCCGCGGCGTGGAACTTCGTGGTCGTCGCCGAACTGATCAACTCCACGGCGGGCCTCGGCTACCGGATCGTCCGGGCGCAGCGGTTCCTGCAGACGGACAAGATCTTCGCGGTGCTCGTGGTCATCGGGATCGCCGGGCTGACGATCGACGTCCTGCTGCGCCTGCTGCGCACCCGGGTCGGGAAGTGGGCGGCATGACGCTGGAACTGCGGAACGTCGCCAAGGACTACACCGTCCGCGGCAAGGTGACGCGCGCACTCGACGGCGTCGACCTCGAGGTGCCGCGCGGCGAGTTCGTCTGCGTCGTCGGCGCGAGCGGTTCGGGCAAGTCGACGCTGCTCTCGCTGGTGGCCGGGCTCAGCCGGCCGACCGAAGGCGAGATCGTGCTCGACGGCGTCCCCGTGACCGGCCCCGGGCCGGACCGCGGGCTCGTCTTCCAGTCCGGCGCGCTCTACCCGTGGCGCAGCGTCGAGAAGAACGTCGCGTTCGGACTCGAGCTGCTCCCGATCGACGCGGCCGAGCGCGCCAAGCGCGTCGACTGGTACCTCGCCGAGACCGGCCTCGACACCGTGCGCCGGTCGCTGCCGAAGCAGCTTTCCGGCGGCCAGAAACAGCGCGTCGCGATCGCGCGTGCCCTGGCGTGCGAACCGGAAGTCCTGCTCTTGGACGAACCCTTCGGCGCGCTGGACGTCCAGACCAAAGAGGACATGCAAGTGCTGATCCGCCAGGTGTGGGCCGACACCGGCACCACGGTGCTGATGGTCACCCACGACGTCGAAGAAGCGGTGTTCCTGGGCGGCCGGGTCGTGGTGCTCGCCTCCGACCCGGGCCGGATCGCCGCCGACGTCGAGGTGGCCCTGCCGGCCGAACGGGACCTGGCGGTGAAGCGCGAACCGCGGTTCCTCGCGCTGCGCGCCCGGATCGAGGACCTGGTCCGCGAGCAGCACCGCGGCCACGTCAGCCGGGTGGCCGCGGTCGAGTGAGAACGGCAGACGGGAAGGGTGGCGGGATGAAGCACGGCAGGTCGACCGCGAAACGGGCGGACGGCGGGGGTTTCCTCGCCCGGCTCGGCATTCGCGGCAAGCTGAACCTGCTGCTGCTGCCCCCGCTGATCGCGGTGGTGCTGGTGTCGGTGCCGTTCGTGCTGACGCAGGCCGAGAGCGCCGGTGCGGCGGCGCAGTCGGCCGCCGTCGCGCGACAGGCCCAGCACCTCGGCGGGTTGATGTGGCAGCTGCAGCGCGAACGGCTGTTGACGGGCGCGTTCGTGGCGACGCCTTCGGCGAGCCCGGATCAGATGCTCGAGCAGCGGAAGGTGGTCGACGCGACGGTCGCCGAGGTCCGCGGTGCGCTGGGTGCCGACGCTCCCGACGAGCTTTCCGCGGCGCTGACCCGGATCGGCTCCCTCGGTGAGCTGCGGGAGAACGCCGCCCGCCGCGGCGTCGCGCTCGACAGCGTGGCCCGCACCTACCACGCCGTGATCGGCGCGGTGATCGACTCCCTGCGCCTGGTTCCGCAGCTCACCAGTGACGCCGAAGGCACCAGGGAGCTGACGGCGCTGGACGCGCTGCTGCGCGCGAACGAGGAGAACTCGCTGCGCGCCATGGCCCTCATCGTGACCGCGGTGGCGCCGGAGGCCGGCCGGTCCATTCTGGACGACGCGACCCAGCAGGCGCCGATCTTCATCGACCGGTTCGTCCAGCAGGGCGACGACGGTGACGACAGCGAGCGGGCCGCGCTGGTCGTCCAAATCGAGCAGAGCGAGGCCGGCCGGCGTGTCGACGACCTCGCCGCCCAGATCGACAACCCGCGTGACGCGACAGGCACCACGAAGTACGTCGCGGACGTGCTCGCCGCGTCGGACGCCCATGCGGGCCAACGGAAGCTCGTGCAGGAACGGGCCATCGGCGAGATCACCGAATCCGCGAACGGCCGAGCCGACGCCGCGACGCGGCTGGCGTGGACGGTCGGCCTCGGCGCGGGCGCGCTGTTCCTGCTGGTCGCCTTCCTCGCCGTCGCGGTGTCCCGCTCGATCGCCGGGCCGCTGCGCCAGCTGACCACCGCGGCGACGTCGGTCGCCGACCTCGCCGGCACCGAGCTCGTCCGCGTGACCGACACCGAGGAGGCCGACGAGCAGATCCCGCGGCTGGCCACCATCGACGTCGTCTCCGGCGACGAGCTCGGCAAGCTCGCCGCAGCGTTCAACCGGGTCCAGACCACCGCGGCCGAGCTCGTCGAGCGGCAGGCGCTCACCCGGCGCAACACCAGCCTGATGTTCGCGAACGTCGCGAAGCGCACGCAGAACCTCGTCGGCCGCCAGCTCGCGCTGATCGACGAGGTCGAGCGCAACGAGCAGGACACCCGGCTGCTGGCCAGCCTGTACCGGCTCGACCACCTCTCCACCCGCCTGCGCCGGAACGCGGACAACCTGCTCGTGGTGTCCGGCACCCGCGACGAGACCCGCATCGCCGGCCCGATCGAGCTGTCGACGGCCCTGCGCTCCGCGCTCGCCGAGATCGAGGACTACCAGCGGGTCAAGCTCGGCGTCGTCGCCGAAATCCTGCTGTCGTCGGCCCTCGGCGCCGACCTGGTGCTGGTGTTCGCCGAGCTGCTGGAGAACGCGACGTCGTTCTCGCCGCCGGGCTCGATGGTCGAAGTGGACACGATGTTCCTCGCCGACGGCTCCTGTCTGGTGAGCATCGTCGACCACGGCATCGGCATGACCGCGGAGAAGATGGCCGACGAGAACAAGCGGCTCGTCGAGCGCGAACGCCTGGAACTCGCGCCGACCAGTGTGCTCGGCCTGTTCGTGGTCGGCCGCCTGGCGCGGCGTCACGAGCTGGGTGTCGAGCTGCTCGCGACGCCGACCACCGGCGGCGTGACCGCGCGGCTGACCATCCCGTCACCGCTGTTCAGCCACCGCGCGCCACAGCACCCGAAGGCCGAACCGGCGCCGGCGATCCCGGCGCTCCCGGTCCAGGCGGCGCTCCCGGCCGCCCCGCCGTCGCAGCCACGGCACGCGGCCGCTTTGTCTACTTCGGACGAAGTGCGGACGCCCGAACCGGCCCGCGAGCGGCCGACCGAACTGCCCATGCCGGCGATCCCGGCCCTGCTCGGCACCACCCGAGGCAACGGCTTCCGCTGGTTCCGCCAGCTGGAAGCCCAGCTGGAACCGGTGTGGCCGGACGCCGAACCCGACGTCAAACCGGCCGAAGAACCCAAGCCCGAACCATCGGCCGAGATCCGGGGCGGGCTCCGCCGCCGCGTCCGCGGCGCGCAGCTGCCCAGCCCGGGCACGCCGACGGCGCCGGCGGACGGCAAACCCCGGCACGACCCGGAAGCGACCAAGGCCGCCATGGACGGCTTCCAGAGCGCCTTCGCCAAGGCCGCCGAGGTCGGCGCGATGACGACCGACCCGCCGTCCGCGCCACCCACCGTCGTGACCGCACCCGTGCCGGCGCCGCCGTCTCTCCCGGCGCGCGTCCCCGCGGACGTGCCGGCCCTCGCTCGCATCACGGACTCCGCGCCGATCCCGGCCATCCCGCAGTCGCGGGACGGCCTGATCCGCCGTGTCCCCGGTGCCCAGCTCGCCCCCGGCCTGCGTCAGCAGCCCGCGGGGCGGCCGATCGCCCGCGCCGTCGTCAACCGCGCGAAGCGGGACCCGGCGGCCGAGCGAGCGGCGTTCGACTCGTTCGCCGCGGGCCTCGCCAAAGCGGACGTGGTTACGGCAGACAGCCCGCCCCGAGGCGTGGTCGCCGGTCGTGTGATGGAACAAGGAGAAGAGAGCAGGAAATGAGCATCCCCGCACCTGGCGTCAGTGTCGAAGCCCAGAACTTCAACTGGCTGGTGAGCCGCTTCGCGCAGCACACCGCGGGCGCGATAGCCGCCATCGCGGTCTCGGCCGACGGCCTGCTGATCGCGGTGTCGTCGGAACTCGAGCGCTCCAACGCCGACCGCCTCGCCGCGATCTCCTCCGCCATGCTCGGCCTCGCCCACGGCGTCTCCGAAAGCCACCCGCTCGGCTCGCCCGACAAGGTGATCATCGAGCTCGAGCACGGATACCTGCTGGTCTGCACCATCAGCATCGGCTGCTCACTCGGCGTCCTCGCCAACAAGCAGGCCAGCCTCGGCACGATCGCCTACGAGATGGCGATGTTCGCCAACCGCGCCACCGAAGTCCTGACCCCCGGGCTCATCGAGGAGCTGAAGAACAGCGTCGGAATGTGACAGTGGCGCGTAGCGCCTGCAGGGAGGCACGGCGATGACCGAAGAACCGGACATCTCGTTGCTGCGGCCGTACCTGATGACCTCGGGACGTGCCCAGCCGATCGACCAGAGCCTCGAAATCGAGGCCCAGGTCATGACGTCACGCCTCGGCGCGGCGTCGCACCCCAAGCTCACGTTCGAACGACAGGAAATCGTCTCCCTCTGCCGGAACACGATGTCGGTCGCCGAGGTGGCCGCCATGCTCGGCCTCCACATCGGCGTCGCCCGCGTGCTCGTCGCCGACCTGGCCGAACTCGGCTACGTCGTCGTCCGGCGGCCGGGGAGCCACAACTCGCACGACCTCGGCATGATCGAAAGGGTCATTCGTGGACTCGAAGCCATTCACTGAACCGGGCGCCCGTCCGCCGGCCCCGGTCAAGATCGTCATCGCGGGCGGCTTCGGCGTCGGCAAGACGACGGCGGTGTCCTCCATCTCGGAGATCAAGCCGCTCACGACCGAGGCCGCGATCACCTCGGTGGCCGCGAACGTCGACCGCACGGGCCACGTCCCGGCCAAGACCACGACGACGGTCGCCCTCGACTTCGGGTGCATCACGATCGACGAAGAGGTCAAGCTGTACCTGTTCGGCACGCCCGGCCAGGACCGCTTCGGCTTCATGTGGCAGGACCTGGTCCACGGGGCGCTCGGCGCGCTGGTGATCGTCGACACCCGCCGCATGGACGACTGCTACCCGGCGGTCGACTACTTCGAGAACGCGGGCCTGCCGTTCGTGGTGGCGGTGAACATGTTCGACGGATCACTGGGCCACAACCTGGACGACATCCGCTGGGCACTTGCGGTGAGCGACGACGTCCCCCTGATCACGTTCGACGCCCGCCAGAAGCTTTCGGTGCGCGACGCCCTGCTGGCCGTCCTGCACAACACGTTCAAACGGGCCCGCGCCCAGGCGGGCGCGGGCGCCTGAACCGGGCCCGCTACACTGATCCACGGACCCCGCGCGGCGTCCACCCTGTGAACTTCCCCAGGGCCGGAAGGCAGCAAGGATAAGCAGGCTCTGATGGGTGCGCGGGGTCCCCTTCTTTTCGGCTCCTGCTTCGGGGCTTCGCCCCTTCGCCGGGCCTTCACTTCGCTTCTCTGCCCGGGGGGCCGAGCCCCCCGGACCCCCCACGGTGCCTCTCTCGCGACCTGCGAGCTCTGCCGTGGCCCCCCCGCGACCTGCGAGCTCTGCCGTCGCCGCTCGCGATGTGCGAGGTCTGCCGTGGCTCCCCGGCGACCTGCGAACTCTGCCGTGGCTCCCCGCGACCTGCGAGCTCTGTCGTGGTCGCTCGCGATGTGCGAGGTCTGCCGTGGCCGGTCGCGATGTGCGAGCTCTGCCGTGGCCCCCGCGACCTTCGCGTTTGCTTTCTGCCATGGCCCCCCGGCGACCTGCGTCTTTGGTCTCTGCCGTGGCCCGCTCTTGCGTCTTGCGCTCTTGTGACTTTCTAGAACAGGCCCAGGATGTCTTTTGGGGGTTTTGGGGATGGTGGGGTGTCCTTGTCCGTTATTGGCTTTGCTCGGCCCGCCAGCTTGTGGAGCTCTGGTCCGGTTATGCACCTTGCCGGGAATGGTGCCGAGGCCGTTCGGGTGGCGATCTCTGCCGTTGGGAGTTCGGCTGGGGATGCCGCGAACACCAGGTTGCCGAAGCGGCGGCCCTTCAGCACCGCCGGGTCGGCCAAGAGCAGGACCTGTGGGAAGACCTCCCGCAAGGTTGCCAGGAAGCGGCGGGCGAACGGGAGACCTGAGCCGTCCGTGATGTTCGACAGGTAGATGCCGTCGCTTCGGAGGATTGTCGCGATCGCCTGGGTTGCCTCCAGGGTGGCCAGGCCGCCGGCCAGGGTCGCGCGCTCGAACGCGTCGACCACCACCAGATCCGCCGAATCCTCCCGGCGCGTCGGCAACCCCGAGCGGCCGTCCGTCACCCGGACGCGCAGGCCCGGCACCCGCAGCCCCAGCTGGGCGCGGACCAGGTCCACCAGCTCGCCGTCGGCGTCGAACACCAGCTGCCGCGACCCCGGCCGCGACGCCGCGACGTAACGCGGCAGCGTGCACGCCGCCCCGCCGACGTGCAGCGCGTCCAGCGGACCCGGTGGCAGCTGGTCCACCACGTCCGCGAACCGCCGGACGTAGTCGAACTCCAGGTTGGCCGGATCGTCGAGGTCGACGTATGACTGCGCGACCCCGCCCACCGACAGCAGCCAGGCGTTACCGCGGCCGGCGTCCTTGGTCAGCTCCGCCGTCCCGAACCGCACCGGGTACCGCCCGGGCACCGGATCCGGCCTCCGCGTACGACCCACAGCACCCGAGCCTAGCGGCGGTCGGAAACATTCCGCCCGGGCCGTCGATAAGGGAACGGAACGTTCAACGACCAAGGGGGATTTCCTTGCGTGCGAACGCAGTAATCGTCGCCGCGGCACTCGCCGCCGGTGTCTTCGCCACACCGGCCGCCGCCGACGTCCTTCCCGACCGGGCGCAGGCCGTCGGCTACCTCGAAACCGGTGGCCCCGGGGTGTCCGCGGCCGCGGAAGCAGCTCTGCTCGGCTCACCCGCCGACCTGCAGTCCTTCCTGACCACGGGCCGCCAGCGCGCCCAGGACACCGACGAGCGGGTCCTCGTCGCCCAGGCCATGAGCGCCGGCGGACCGGCCACCAAGCGTGCCGCCCAGAAAGCGCTCGAGGGCACCCAGGCCGACATTCGCGAGTTCCTGGCCACCGGACTGGCCCAGGCCCGGATCGCGGACGACCGGATCGCCGTCGGCCAGGCCATGAGCGCCGGCGGCCCGGTGGTCCACGCCGCGGCCCAGAAGGCGCTCGACGGCACGCCCGCCGACGTCCGCGCGTTCCTCGAGACCGGCTTGCAGCAGGCGAGGGACATCGACGAACGCATCACGGCCGACCAGGCCCTCGCCGCCGGCGGCCCCGAGGTCAAGGCCGCCGCGCAGATGGCGCTCGACGGCACCCCGGACGACGTCCGGTACTTCCTCTCCCGGTGGCGGAAGGTCGCCGCGGACGGCGACGCCGAGGTCGCCGCGGTCCAGGCCCAGGTCGACTTCGGCAAGACGGCCGCGGCCCGGCACAGCGCCATCGGGGTGCAGCTGGCCAAGAGCCGCGCCGCGACGATCGCCTCGGACGCGCGGAAGGCGAACACCGACCGGCTCGCCACCCAGCAGGCCCAGAACCAGGAGGCCGGCCGGGCGGCCTCGGCTGCCGAGGCCGCCGCGCAGCAGCAGGCCCGCGAGGCCGCGGCTCGCGCCGCGCAGGCCAAGACGGACAACGACAAGCTGCTCGCCGACGCGGCCGACCCGGCGCTGACCGTGCCCAACGGCCGCAAGGCGTCCGTCTACCTGCTGCGCAACGGCGGTGCCGCCGTCAAGAACGCCGCCCGTGCCGCGCTGAGCGGCTCGGACGACGACGTCGTCACGTTCGTGCGCAGCGGTCTCGCCGTCGCGCAGGAGTCCGACGACCGCGCCGCCGTCGCGGCGATCGCGGCGGACCCGAAGGCCCGCCCCGGCCTGCGCCAGGCGGCTCGTGACGCGCTCGCCGGCCCGTATGCCGGTGTCGCCGCGCTGCTGCGCACCGGCGACTACCCGGGCCGGGACACCGACGACCGCGTCGAGGTCAACCAGATCATGGCGGCCGGTGGCCCGGCGACGAAGTCGTGGGCGCAGCACGCGCTCGACGGCACCGTCGCGGACATCCGGGCGTTCCTGGCCACCGGCCAGTACGCCGCGCACCTGATCGACCTGCGGGTCAAGGTGACCCAGACGCTGTCGGACGGCCCGGAGGTCAACGCCGTCGCGCAGGGCGTGCTCGACGGGCCGGACTCGGGCGCGCAGCACTACCTGGACGTAGAGCTGCCCAAGGCGCGGGCACGTGACGCCTTCACCACGCAGCACGTCGCCAAGGTGAACGCGCTCCTGGCCCAGCTGCCCTGACCCGCACGGCGAAGGTTGTCGGTGGTGCCCGGTACTCTCGCGGCGTGGCTCTCGCGCTGTACCGCAAGTACCGTCCGGCAACCTTCGCCGAGGTCGTCGGGCAGGAGCATGTGACCGAACCCCTCCGCACGGCGTTGTCCGCCGGGCGGATCAACCACGCCTACCTCTTCTCCGGCCCGCGCGGCTGCGGGAAGACGTCGAGCGCGCGCATCATGGCGCGCTCGTTGAACTGCGTCCAAGGTCCGACGCCGGACCCGTGCGGCGAATGCAACTCCTGCAAGGCGCTCGCGCCGGAGGGCTCGGGCAGCGTCGACGTCACGGAGCTCGACGCCGCCAGCCACGGTGGCGTCGACGACGCCCGCGAACTGCGCGACAAGGCGTTCTACGCGCCCGCCGAGTCGCGCTACCGCGTGTTCATCATCGACGAGGCGCACATGGTCACCACGCAGGGCTTCAACGCCCTGCTGAAGATCGTGGAAGAGCCGCCCGAACACGTCATCTTCATCTTCGCGACCACCGAGCCGGACAAGGTGCTCACCACCATCCGCTCGCGCACCCACCACTACCCGTTCCGGCTGATCCCGCCGGGCGCGATGCGCAGCCTCCTGGAGCGCAACATCGCCGCCGAGGGCGTCGAGATCGAGCCCGCGGTGTACCCGCTGGTCATCCGGGCCGGCGGCGGGTCGGCGCGTGACACGCAGTCGGTGCTCGACCAGCTGCTCGCCGGCGCCGGGCCGGAGGGCGTCAGCTACAGCCGCGCCGTCGCGCTGCTGGGCGTCACCGACGTCGCGCTGATCGACGACATGGTCGACGCCCTGTCGACCGAGGACGCCGCCACGGTGTTCCGCACGGTCGAGAAGCTCACCGAGGCCGGGCACGACCCGCGCCGGTTCGCCACCGACCTGCTCGACCGGCTGCGCGACCTCGTGCTGCTGCGCGCGGTCCCGGACTCCGCGGGCGGCCTGGTGTCCGCGCCCGAGGAGGAGCTGTCGCGGATGGTCGGGCAGGCCGAGCGGATCGGCATCGCCACCCTCTCGCGCTACGCCGACATCGTCCACAATGGACTTCTGGAGATGCGGGGCGCGACGTCGCCGCGGCTCGTCCTCGAGCTGCTGTGCGCGCGGATGCTGCTGCCGTCGGTCACCGAGGCGGAAACGGCGCTGCTGGCCCGGATCGAACGGCTGGAGCGCCGCGCCACAGCGCCCGCGGCTCCGGTCGAGGGTGGCGTCGAGCCGCCGGTGCGGGCGGCGCCGGACCGGGCGTTCTCCCGGCCGTCGCAGCGTGCGCCCGGGAGCGGTCCCGCGCCCGTCCCGGAGCCCGCCGCCGCGCCGCCTCCGCCCGCTCGTCCTCCCGTCGGCGGCACGCCCGCCGCGGCTTCGAGCGCCGGCTCCGCTTCGGCCGTCGCGGGCTCCGATGCCGGCCGGGACAACGGCGCCGCCGCCGCCTCGTCGGCCAGCGGCTGGGGGACCACCCGCATTCCCGGCGGCACGCCCGCCCCGGCGGCTTCGGCCGAAGAAGCTCCGGTGCCGGCGGCCGCGCCCGCGTCGGCCGGGGGCATGGACGCCGCCGCGATCCGGAACGTCTGGCCGCAGCTGATGACCGCGCTGCGCAAGTTCACTGGCGGCCGCAGCATCGAGGCGATGCTGACCCAGGCCACGGTGGCGAGCGTCGACGGCAACGCACTGACGCTGACCCACAAGTCCGAGCCGCTGGCCCGGCGGCTGTCCGACCAGGACAACGCCCGCAAGATCGCCGGCGCGCTGACCGACGTCCTCGGCGGTGACTGGCAGGTCCGCTGCGTGCACGGCAACGCGCCGGTCGCGCCCGCTGCCCGTCCGCAGCAGGCGGCACCCGCCCCGGAGCGGTCGTTCACCCGCCAGTCGGCGGCGGCGCCCGCCGAGCCGGTCGCTCCCTCCCGGCCCGCACCGGCCCCGGCGGCCCCGACGCGGCCCCGGGTGGCCACGACCGAGCCGGACATCCCGCTGCCTCCGGAACCGGCCGACGAGGACGACGAGGACCTCTACAACGAGGACGCCAGCCCCGCCCCGCCGCCGCCCCCACCCCCGCCGGACCAGGACCCGGACGAGAAGGCCCGCAAGCTCCTGGCGGACCACCTCGGCGCCCGCCCTCTGGACTGACGGGCTCCAGCAGGGCTGGGTCAGGAGGCCCAGGGGCCGTTGCCGGTCACCCGGTCGGCGGTGACCCGGACGATCACGGCCGTCGTCGAGCCCTGGTTGCCCAGCTCGAACTTCTCGGCGCCCAGGTAACGCCGGGCCTGCCGGTCCATCAGCGCCGTGAACTCGTCCGGGATGCCCGGACCCACGATCCGGGCGGTGCCGCGGACCAGCAGGTACTGGGGGAGGCCGTGCCCGTCGCGCCCGTCATGGTCCTCGATCAGCACGGTGACGCGCGGGTCGTCGCGGATGTTGCGCGCTTTGGGACGGCGGCCCTCCATGCCCATCACGATCTCGTCGCCCTCCCGGCTGGCCCAGACCATCGAGGTCTGCGGCGAGCCGTCCGGGTTGACGGTCGTCAGCACGGCGTTGAACGGCCGCTCGAACAGGCGGTGGCAGCTTTCGGGAAGTTCCATGGTCCCGAGATTAGGTAGCCGAAAGGCACCTCTCGGTACCTTTGTTCCCATGGGTGACTTCTCCGGCGACGTCTTCCTCGCGGACTGTCCGGCCCGGCTGGCGATCGAGATCATCGCCGACAAATGGGCGGTCGTCGTGGTGTTCGCGCTCAGCCGCGGCCCGCGGCGGCACGGCGAGCTGGTCGGCCTCATCGGCGGCATCTCGCGGAAGATGCTCACCCAGACGCTGCGCAAGCTCCAGGGCTACGGCCTGGTCGACCGTCGCGCGTACGCCGAAGCTCCGCCGCGGGTGGAGTACTCGTTGACGGACCTCGGGCGGACGCTCGTCGAGCCCATCGGCGTCCTCACCAGGTGGGCGACCGTCAACGGCGAAGCCGTCGTAGCGGCTCAAGAAGCCAGGTAGGCCTCGATCGCCGCCGCGATGGCCGCGGCGAACCGCTGCCGCCCGTCCGCGCTCGCCATCCGGGCGGCCTCGGTCGCGTCGCGCATGTTGCCGCACTCCACCAGCGCCGCCGGGCGGGTCGAGAGGTTCAGGCCGGCGAGGTCCGGGCGCGGAGCCAGGCCGTCGCTCCCGATGTAGTTCGCCGAACTGAAGCCGCTCGCGCGCATCGTGTCGCGCAGCGTCCGCGCCAGCCGCGTCGACGGCTCGCCCTGCGCGGCGTTCAGCGGCGGCGACGAATACGCGACGTGGAAGCCGTTCGCCCCCGCCGCGGTCGAGCCGTCGGCGTGGATGGAGACGACGGCGTCGGCGTTCGCCGCGTTGCCGATCGCGGCCCGGCGGTCGACGCAGGGGCCGACGCCGGTGTCGTTCTGTCGCGTGTGGACAACGCGGATTCCCTTGGCCGCCAACGCTTTCCCGACCCGCTGCGCGACGTCGAAGGTGAACGCGTGCTCGGTGTAGCCGGCGTTGGTGGCGGTGCCCGTGGTGTTGCACGGCTTGGTCTGCCCGCGCCCGGCGGGCACCAGCCGGTTGATCTCCGCCGGGTGCGAGTCGTTCTCGCCGTTGTGCCCCGGATCCAGCACGACGACCTTCCCGGCCGCGGGCGCCACCGGCGGCGTGACAGCCGACGACGAAGACGACGGCGACGACGAAGGCGTCGAAGACGGAGTGACCGTCGTCGGCGTGGCCGTCCGCGTGGTCGTGGAAGCGGCCGCCGGCGCCGCCGGGGTGTCTTCCGCACAGCCGGTGAGCAGCAGGGCACCGGTCAGCAGCAGGGGAGCAATCGCGCGTCGCACGGCGACCACGGTGCCACAGCCCGCCACCGCGGGTGGCGCGACTACCCTGGTGGGGACACAGGCGTGCAGAGAGGACCGAGTGCGATCATGGTGCAACCCGGCGGCGGCTTCGACCTTTCCCAGCTGATGCAGCAGGCGCAGCAGATGCAGCAGAAGCTCGTCGAGGCCCAGGAGGAGCTCGCCAACACCGAGGTCACCGGCAGTGCCGGCGGCGGGCTGGTCACCGCGACCGTCTCCGGTGACAGCCAGCTGAAGAGCCTTCGGATCGACCCGAAGGTCGTCGACCCGGACGACGTCGAGACGCTGTCCGACCTCGTCGTCGCGGCGGTGCGCGACGCGTCGGCGAACGCGCAGAAGCTCACCGAGCAGAAGCTCGGCCCCCTGGCCAACGGCCTCGGCGGCGGTGGCGGCATGCCGGACCTCGGCAGCCTCGGTTTCGGCGGCTGACGAACTTGTACGAAGGTGTCGTCCAGGACCTGATCGACGAGCTCGGGCGGTTGCCGGGGATCGGGCCGAAGAGCGCCCAGCGGATCGCGTTCCACCTGCTGGCCGCCGACCCGGCCGACATCTCGCGGCTGCAGGACGTGCTCGGCAAGGTCAAGGAAGGCGTGCAGTTCTGCGAGATCTGCGGCAACGTCTCCGAGCACCCGACCTGCCGCATCTGCCGCGACGAGCGCCGCGACCTCACGGTCATCTGCGTCGTCGAGGAGCCGAAGGACGTCCTGGCGGTCGAGCGGACGCGTGAGTTCAAGGGCCGCTACCACGTGCTGGGTGGCGCGCTCGACCCGTTGTCGGGCATCGGCCCGGAGCAGCTGCGGATGCGCGAGCTGCTCAAGCGGATCGGCGAAGCCGACATCAGCGAGATCATCATCGCCACGGACCCCAACACCGAGGGCGAAGCCACGGCGACGTACCTGGTCCGGATGCTGCGCGACTTCCCGGGCCTGAGCGTCACGCGGCTGGCGTCGGGCCTGCCGATGGGCGGTGACCTGGAGTTCGCGGACGAGCTGACCTTGGGCCGCGCGCTCTCCGGCCGGCGAGCGCTCTAGGCGTCGGCGCAAGTTGTTCGACGTTCGGGCCGAGCGCCCCAATGTGGCGTTCGGTGCGTCAGACGCAACCGACGCCACATTGGGGATTTTTCATCCTGTTGGTGCTGGTCAGTGGGGTTGACAGCGCTGGTTGTGGTTGTGGGGTAACGGGGTTTGGTGGTTGCCGGC
>NZ_JBFBBN010000086.1:0-23351 GCF_040682715.1 Amycolatopsis sp. NPDC051128 | reverse complement strand
GCAGCCCGGTTGCGACGACCTGGCCGGCCACCAAGTTCTGAAGTCCGTGAATGTCGCATTGAGGGACTTGAAGTCCCTCAATGCGACATTCACGGCTTTTGGCTTGGCCGAAACTGTCGGTGCCCCCGGCTACCGTGGAAAACGGGGGCTGCTCAGAACGGCTTCAACGCCGTGACGGCGTCCGGCGCGAGGGATGTGGTGAGGGTGCCGCCCGCGGCGAGGGGGCTGCGGGACCACCACTCGCCGGAGGCCGCCGGGAGCTCCGGGCCGCCGACCACCAGGTCGGAGACCAGCACCCGGCGGCCGGCCAGCACCGCCAAGCTCGTGTCCAAAGTCGAGTCGCCGATCGAAAGCGTCTGCCGCAGCACCGGCACGGCACCCCGGGTGACCGACAAGGAAGTCGTCAGCGAGCCCGGGCTTTCCCCGGCTCGGCCCAGCACCAGCACCTCCCGCGTGTGCAGGTAAGCGTCCGAAGCCACCGCCGCCCGGAACACCGCCGTGTGCCGGGCCCGCGCGGTGATCACCGTCGGTTCCGGCAGGTACTCCAGCGAGCCACCCTCCGCCACCACGATGTCTACTGTGGACAAGGAGCCTTCACCGTGCAGTCCGGGCAAAGCCAGCGTCGCCGCGACGCCGGAGAGGCGCAGCGAAGCGCCGGGACCCACGTGCACGGAGAGCAGCAGATCGTCCCCGCCCAACGGAGACGTCGCCGAGTTGACCAGGTGCACCACCGCCGTCGGGCCGCGGCCGCCCCGGCGTGGGAACAGCGTCAGCGGCGCCATCGACCGCAGCTCCCGCAACACCGTGCGCGAACCGTCGAAGCACGCGGTCAGCCGGGCGTGGGCTTTCACCCGGCGCGGACCGGCAACAGCGAACGAACCCAGTCCGCGACCGCCGGCGCGTCCGGGGTGTCCACAAGGGACTGGGTGATCACCGGGAGCGAGCCCCGCATCCGGTGCGCGTCCGACGTCATCACGTCCATGTCCGCGCCGACCAGGTGCGCGATGTCGATCTTGTTGATCACCAGCAGGTCCGCGGTCGTGACGCCGGGGCCGCCCTTGCGCGGCACCTTGTCGCCGCCCGCGACGTCCACGACGAAGATCTGGCTGTCGGCCAGTCCCCGGCTGAACACCGCGGTCAGGTTGTCGCCGCCGCTCTCGATGATCACCAGGTCCAGGCCGGGGAACTTCTCCTCCAGGCTCTCGACGGCGTCCAGGTTCGCGGTGATGTCGTCGCGGATCGCGGTGTGCGGGCAGGCGCCGGTCTGCACCGCTTCGATCCGCTCCGGGTCGAGGACACCCGCGCGGCGCAGGAAGTCCGCGTCCTCGGTCGTGTAGATGTCGTTCGTGACGACGGCGAGGTTCACCTCGTCGCCCAGCGCCCGGCAGAGCGCCGCGGTCAGCGCGGTCTTGCCCGAGCCGACCGGGCCGCCGATGCCGATCCGGTACGCGCGCCCGGCCGTGGGCGCCGCGTCGTAGTGGTCCGGCTCGGCGGCCGTCGGGTCGAAGTTGACCGGGTGGACGTGTCCATGTCCATGCCCGTGGCCTTCAGCTGGCAAAGAGACGCACCTCTTCCTGGTGATGCCGGGCGTGGGCCTCGGCGAACAGATCCAACGCGGGCGACCCGGGCGACGGCAGCGCCGCCGGATCGTCTCCCGCGACCGCCGCCGCGGTCTCGCACACCGAGCCGAGATCGAGCCGCGCGACGACGGCGTTGACGGCGAACGGGTCCAGCCCCAGCAACCGCACCGCGGCACTCGCCGGCCCGCTCACCGCCAGGTAGGCCACGGCCATCGCGGCGTCGTACGGCGAACCGCCCGCGACCCCGACCAAAGCGCCCAGCACCACGGGGTGGTGCGGCCGCGGAGTCTCCTTCACCAGCGCGGCGAGTACCGGTGACGGCCACGCGATCTTCCCGGCCCGCGCGGTCCCCCGGCCCTGGGCGCGCGAGGCCTCCCGCTGCGCGAGCGAAGGCGTCCGCGCGTCCAATTCGGCGTCGAGCCGCCGCCAGTGTCCACTCTCGACAGAGCGGGCCGCCGCGTGGGCCGACGCCGCCGCGAACACCGCGGCCAGGAAACCCGCCGTCCGCAACCGTCCGGAAAGGAATCCCGGGAGATCGCGCACGGACGTCACCAGTTTCCGCGCGACGACCTCCTCCAGTCCGCCACTGTGGACGTGCCCGCCGCCGGGGAAGCGGGAGTCCGCGAGAATCAGCGCCGAAAGGTCCATCAGAAGAGGAAGTACCTTTGCGCCATCGGCAGTTCCGTCACCGGCTGCGGTTCGATCAGCTCGCCGTCGACGTGCACGGCGAAGCTGTCCGGCTCGACGCGGACGTCGGGGGTGGCGTCGTTGAGCACCATGTCCGCCTTGGTCCGCGCCCGCATGTTCGACACCGCGACCAGCGGCCGCGTGATGCCGAACGTCTCGCGCAGCCCGCTGTCCAGCGCCTCCGGCGCGACGAAGTGCAGGCTCAGCGCCGCCCCGATGTTCGCGCCGAACATCGGCCGCGCCATGACCGGTTGCGGCGTCGGGATGGACGCGTTGGCGTCGCCCATCGCCGCCCACGCCGCGAACCCGCCCTTGAGCACCACGTGCGGGCGGACGCCGAAGAACTTCGGCTCCCACAGCACCAGGTCGGCGAGCTTGCCGACCTCGACCGAGCCGATCTCCGTCTCCATCCCGTGCGCGATGGCCGGGTTGATCGTGTATTTGGCGACATAGCGGCGTGCGCGCAGGTTGTCGGCCGCGCCGTCGCCGGGCAGCGCGCCACGGCGGCGTTTCATCACGTGCGCGGTCTGCCAGGTCCGGATGATCACCTCGCCGATCCGGCCCATCGCCTGGGAGTCGGAGCTCATCATCGAGATCGCGCCCATGTCGTGCAGCACGTCTTCGGCGGCGATCGTGGTCGGCCGGATCCGGCTCTCGGCGAAGGCGAGGTCCTCGGGCACCGACGGGTTGAGGTGGTGGCAGACCACCAGCATGTCGAGGTGCTCGTCGAGGGTGTTGGCCGTGTGCGGCCGGGTCGGGTTGGTCGACGACGGCAGGATGTTCGGCAGCGAGACGACCTCGATGATGTCCGGCGCGTGCCCGCCGCCGGCGCCTTCGGTGTGGTACGCGTTGATCGAGCGGCCGCCGATGGCGTCCACAGTGGACTCCAGGAAGCCCGCCTCGTTGAGCGTGTCGGTGTGGATGGCGACCTGGACGCCGGATTCGTCGGCCACCGTGAGGCACGCGTCGATCGCCGCCGGCGTGGTGCCCCAGTCCTCGTGGAGCTTGAAACCGCCCGCGCCGGCCGCGAGCTGCTCACGCAGCGCCTCGTGCCGGACGGTGTTCCCCTTGCCCAGCAACAGGACGTTGATCGGGTAACCGTCCATGGCGGACAGCATCCGGCCGAGGTTCCACGCGCCGGGCGTGACCGTGGTCGCCTTCGTGCCCTCGTTCGGGCCGGTGCCGCCGCCGACCAGCGTGGTCAGACCGGCGGCCAGCGCCGTGTCGACGAGCTGCGGGCAGATGAAGTGCACGTGGCAGTCGATGCCACCGGCGGTGAGGATCTTGCCGTTGCCGGACAGCACCTCGGTGGACGGCCCGATGACGAGCGCCGGGTCGACGCCGTCCATCGTGTCCGGGTTGCCGGCCTTGCCGATCCCGACGATCCGGCCGTCGCGCACGCCGACGTCGGCCTTGACGACGCCCCAGTGGTCGAGGATCACCGCGCCGGTGATGACCAGGTCGGGTGCGCCCTCGGCCCGGGTGGCCGTGCCCTGGCCCATGGACTCGCGGATGACCTTGCCGCCGCCGAAGAGCACTTCGTCGCCGCTGCCGCCGGGCCCCATGGAGCGGTCCTCGGTGACCTCGATCAGCAGGTCGGTGTCGGCGAGCCGGATCCGGTCGCCGGTGGTCGGGCCGAACAGCTCGGCGTAGCGCTCGCGGTCGATCTGCGGCATCTCAGACAGCTCCTATGCCTTCTCGGCGGGAGGGAGTACCTCGAAGGACCCCGCGAATTCGGACCGCAGTCCCGGGACCCGGCGGGCGCCGGCGAGCGGCACCAGGTCGACTTCGCGCTCGACGCCCGGCTCGAACCGCACCGACGTGCCGGCCGGGACGTCGAGCCGGTGGCCGCGGGCGGCGTCGCGGTCGAACTCGAGGCCGGGGTTGACCGCGGCGAAGTGGTAGTGCGAGCCGACCTGCACCGGCCGGTCGCCGAGGTTGCGCACGAGCAGCCGGACGCGCGCGCGGCCCGGGTTCAGCTCCACCGGCTCGGCGCCCGGGATGATCTCACCTGGATTCATTCACAACCTCTTCACACGATCGGGTCGTGCACGGTGACGAGCTTCGTGCCGTCCGGGAAAGTGGCTTCGACCTGCACGGAGTCGACCATCTCGGGTACGCCGTCGAGTACCTGCGCACGGGAGAGCACGGTCCGGCCGCTGGCGACCAGTTCGCTGACCGTGCGCCCGTCGCGGGCCCCCTCGAGGACGTGGTCGGTGATCAGCGCCACCGCTTCCGGGTAGTTGAGCCGGACGCCGCGGTCCAGCCGCTTCCGCGCGACGTCCGCCGCCACGTGGATGAGCAGCTTGTCGCGCTCCTGCGGGCTGAGGTGCATGCGCTAGGTCTATCACCCGAAACCTGGCGGCGCCTGGTTCGGAAACACAGGATTTACCTGCGCTTCGTCACAGTCCGTGGCGGGAAATTCTCCCGCCGGCCGGCCCGGGTGGCTGAATCGTTCTCGTAATCGTGACCGAAACCACCGCATCTTTCGATTGCCAGTGGCCGGTCAAGAGAGCAAGGTCTATCCATCCGTGCGATGTGGCGCGCGTTCAGTGCGCTTGTCCCAACCGCGCGACCAGCACCAACCAGCCGGGGAAAAGCGCACCGAAAGGTTCCGCGAAACAGTGACTACCTCCACGATCAGCAAGCCACAGCCGTCCGGCCAACCCGACGACGGCTTCCGACCGGGTCTGGAGGGCGTCATCGCCTTCCACACCGAAATCGCCGAACCCGACCGGGACGGCGGTGCGCTGCGTTACCGCGGCGTCGACATCGAGGACCTCGCCGGCAAGGTGACCTTCGGTGATGTGTGGGGCCTCCTCGTGGACGGCCGGTTCGGTCATGGCTTGCCGCCCGCCGAGCCGTTCCCGCTGCCGGTGCACACCGGCGACGTCCGGGTGGACGTCCAGGCCGCGCTCGCCATGCTCGCGCCGATCTGGGGCTACCGCCCGCTGCTCGACATCACCGACGAGGAGGCCCGCGAGCAGCTGGCCCGCGCCTCGGTGATGGCCCTCTCCTACGTTGCGCAGTCGGCGCGCGGCGTCGGCCAGCCGGCCGTCCCGCAGACTCGCGTCGACGAGGCCCACTCGATCACGGAGCGTTTCCTGGTCCGCTGGCGCGGCGAGCCCGACCCGGCGCACGTCAAGGCGCTGGACGCGTACTGGGTGTCGGCCGCCGAACACGGCCTCAACGCGTCGACCTTCACCGCCCGCGTCATCGCCTCCACCGGCGCCGACGTGGCGGCCGCGTTGTCCGGCGCGATCGGCGCGATGTCGGGCCCGCTGCACGGCGGCGCGCCGGCCCGGGTGCTGCCGATGATCGAAGAGGTCGAGCGCACCGGCGACCCCGCCGGCCTGGTCAAGGGCATCCTCGACCGCAAGGAACGCCTGATGGGCTTCGGCCACCGCGTCTACCGCGCCGAGGACCCGCGGGCGCGCGTGTTGCGCCGGACCTGCCGGGAGCTCGGCGCCGCCCGCTACGAAGCGGCGGCCGCGCTGGAGCAGGCGGCGCTGACGGAGCTGCGCGAGCGGCGCCCGGATCACCCGATCGAGACCAACGTCGAGTTCTGGGCCGCGGTGATCCTGGACTTCGCGCAGGTCCCGCCGCACATGATGCCCGCGATGTTCAGCTCGGCGCGCACCGCCGGCTGGGCCGCGCACATCCTGGAGCAGAAGCGGACCGGACGCCTGGTGCGGCCGTCGGCCAAGTACGTCGGCCCGGCGCCGCGCAGCCCCGAGGACGTCGAGGGCTGGGAACTGGTCACCAAGCACTGACCCCAAGCGGCAAGTCCGTGAATGTCGCATTGAGGGACTCTGAGTCCCTCAATGCGACATTCACGGCTTTGGGGCCTCCCCGTGCGCCGCGGTGGCGAGGTCCCTTTCCACCGCACGGAGGATGTCCTTCGCGACGCCCTCCGGACCGAACCTGCGTCGTGCGTAGCGCTTCGACGGGCACACCGCCGTGACGCCGATGTGGTCGGCAGCCAGCTCGGCACGCAGGCAGACGCTCAACGTCAGCACGGCCGACTTGGTCGTGGCGTAGGCGGACAGGAACTTCGACGGCAGGTGCGCGGCCGCCGAAGGGAGGTTGACGATGTGGCCGCCTTCGGCGCGCTCGGCGAGCATCGGCGCGAACGCGCGGCAGCCGTGGATGACACCCCAGAGGTTCACGTCGATGACGCGCTCCCAGTCCTCGACGGAGGTGTCGAGGAACGGGCCGGACACCCCGATGCCGGCGTTGTTGACCACGATGTCCGGGACACCGTGGTTCTCGCGGACGTCTTCGGCGAAGCGGTGCACGGCATCGCCGTCCGAAGAGTCCACTGTGTACTGGGCGGCGCCGTGGTCTTCCAGGAGCTTCAGCGTCTCGGCGGCCGCGGCCGCATCGATGTCGGCGATGACGACATCGGCGCCTTCGGCGGCGAAGGCGAGCGCGGTGGCGCGGCCGATCCCGCTGCCCGCGCCGGTCACGACGACGAGCCGGTGCGCGAACCGCCCGGCGCCCACCCGCGCCTTCCGCAGCGCCCGGCTTTCCGCGCCGCCTTCGGCGTACTCGATCAGCTCGGCGGCCGCGGTCGCGACGACCTTCGGGTTGGCCCGGGTCACCCAGTGCGTCCCGACGATCCGGCGGACCCGCAGGCCCGGCACCCAGCGCGCGATCTCCGTCTGCAGTGGTGTGGTGACGTAGCCGTCACCGGTCGGGGCCAGCACCTGGACCGGAATCTCGGCCGGGCGCGGCGCCGGGCGCGACAGCCGGGTGAACATGTTGGCGCGGTAGAGCTGGAGGCCGTGCAGGCCGTCGGACTTCTCCGGGGGCGCCGCATCCGGCTCCATGCGCTGGATCTGCCTGCTCATCAGGCCGGTGCGCCACAGCAGGTCGGGGATCAGCGGCACCTGGAACGCGAGGATGTACCACGAGTGCAGGAACTGGCTCAGCGCGTTCTTGAGCCGTTTCGGCGTCGGGCGGGTCAGCTGTTCCCGGAACCACGCGCCGACGTGGTCGAGGCTCGGCCCGGAGATCGAGGTGTAGGACGCGATCCGCCCGCGCAGGCCCGCACCGGTGACGGCGTGCCAGGCCTGGACCGACCCCCAGTCGTGGGCGACGAGGTGGACCTTCCCGGCCGGCTGGACCTCGTCGACGACGGCCCGGAGGTCGTCGGCCAGCTGGTCCAGCCGGTAGGACGCGCGTCCCGGCGGCTTGTCCGACCGTCCCGCCCCGCGGACGTCGTAGGTGACGACGCGGTGTTGCGCGCCCAGCTCGGCGGCTACCCCACTCCACATGGAGCTGTTGTCGGGGTAGCCGTGCACGAGCACGACCGTCGGCCCGTCGGCCCGGCCGTCGATGTCGACGGAGAGCCGGACGCCGTCGCAGGCGGTCACCCACTTGTGCGACATTCCGACAGGTTAGACAAGTTGTCAACGGTGGTGTTCACCCGCGCGGCGGTTTCGCGAGCTCGAAAGTTCGGATTTTCGCTTGCATGACAGTGTTTTCTTGGTTCCACGGGAAACCAAGCGGCGATCGTGTCCACCGAACGGTGGACAGCCGGATTCAGCTGAGCGGTGCTCGGATCCGCCGCCCCGAGCCGCCAGGCTTGGGCCATGACCACAGCAGTGAGCGTGCGCGGCCTGCGCAAGCAGTACCCCGGCCACCTCGCGGTCGCCGGGCTGGACCTGGACATCGCCCAGGGCGAGGTGTTCTCCCTGCTCGGCCCGAACGGCGCCGGGAAGACCACCACCGTCGAGATCCTCGAAGGCCACCGGCAGCGGACGGACGGCGAGGTCACCGTGCTCGGCGAGGACCCCGGCAAGGCCGGCCGCGCCTGGCGCTCGCGCCTCGGCATCGTCCTGCAGACGGCGAACGACGCCGCCGAGCTGAGCGTCGCCGAGACCGTCCGGCACTTCGCGAAGTACTACCCGAACCCGCGTGACCCCGACGAGGTGATCGAGAAGGTCGGGCTCACCGCGAAGGCCAAGGCGCGGGTGAAGTCGCTCTCCGGTGGGCAACGGCGCCGCGTCGACGTCGCGCTCGGCATCATCGGCCGGCCCGAACTGCTCTTCCTCGACGAGCCGACCACCGGCTTCGATCCCGAGGCGCGGCGGCAGTTCTGGTCGCTGATCAGCGACCTCGCCGCCGAAGGCACCACCATCCTGCTGACCACCCACTACCTGGACGAGGCCGAGGCGCTCGCCGACCGCGTCGCGGTGATCGCGCGCGGCGAAGTCGTCGCGCAGGACACCCCGCGGGACCTCGGCGGCCGGGCCGCCGCGGAGGCCACCGTGCGGTGGGTCGACGAGCGCGGCGAGCACGTCGAGCGCACCGCGTACCCGACCAAGCTCGTCACCGAGCTCTCTGCTGGGGGTAGCGAGCTCGCCGGGCTGACCGTGACCAGGCCGAGCCTGGAGGACATCTACCTGGACCTGATCGGAGACAAGGCATGACGACCCTCGCCCTCCCGGGCCCCCTCTCACTCGGGCTCGCCCGCGGCGGCACCGAGCTGCGGCAGTTCTTCCGGCACAAGGAGCAGGTGGTCTTCACCTTCTCGCTGCCCGCGGTGCTGATGATCCTGCTCGGGTCCATCCTGGACGGTCCGACCGCGCTCGCCGGGGTCACCTCCGGGCAGCTGCTGGCGGCCGGGATGATCGGCTCCGGCATCGTCTCGACGTCGTTCAACAGCATCGCGACCGGCGTCTCGGGCGACCGGGAAACCGGTGCGCTCAAACGCCTGCGCGGCACGCCGATGCCGCCGTCGGCCTACTTCGTCGGCAAGATGGTGCTGGTCGCGGTGTCGAGCCTGGCCCAGACCGTGCTGATGGCCGCGGTCGCCGTGCTGCTGTTCGGGCTGGAGCTGCCGGCGGACCCGGCGAAGTGGCTGACGCTGCTGTGGGTGTTCGCGCTCGGCATCGTGTCGTGCACGCTGCTCGGGATCGCGGTCAGCTCGCTCGCGAAGTCCACCAACGGCGCCGTCGCCATCGTGCAGATGCTGTACCTGGTGCTGCAGTTCATCTCGGGTGTGTTCGTTTCGCCGATCACGAACCTGCCGAAAGTTATGGTGGACGTCGCGTCGTTCTTCCCCCTGAAGTGGATCTGCCAGGGGTTCCGGTCGGTGTTCCTGCCGGAAGGGGCGGTCAGGATGGAGATGGCTGGGGCATGGGAACTTCCGCGGGTGGCGCTGGTGCTGGGGATCTGGTGCGTGGTGGGCGCGGTGCTGGCGCGGCTGACGTTCCGGTGGACCGACGCGAAGTGACGGACGCCTGGGACCGGTTCAACTGGCTCTGGGAGATCCTCTTCGCGGTGGCGTACGTGGCGACGACCGTGCTGGTGGTGCTGGACGGGTCCGACCCGGTGCGCACGGCGGTCGCCGTCGCGGCGCTCACCGCGCTCGCGCTGACCTACCTGCTGTGGGGCCGCCGGGTCGTCCGGAACGACGGGCACCGGCGGCAGCGGTGGGCGCTCGCTGTGGTGGTCGTGGCGCTGGTCGCGGTCGCGATGTTCGCCAACACCACGGCCAGCTTCATCCTGTTCATGGTGTGCCCGCTGCTGTTCTCGACACTCGAGTTCCGCCCCGCCGCGGTGCTCACCACGGTGGCGATCCTGCTGAGCCCCGCGTCGTCCATCGCGAACGACGGGCTGCGGGGCCCGGCGCTGCACATCCTGCTGCCGATGACCGCCATCCTCGTCGTGTTCGGCGTGCTGTCCGGCAAGTTCATCCTGCACGTCATCGAGGAGAGCCGGGGACGCGCCGACCTGATCGCCGAGCTCGAGGAGAGCCGGGCCGAAGTCGCCCGGCTCTCCCGCGAGGCGGGCACCGCGGCCGAGCGGGAGCGGCTGGCCCGCGAGATCCACGACACCCTGGCCCAGGGCTTCACCAGCATCGTCACGCTCGCCGAGGCCATCAAGTCCGAACTGGACAGTGACCCGGCCGCCGCGCGGCGGCACGTCGAGCTGGCGGCCCGCACCGCGCGGGAGAACCTCGCCGAGGCCCGCACGATGGTCGCCGCGCTGGCCCCGGCGGACCTCACCGCCGGCTCCCTCGCCGACGCCGTCCGCCGCCTGGCCGACCGGCTCGCCGACGAGACCGGGCTGACCGTGCGGTACGAAGTGGACGGTGCGCTGCCCGCGTTCGGCATGGCGGGCGAGGTCGTCCTGCTGCGGGGCGCGCAGGAGTCGTTGAACAACGTCCGGCGGCACGCGGGAGCGTCGGCGGTGCTCGTCCGGCTGTCCGTTGTGCACGGCTCGGTCCGGTTGTTCGTCCGGGACGACGGCGCCGGCTTCGACCCGGACGGCGTCAGCGGCTTCGGACTGCGCGGCATGCGCTCCCGCGCCGAGCAGGTGGGTGGCACACTGAGCGTCCGGAGCGGCCCCAGCGGCACCGAACTCACCCTGGAGGTGCCCGCGTGATCCGCGTCATGCTCGTGGACGACCACCCCGTCGTCCGCGAGGGACTCCGCGGCATGCTCGAAGCCGAACCCGACCTCACGGTCGTCGGCGAAGCGGGCTCCGGCGACGAAGCGGTCGCGCTCGACCGGGTCGCCCGGCCCGACGTCGTGCTGATGGACCTGCGGATGCCGGGGCTCGACGGAGTGGGCGCCACCCGGCGGATCCTGCGCGAGCGGCCCGGCCGCCGGATCGTCGTGCTCACCACGTTCGAGACGGACGCCGACATCCTGCGCGCGGTCGAGGCCGGCGCGTCCGGCTACCTGCTGAAGGACGCGTCACGCACGGAGCTGGCGAACGCGATCCGTGCGGCGGCGCGCGGGGAGACCGTGCTGGCGCCGTCGGTGGCCGGGAAACTGGTCAATCGGGTCCGCCACCCGGAGCCGCAATCGCTGTCGGCCCGCGAGATCGAGGTGCTGCGGCTGGTCGCGAAGGGCGGCACCAACGCCGACATCGGCCGCGCGCTGCACATCAGCGAAGCGACGGTGAAGACCCACCTGCTGAGGGTGTTCGGCAAGCTCGGCGTCTCCGACCGGACGGCCGCCGTCACGACGGCCATGGCCCGGAACCTGCTCGGCTGACCCCGCTCCGGGCTTCACCCGTGATCCGGCGGGCATCACGCGTGATTCTGCCGCGCGCGGCAGAATGCCCCCATGCTTGAGTCGACCGAACACGCCCTGCTTCGCCGGATCGCCCACGAGCAGGCGGCCTGCCGGGCTCCGTCGCTGGTCGCCGCCGTGGTGCGGGACGGCGAGATCGTCTGGTCCGGTGGCCGCGGTCGCGTCGGCGGCGAGACCCCCGGCACCGACACCCAGTACCGGCTGGGCTCGATCACCAAGACCCTCGTCGCCACCGCCGTCATGCGGCTGCGCGACGAACGCCTGCTCGACCTCAACGACCCGCTCGAAAAGCACGTCCCCGGCACGCCGTTCGGCGCCGCGACCATCGCCCAGCTGCTGTCCCACACGTCCGGCCTGACCTCCGAGTCGCCGGGCCTGTGGTGGGAGCGGACCCCGGGCGCCGACTGGGACGCGCTGGTCGGCAGCCTCGCCGAGGGCGCGACCAAGCACCGGCCGGGCGCGCGGTTCCACTACTCGAACGTCGGCTACGGCGTGCTCGGCGAGCTGATCGCCCGCCACCGCGGCAAGGGCTGGCTCTCCGTGCTCGAACAGGAGATCCTCGGCCCGCTCGGGATGACCCGCACCACCCCGCACCCGGTCGGCGCGCACGCCGACGGCTTCGCCGTGCACCCGTTCGCCGACGTCCTGCTGCCGGAACCGAGCCCCGACGCGGGGGCGATGGCCCCCGCCGGGCAGCTGTGGTCGACGGCTACCGACCTCGGCCGCTGGACGGCCTTCCTCGGCGGCCACGGCAGCGGAGTACTCGCGCCGGAGACCATCGAGGAGATGCGGACCATGGTCACCGTCGACGACACCGACGTCTGGACGGTCGGGTTCGGCCTCGGGCTGATGCTCGTGCGCCACCAGGGCCGCCGGCTGGCCGGGCACACCGGCTCGATGCCGGGGTTCCTCGCCGTCACCCTGGTCGACCCCGTCGCGCAGACCGGCGCGCTGGTGCTCACCAACTCGACGGCCGGCGTCGGCATCACCCAGCTCTGCCTCGACCTGATCACCACGACCGACGAGCTGGAGCCGCGCCTGCCCGTCGAGTGGGAGCCGGCCGCCGTCGCCCCCGGGCTGCTGGCACTGACCGGCCTCTGGCACTGGGGCCCGACGCCGTACCACCTGCGCGTCCAGGGCGACGGGCTGCTCCTGCTCGCGCCGGTCGAGGGTCCCGGGCGCGGGTCCCGGTTCCGCGCGACCGGCAAGGACACCTACGTCGGTCTCGACGGCTACTACGCCGGCGAGACGCTCGAAGTGGGCCGGAACGCCGAAGGGGTGGCCACCCACCTCGACCTCACGACGTTCATCTTCACCCGCACGCCGTACGACCCCAACGCGCCGGTGCCGGGCGGCGTCGAGAACTGGCGCTGATCCCGTTGGCCCCGCTCACACCCCCAGGGCGGTGAGCGGGGCCGCACGGCATCACGGCGGGGGACGCTACCGGCGCCCGGCCCCGGCGGGGACCGTGTTTTTACGGTCCCCGGCCGGAGCATGGTGCACCCCGACCTGGCCGATGGCGTAACTGTCGCCGTCCGGCAAGCCGGTGACGAGCTGCTCGGACGGCCACCCGGCGAGCCAGAGCCGCCGCCGCCCGGCCAGTTCGGCGGCGATGTCGGCCGGGGCCGCAGGCAGGTGGAACTTGATCCGCACGTCACCGGGCAGGATCGCCCAGCCGTTGACCGGCTCGCCCGGCCGCACGTCGAACGCGGCGGCCGGGATCGACGTCCAGTCGCCGCTGGCCAGGCACCGCGCGATCCCGGCGATCTCCGCCCGCCACTCCACGAGCCCCAGCACGCCCAGCACGGCCGGGACCGGCAGCAGCCACGGCAGCCAACCGCCGGTGACGACGATGGTCACCACCTCGGTCCCGGCGGCCAGGACCGCGATCGTCCAGGCCGCCGCGGTCCGGACGAGCAGTTGCCGCCGCAGGGTGGCACGCGGTGACCGTGACCGGCGCGGAACCAGCCACACCGCCGCGCACACGCTCGCGCCGAGGAAGATCGCCACGAACACGGCGGCGTTCCAGACGTCGGCTCCGTGCGGCGGGTGCTCGACGAGCCCCGTCACGATCGCGGCGGCCACCACGAGCCACAGCAGCACCACGACGGCCACCCGGCGGCGCCGCCGCCGGTCTTCGCGGGATGGACGCGGGTCACCGGTCACCCACCAGGGCAGCCGCCGGACGAACACCAGCGCCAGCGTCGCCGCGAACCCCACCGGCAGGCCGATCGCCGCCGTGTCCGTCCAGCCTTCGACCGCTAGGTGCGTCGCGGACACCACGGCGAACCACGGGAAGAAGTACCACCGGGGTCCGGGCCGGGGCGAATCGGTCGTCACAGCGGGCGAAGCTACCGGCACACCGGGTCCCGCGGGTACCGGGTTTCGGGCCGTCCGCGGCCCGGAGCAGCGCGATTCCACATACCGGACACCCCAGCACCACCTTCACCAGCCGCATCCCGACCTGAGAGACTGGCCGCATGACCGACGCTGAGTTGACCATCCCCGCCGACCTCAAGCCGGCCGACGGCCGCTTCGGCTGCGGCCCGTCGAAGGTCCGCGCCGAGCAGCTGAGTGCGCTGGCGGAGTCCGGCTCCACCTACCTCGGCACGTCGCACCGGCAGAAGCCGGTCAAGTCCCTCGTCGGACGCGTCCGGGCGGGCCTGTCCGAGCTGTTCTCGCTGCCCGAAGGCTACGAGGTGATCCTCGGCAACGGCGGCACCACGGCGTTCTGGGACGCGGCCGCGTTCGGGCTGGTCCGCGAGCGCGCGCAGCACTTCACCTACGGCGAGTTCTCCTCGAAGTTCGCCACCGTGACCAAGGGCGCGCCGTTCCTGGCCGACCCGATCGTCGTCAAGGCCGAGCCGGGCAGCGCGCCCGACATCGCCTACGAAGCCGGCGCGGACCTGGTCGGCTGGGCGCACAACGAGACGTCGACCGGCGTGGCCGTGCCGGTCCGCCGCCCGGCGGGAAGTGAAGGCGCGCTGGTCGCGATCGACGCCACCTCCGGCGCCGGCGGGCTCCCGGTCAAGGCCGAGGACTTCGACGTCTACTACTTCGCGCCGCAGAAGTCGTTCGCCGCCGACGGGGGCCTGTGGATCGCGCTGGCCTCGCCCGCCGCGGTCGAGCGGATCGGCGAGATCGGCGGCGGCGACCGCTGGATCCCGGAGTTCCTGTCGCTGACCACCGCGCTGGACAACTCCCGCAAGGACCAGACGTACAACACCCCGGCCGTGGCCACGCTGTTCCTGCTCGCCGAGCAGATCGAGTGGATGAACGGCCAGGGCGGCCTCGCCTGGACGACCGCGCGCACGAAGGACTCGTCGTCGCGGCTGTACGAGTGGGCCGAGAAGACGAGCTACACGACGCCGTTCGTGAAGGACCCGGACCTGCGCTCGCAGGTCGTCGGCACGGTCGACTTCAGCGACGAGGTGGACGCCGCCGCGGTGGCGAAGGTGTTGCGCGCCAACGGGATCGTCGACACCGAGCCGTACCGCAAGCTGGGCCGCAACCAGCTGCGCGTCGGCCTGTTCCCGGCGATCGACCCGGACGACGTCTCGAAGCTCACGCAGAGCATCGAGTACGTCGTCGAGCGCCTGGGCTGACGCTCTTCCCGGGGCGCGCGGTCAGCAGCACCCGCCAATGGGCACCCGCACCGACCGCGCGCCCGCCGCTCCGGGCGGCGGCTGGTTCGCCGCGGCCTCGACGCCGGCCAGCATCCGGTCGAGCGCGGCCCGGTCCAGGACGCGGCCGGCGGTGACGACGGTGTCGATCCGCCGGACCGCGCGGATGTCGGCGAGCGGGTCGGCGTCGAGCAGCACCAGGTCGGCGACCTTGCCGGGGGTGATCGTCCCGGTGGAGTCCGCGCGCCCGAGGAACGCGGCCGCGTCGCGGGTCACGACCTGCAGGGCCCGCCGCGGGGTCAGCCCGGCCTCGACCAGGAAGTCCAGCTCGTCGTGCAGGCTGAACCCCGGGAAGACGTACGGGTTCAGGCAGTCGGTGCCGCCGAGCACCCCGACCCCGGCACGGTGCGCCGCGCCGACGAGCCGCAGCTGGGTCTCGAAGTAGGCCTCCTGCTGGGCCGCCTGTTCCGGCGTGACCGGGGTGTACAGCGGGAGCTTGCCGGCCCAGTAGTCGCGGATGTCCGGGGAGATGTATTTGAGCCGGGGGTCGTGCGCGTAGGTGTCGGCGGGTTTCGAGATCACGCGGTTGACCGCGAACGTCGGGCTCAGCCAGGTGCCGAAGGCCCTCAAGCCGGCGAAGTGGCTGTCCGCCGCCACCGGGTCGTAGGCCAGCGCCGCCTTCCGGTCGAGTTCGCGGGCGAGGTTGAAGAAGTCGCGCTTGGCGTTCGGGTCGAACGGGGTCGCGTCGAGGATCGCGAGGAACTCGTCCCGGCGCGTGGACGTGGCGATCGGCAGGCCGAAGAGGTGCTCGAGGCTGCGCTGACCGGCCCGCGCCGCGTCGAGCTGCCGGAGCCGGTACGGCCAGTGCCCGGCGAAGGGCAGGCCGACGCGGCGGCACTCGTCGGCGATCGCGGCGTACGCGTCCGCCGGCAGGTAGAAGTAGACCTTGACGAAGTCGGCGCCCTCGGCGACGGCGGTCCGGACGGCCGCGCGCCCCTCCTCGGCGTTCGCGACCTGCGTGACCGGCGGGCCCAGCAGGCTGACCGGGCCGTCGACGATCGAGCCGGCCATGACCACCCGCGGGCCGGGCAGCTCGCCGCGGACGATCTTGTCGCGGGCGGCGCGGTTTTCGGTGTAGCCCCACATCTCGCGGATCCCGGTGACGCCGTTGGCCACGTGAAGGGGCGGGAAGAGCTGCTCGTAGTCGAGGCCGTGGGTGTGCGTGTCCCAGAGGCCCGGGATCAGGTACCGGCCGCGGCCGTCGACGATCCGCGCGCCGGCGCGGTGCGGCAGCGCGCTGACCGGGCCGACCCAGGCGATCCGGTCCCCCACCAGCACGACCGCGGAATTCGGCCGGGCCGGGCCGTTCGTGCCGTCGACGACGGTCGCCCCGAGCACCACCACGACGTCCGTGCCCGCCGCGGCGGCTTCCTGGGCGAAGAGCGCGGGGACGATGCCCGCGGCGGCGAGCCCCGCGCCTGCCGTGGCCAGCCAGCGAAGGAAGTCACGCCTGTTTGCCTCGACTCGAACCACGTCGGCCGCCCCTTCGTCGAGTGATCTCCTCCACTCATTCAAACTCGAAGCTCGCTCGAGGTGAATCTTCCAACGTGCGGAATGCCGGGTGGTGGGTAACTCACCACCCGGCATTCCGTGTCGTCTCAGGCGAGCGCCTGGGTGGGCGCGAGCCGGGCGGCCCGCATCGCCGGGTACGCCCCCGCGACCGCCCCGACCAGCGCCGCCACCCCGACCCCGCTGGCCAGCGCCCCCGACGGCAACACGGCCGGCCAGCCCTGGCTCAGCGAGTACCCCGCGGTCACCAGCACCCCGGCCAGCACCCCGGCGAGCCCGCCGAGCCCGGACAACAGCACCGACTCGGCCAGGAACTGTCCGCGGATCTGGCGTTTCGTGGCCCCGAGCGCGCGGCGCAGGCCGATCTCGCGCCGCCGTTCCAGCACCGAGATGACCATCGTGTTCGCCACCCCGACCCCGCCGACGAGCAGGGCGACGCCGCCGAGGCCGAGGAACAGCGCGCTGTAGGTGGTGTCCGTCAGCTTCTGCGCGGCGAGCGCGTCCGACGGGCGGCGCACCTCGACCTCGTTCGGCGCCTGCGGGTTCAGCGTCGCGCCCAGCACCGAGCGCACGTCATCCACTTTGGACTCTTCGGCGCGGACGTACACGGTGGACGGGTGCCCGTCGAACCCGAGCAGCCGCTTCGCGACGTCCCAGCCGACCAGCGCCGACCGCTCGATCTCCGGCGCGAGCGGCATCGGAGCGAGGATCCCGACCACGGTGAACCACTGCGCCCCGATCAGCACCTGCGGCGGGCGGGCCGGGTCGACGTGATCGATGCCGAGCCGGGCCGCGGCCTGGGCGCCGAGCACCGTCACCGGGTAGTCCTGGTTGCCCGCGGCGAGGAAGGCGCCGGCGCGGACCTTGCCGCCGAGCACCGCCAGCAGGTCCGGCCGCGCCGCGAACACGGCGAGCCCGGACGTGTCGTCCGCGGCGATCTTGTCGCTGCGCCGCACGCTCTGCGAGGTGTTCCCGGTGCCGCTAACCGCCTGCACGGGACCGATGCGCTTGGCCATCGGGACGGCGTCGTCGGGAAGCGTCGCGTCTTCCCCGAACAGCGTCTGCCCCGGGCCGGCGGTGAGCAGGTTCGTGCCGAGCGCGGCCAGCCGGTCGTGCAGGGCCTGCGCGCCGGACGCCGGGATCGCCAGCACCGCCACCATCGCCGCGACGCCGATCGCGATGCCCAGCGCGGACAGCACCGCGCGCACCGGCCGCGTGCGCATGCCGTGCGCGCCGAGCGCGACGACGTCCGGCGGCTTGAGCCGGGCCGGCTCCGGCAGGGCCACCTTCGGCGGCGCGATCACCGGACACCGCCCGCGACGAGGCCGGTGTCCAGCCGCAGCCGCCCGTCGAGCAGCTCGATGCGGCGCGGCATGCCCGCGGCGATCTCCCGGTCGTGGGTGATCACCACGATCGTGGTGCCGTCCGCGGACAGCTCGCCGAGCAGCGCGAGCACGGACGCGCCGGTGCCGGTGTCGAGGTTGCCGGTCGGTTCGTCGGCCAGCAGGATCGCCGGGTCGTTGACCACCGCCCTGGCGATCGCGACGCGCTGGCGTTCCCCGCCGGACAGCTCGCCGGGGCGGTGCCACGCCCGGTGTCCCAGCCCGACGCGGTCGAGCGCTTCCAGCGCCCGCCCCCGCCGCCGTCGCCGCGGCACCCCGGCGTAGAGCAGGCCGGTGCACACGTTGTCCACCGCACTCATCCCTTCGTCGAGGAAGAACTGCTGGAACACGAACCCGATCCAGCGCGACCGCAGCGCGGAGACCTTCCGGTCGGGCAGCGCGGCGACGTCGTGGCCGCGCAGCTCGACGCGGCCCGACGACGGCCGGTCGAGCGTGCCCATCAGGTGCAGCAGGGTGGACTTGCCCGACCCGGACGGCCCGACGATCGCCACCATCTCGCCGTCCTCCAGCGCCAGTGAGACGCCGTCGAGCGCGGCGACCCCGCCGGGGTAGGCGCGCGTGACCTCGTGCACGCGCAGCACGGGCGTCACGACGTCGTCACCACCCGCATGCCCGCGGTCAGGCCGGTGCCGGTGACCTCGACCTTCCCGCCGCTGAACAGTCCAGTTTGGACAGCGACAAGGCGACGATCGCCGTTTTCGTCGACCTCGACCGCGTACCCGCCTTCGGCGAGCGCGAGCAGCGCGCCGACCGGGACCGCGAGCACGCCCTGATGGACGTCCTTGGTGAACCGGACGGTCGCCGGCGCCGAGTCGAGCGAACCGGCGATGGCCGGGTCGTCGAGCCGGACGGTCACGGTGATCTTGGGCTTGCCGTCGTCCTGGCCCGCCGCGTCCTTGCCCTCGACCGCGGTCCGCCCGACGTCGGTGATCGTGCCCGGCGTCGTCTTCCCGTTGATCGTCACGGACGCCTTGGCGCCCTGCTGGGCGAGGCCCTGCTTGGCCGCGTCGAGCTTGACCTGCACCGAGCGGACGGTGCCGGTCGTCTTGAGCACCTCACCCTGAGCCGGCGAACCGGGCTTGGCCGACAGCGCCGACACCCGGACCTCACCCGGCGCGAGCACGACGTCGCCTTGGCCGAACGCCCCGGTCTGCTCCAGTCCCAAGGCCTTCTGCCACTTCTTCAGCGCGGCCGCCGTCGCCGCCGTGAACTTCTTGTCCGGTGTGCCGAAGCCGCCGAACCCGCACGCCTTGAGGTTCTCCTCCAGCTGCTTGACGTCGGCGCCGTCGTCCGCGCCCGCGGCGAGGTCCCGGTAGAACGGCAGCGTGCCGTAGAACAGCGGCACCGGCTTCGCGTCCACCCCGTACACCGGCTTGCAGCGGGTGAGGGTGGCGCCCGCGGCGGGCAGCGACGTGATCGTGCCGGGCTTGCGGCCGGCGACGGTCGATTCCTCGCCGTAGCCGAGACTGCCGTCGGCCTCGTCCTCTTCACTCAGGTCGGTCTTGACGACCTCCGCGGTCTCGACCGACGGTGGCGCGGCTTCCTGCACCGGCGTGGCGGAGGAGACCCGGGTCAGGATCACGACGGAGCTGGTGCCCAGCACCACGACGATCACCGCGGCGGCGACCAGCCAGCGGGTGCGGCCGCGGCGGCGGGGCTTGCGGAGTTCGGTCACCTCGTTCACTTGGCCGCCTCGGAGTGGACGCTCATGCCCATCCCGCACGCCTTCGCGGCCTCTTCGAACTTCTTCGGGTCGTCGCCCGGGCCGCCGATCTCCACGGTGCCCTTGCCGCTGGGGTCGGGGTCCGGCATGTCGACGCCGTGCTCCCGCATGCACTTGGCGTCCTTGCGCATCTTGTCGAGCTCCTCGGCGCTCGGCGGCTTCATCTCGCCGCCGTTGGGCATGAGGTGCTTGCACTCCTTCTGCGCGGCTTCGATCTTCGAGGCTTCGCCGGGGCCGCCGCCCAGGGTGACGGCCATGCCGCCGTCCCCGGCCGGCTTCGGGTCGGGCATGTCGACGCCGTGCTCGCGCATGCACTTGGCGAAGTCGCGCATCTTGTCCTCGTCGCTCTTGCCGCTGTTGTCGGCGGCAGTGGGGCCGCCCGACTTGGGCGGCGTCGAGATCGAGGCCACCTTCGCCCCGTCGTCCGCCTTCGCGCCACAGCCCCCGAGCAGCAAGGCCGCCCCGAGCGCCGCGACGATGATCCGTGTCCGCATCGGCTCGCTCCTTTCGTTCCGGATGGGTGCCAGGTCTACGGATCGGGGGATTCCGGCCCGCTAAGCGAAGTCGCTTATGCGGTCCTTATGGCCCGCCCGGTCAGACTGGGCGGGTGCGTGTGCTGGTGGTGGAGGACGAGCGGCTGCTCGCGGACTCGGTGGCGGAGGGCCTCCGGCGGTTCGCCATGGCCGTCGACGTCTGCTACGACGGCGAGCAGGCCCTGGAACGGGTCGGCGTGCACGGCTACGACGTCGTGGTCCTCGACCGCGACCTGCCCAAGGTGCACGGCGACGATGTCTGCGCCGCCGTGGTGAAGTCGGGCGGCGAGGCGCGGGTGCTCATGCTGACCGCGGCCGCCGACGTCACCGACCGGGTGGCCGGCCTGGGCATCGGCGCCGACGACTACCTGACGAAGCCGTTCGCGTTCGCCGAGCTGGTCGCCCGGGTCCAGGCGCTGTCGCGGCGCGCGCGGCCCGCGCTGCCGCCGGTGCTGGAGCGCGACGGCGTCGTGCTCGACCTGCCGCGTCACCAGGCCGCCCGCGACGGCCGGTTCCTGCTGCTCTCGCCGAAGGAATTCGCTGTGCTGGAGGTGCTGATGCGGGCGGAGGGCACGGTGGTGAGCGCCGAGGACCTGCTGGACAAGGCGTGGGACGAGCACGCGGACCCGTTCACCAACGCGGTGCGGGTCGCGGTGATGACGTTGCGGCGCAAGCTGGGCGACCCGCCGGTGATCGAGACGGTGCCGGGCGCCGGCTACCGGTTCGGCACACCGTGAACGGCGTCTCCGTCCGGACGAAGCTCACCGCCTGGTACGGCGCGCTGTTCCTGCTCGCCGGGCTGGTCCTCGTCGTGCTCAACTACCTGCTGGTGCAGAGCACGCTGCCGGACCCGGTCCGGTTCGCCTCGACGGCGGTCGCCGGCGACGCGGAGTTCGGGGTCGCGCAACGGCTGGACACCCTTTCGCCCGCTCCGGCGGTGCAGCTGGTCACCGGGTCGCTGGACGAGTACCGCTCCTCGACGCTGTCCACCCTGGTCGTCGGCTCGGCGATCGCGCTGGTGGCGACGGCCGGGCTGGCCGTGCTGTTCGGCTGGCTGATGGCGGGCCGGGCGCTGCGGCCGCTGCACGACATCACCTCGACCGCGCGGCGGCTGGAGGCGGGCAAGCTCGACCGGCGGATCAACCTCGAAGGACCGCCCGACGAGCTGAAGGAACTGGCGGACACCTTCGACGGCATGCTCGACCGGCTGGCGGAGTCGTTCGACAGCCAGAAGCGGTTCGTCGCGAACGCGTCCCACGAGCTGCGGACCCCGCTCGCGGTGCAGCGGACGCTGATCGAGGTCGCGATGACCGATCCGGAGGTCTCGCCGGACCTGCGGAAGCTCGGCACGCACCTGCTGCACACGAACGAGCGCAGCGAGCGGATGATCGAGGGCCTGCTGGTCCTGGCCCGCAGCGACCGCGGCCTGCACGCGCGGGCGCCGGTGCGGCTGGACGAGGTGGCGGCGTCGGTCGTCCGGGCCACGGCGGCGTCGGCATCCGCGGCCGGGGTGACGGTCGAGACGAGGCTGCGGCCGCGCACGGTGGCGGGCGACCCGGTGCTGCTGGAGCGGCTGGTGACGAACCTGGTGGTCAACGCGATCACGTACAACGCCCGGGGCGGCTGGGTGTACGTCGAGATCCGGGGCGACCCGGCGCTGGAGATCCGCAACTCGGGGCCGGTGGTCCCGCCCGAAGCGGTGCCAACGCTGTTCGAGCCGTTCCGCCGGGTCGGCGGGGCGGAGCGGACGGGCGACACGCGCAACGCCGGGCTCGGGCTGTCGATCGTCCGCTCGGTGGCCCAGGCCCACGGCGGCGTGGCCGAGGCCCAGCCCGGCCGGCGTGGCGGCCTCACCGTGACGGTCCGGCTCCCGCCCGCGTGACCCGCCGCCGCCACCCACGATCCACTCGTTCGTGACTTTGCGTGTCCGGCGTGTCACCGCGCCACCGCCGACCTGGTGCTCGATGATGCGGGGGTCGCTCAGTGAACAGTTGGGCAGATCGGTATGGACTCGGCGCGCCTCGCACGTCAAGCCGACGCGCCGTTCTAACGTGGGCACCCACGACGGTGAAGCATCGGGGAAGGCGAACAATGCGCACGCTGCGAGTGGTCGGGTTACACGAGGACGGTAAGTCCATCGTGTGCGAAGACTCGGCCAGCGGCACACGCTTCCTGCTCCCGGCCGATGAAAGACTGCGCGCGGCGGCGCGGGGCGACCTCGCCCGCCTGGGCCAGATCGAAATCGAGTTGGAGAGCCAGATGCGGCCACGCGAGATCCAGCAGCGCATCCGCGCCGGCGAGTCCGTCGAGCAGGTTGCCGCGAGCGCCGGCGTCACGGCGCAGCGCGTCGAGCGCTACGCCTACCCCGTCCTGCTCGAGCGCTCGCGCACCGCGGAGCTCGCCCAGAGCGCCCACCCGGTCCGCGAAGACGGCCCCGACGTGCAGACGCTCGGCGAAGTCGTCGCGTACGGCTTCGGCGTCCGCGGGCACGACTACTCGCAGGCCACCTGGGACTCGTGGAAGGGCGACGACGGCCGCTGGGTCGTCGTGCTGCAGTGGAAGGCCGGGCGCTCGGACAACCGCGCGCACTGGGCGTTCTCACCCGGCGCGCACGGCGGCACGGTCACGGCGCTCGACGAGAACGCCGAGGTCCTGCTGGACCCGAAGGCGTACCGCGCGCCCCGCACGGTCCGCGCCCTCGACCCGGCCCGCGAAGCGGAGTACCAGCCGACCCTGGATTCGGCGTCCCCGGAGCAGGCCCAGCTGCCGGCCGCCGAGCCGGACCCGGACGACGACACCCGCGAGATCCCCCGCGTCCCGGCCGAGCCGGAAGAGGACGTGGCGGTGCCCGAGCAGGCGGAGCAGACGCGGCCGAAGGCCAAGAAGAACCACCCGATCGTGCCGTCCTGGGAGGACGTGCTCCTCGGGGTCCGCTCCCAGCGCGGCTGAGGTCCCAAGCGCCCCAACGCACCGAACGCCACATTGGGTGCATCCAACGCACCGAACGCCACATTGGGTGCATCCAACGCACCGAACGCCACATTGGGTGCATCCAACGCACCGAACGCCACATTGGGTGCGCCCAACGCACCGAACGCCACTGTGAGGATGTGGGGGCGAGGTCACCGGTCCGGTTTGACTCGGAACGTCACCGACCGTGGTGTCTGGCCAATGATCTGT
>NZ_JBFBBN010000085.1:0-23540 GCF_040682715.1 Amycolatopsis sp. NPDC051128 | reverse complement strand
GCGGTGCCTTCGACGATCGCTTCCCGCGGTGAGCCACCGGAAAGCCGTCGTTCGCGAATCCTGAGGGACTCTGAGTCCCTCAATGCGACATTCACGGACTTAGGCGCCTGAGAACACCTGGTTCAGGTGCGGGAGCAGGTGGTGCATCCGCTCGGCCTTCGTCCGGAGGTACCGCAGGCTCTCCGGGTTCGGCGCGACCAGCAGGGGGACCTGCTCACTGATCCGGATTCCGTAGCGGGTCAGCTGCTCGACCTTCTTCGGGTTGTTCGACAGCAGCCGCACCGAGCGGATGCCGAGGTCGGTCAGGATGGCCGCCGCCGCGTGGTAGTCGCGGGCGTCGACCGGCAGGCCCTGCGCCACGTTCGCGTCGACCGTGTCGAGGCCCTCGTCCTGCTGCAGGCGCATCGCCTCGAGCTTCGCGAGCAGGCCGATCCCGCGGCCCTCGTGGCCCTGGACGTAGACGAGCACGCCCGCGCCCTCTTCGACGATCCGGTCCAGCGCCGCCGCCAGCTGATCGCCGCATTCGCAGTGCGTCGAGCCGAAGACGTCGCCGGTCAGGCACTCGCTGTGCACCCGGGCCAGTGCGCCGAGCGGGGCGACGTCGCCGTAGACCAGCGCGACCTGCTCGGTGCCGGTGCGGTCGAGGTAGCCGACCGCGCGGAACGTCCCGTGCCGGGTCGGTAACCGGGTCTCGACCACCCGCTCGACCACGGCCCGGCGCGGCAGATCCCCGACGACCTCACTTGCGGTCATGACAACCCCACTTCCGTTTCGATCCCGGTGCCGGCCGCGACGCGCGGAGCGGGTACGACACCGGTGTGCGGAGCGCGGGTCACGCGGAACCCGGCGACGCTCCGGACGAGCAGGACACCGGCGCCGGGCAGGCTCGCGACGAGCGTGAGCACGCCGTAGACCACGGCGACGGTGACACCTTGGGCGGCCCCCAGACCGGCCGCGCCGAAGAGCAGGGCGCAGACGCCCTCGCGCGGGCCGAAGCCGCCGACGTTGAGTGGGAGACCCATCGCGAGCAGCGCGAGGATCATCAGGGGCAGGAGCTGCCCGACCGGCGCGTCGACGCCGGCGACGCGGGCGGCGACGACGAACAGCGCCAGGTGCCCGGCCAGCGTCGCGGCCGACAGGAAGCTCACGCTGGGCCAGGTCTCGCGGGTCAGCAGGCCGAGCCGGACGTCGGCGAGCGTGACGGCGAAGCCGCGACGCCACTTCGACGGGCTGTGGATCCACCGGCCGCCGAGCACCCGGCCGACGATCAGCGCGGCGACGGCGGCCAGCACGACGACCACGCCGGCGACCGTGACGACCTCGCGGAACGCGCCGGGCACGACGCCCGGCCACCCCAGCACGACGGTGACCGCGGACGCGATCAGCACGACCTGGCCGGCGGTGCGTTCCAGGACGACGGCGCGCACGCCGCGCGGCACGTCGCCGGCCTCGCGGCCGTGCTGCACCGCGCGGTGGACGTCCCCGAGGACGCCCGCGGGCAGCACGCCGTTGAGGAACAGCGCGCGGTAGTAGTCGGCGACGGCGGTGCGCAGGGAAAGCCGCAGCCCCAGCCGGGTGGCGACGATCTGCCAGCGGCCGGCGCTGAACAGCGTCGTCGCGAAGCCGATGCCGAGCGCGGCCAGGACGCCACCGGTGTCGATCCGGCCGAGCCCGTCCAGGAACGCGGCACTGCCGAGCTGCCAGACGAGGACGGCGAGGATGGCGACCGCGCCGAGGATCCGTAGCCAGGCCAGCGCGCGCTTCACGCCGCGGCCTCCAGGCTCGGCGGCAGGACCAGCAGGTCGCCGTGGTGGATCACCGCGCGCAGTTCGGCGGACTGTGCCATCTCCAGCCGTCGTTGCAGGTAGACGTCGGCGACCGGGCGCAGCTCCGGCAGCTGTTCGACGGCGGCGCCGACCCAGCCTTCGAGCCACTGCCGCTGCAGTTCGGCCTGGTCCGGTCCGAGCCGCCACGCGCTGTCCGCGCGGACGACCGTGGCGCCGAGCCTGCCGAACGCGGTCGCGGCGGCGTCCACCGCGTTGGGGCCGAGCAGCCGGCGGCCGTCTTCGGTGACCCGGCGCTGGTGGGCGTTGAACGCGGCGGCGACGGCGGAGTCGAGCGGGTCGGCGGGCGACAGCTCCACCTTGCCGGTCACCGAGAGCATCAGCAGCGCCGCGCAGCCCGCTTCGACGATCGCCGTGGCCAGCGCCGTGACCTCGTCCTTGGTCAGCAGGTCGAGCAGCGCGGAGGCGGTGACCAGCGAAGTCCCGGCGAGGTCCGCGGCGCGCAGCGCGGTGATGTCGCGCTGCTCGGCGACGACGTCGATGGGGCTGCCGTCCAGCGCGGTCCGCGGCAGGCTGCCGCGCGCGTGGGTGAGCAGGTCGGTGTCGTGGTCGTGCAGGATCCAGCGCTGGGTGCCGGGCAGGCGAGCGGCCAGCCAGCGGCCGAGCGAGCCGGTGCCGCAGCCGAGGTCGCGGATGACCACCTCGTCGCCGTCCGGCAGGAAGTCCAGGAAGCCACGGAGCGGGTCGACGAGTTCGGTGGCGCGAGCCGCGGCGTCCGCGGGTTCACGCAGGTAGAGCCAGTCGGGCGCGAACGCGGTCATGCCGCCGCCTCCTGCCGCTGCAGGATGTCGGCGATCCGGCGGGCGGTGTCGTCCCAGCCGGTCAGCGCCTCGCGGCGCAGTCTCGCCGACGCGCGCAGCCGCGTCCGCAGCGCCGGGTCGGTGAGCCAGCGGCGCAGGGCCGCGCCGAGCGCTCCGACGTCGTCGCCGGGCACGAGCATCCCGGGCACCGAGCCGTCCGGCGCGACGCCGAGCGTGTCGGGCAGGGCGTCGACGTCGGTGGTCAGCACCGGCACGCCGTGGGCGAGGGCCTCGGTGACGACCATGCCGTACGTCTCGGCGCGCGAGGGCAGCACCAGCAGGTCCGCGGTGTGGTAGGTCGCGGCGAGCGCCGGGCCGGTGCGTGGGCCGGTGAGCGTGAAGCGGGCGCCGAGACGGTGCTCGCGCAGCCGCTCGACGTACTTCGTCTCGCGGCGGATCCCGCCGACGCATTCGCAGGTCCAGCGCAGGTCGGCGACGGTCTCGAGGGCCTGGGCGAGCACGCCTTGGCCCTTGCGCGGGGTCACGTTGGCGACGCAGACCAGGCGGGACATGCCGTCGGTGCCGATGGCGAGCGGCGCCGGGTCGACGCCCGGCGTCACCGCGTGCACGCGGTGCGGGGCCAGGCCGTGGTGGCCGATCAGGCGGCGCGCGGCCCACTCGCTGGTCGCGACGACCGAACTCACGGCCCGCAGCGTCTCGCGCTCCAGCGCGTCGAGCTCGGCGGCGAGCACGGGCGGCAGGCCGGTCTCGTCGGCCAGCGGCAGGTGCACCAGCACGGAGAGCGAAAGCCGCCGTGACTGCGGGACGACGACCTCGGGCACGCCACAGGCGACCAGGCCGTCGAGCAGCACCGCGGACCCGGTGGGCAGCGCGGAGAGGAGGTGGCCGAGGACCGCGCGGGCCTCGGTGTCCGGCCGCGGCCAGGAGCCGGCGACGGCGATCTCGTGCACGTCGAGGCCCGCCGCGGCGAGCCGGTCGCACATCCGGCGGTCGTAGACGTTGCCGCCGCTGGGCACGGACGCGTCGTCGACGTCTCCGGGGAGGACCACGTAGAGGGTGTTCACAGGGCACGCTCGTAACTCGCCCAGGCGACGTGCGATTCGTGCAGCGAGACGGCGATTCCTTCGAGGCCGCGCGCGCCTTCGCCGAGGCGTCCGGCGTGGACGGCGTCGGCGAGGCGGTCGGCGACGACCTTCGCGAGGAACTCGGTCGACGTGTTGATCCCCTTGAACTGGGGCTCGTCGTCGAGGTTGCGGTAGTTCAGGTCGCTCAGCACCGCCCCGAGTTCTTCCGTGGCCTTGCCGATGTCGACGACGATGTTGTCGTCGTCGAGTTCGGTGCGGCGGAAGGTCGCATCCACCACGAAGGTCGCGCCGTGCAGGCGTTGCGCGGGGCCGAAGACGGCTCCGCGGAAGCTGTGGGCGACCATCACGTGGTCACGGACGGTAATGCTGAACACCAAGACCTCCGATGCGTTCGGGTGGACGTGGTCATTGCGGCTGATACATGACACGGAGGCACAGCGCGGAAAGTTCATTCCCGGCCAGCCGGGGTAACACGGAAGGCAGATCTTCAAACGTGCACTCGCCGCTGACCAGCGTTTCGAACGCCGGATCGGCCAGCAGATCGAGGGCGACGCCGAGCCGCTGGGCGTAGGTGCGGTCCGGGCGCGCGACCGTCCCGACCTGGCTGCCGCGGATCGCCAGCCGCCGCGAATGGAAGTTCTCCCCGAGCGGCACGCTCACTTTCCGGTCGCCGTACCAGGACAGCTCCACGACCTCGCCTTCCGGCGCGAGGAGCTCCAGCGCGCGGGCGAGCCCGGCCTCGCTGGCGCTCGCGTGCACGACGAGGTCACAGTCGCCGAGTGCGTTCTCCGGAGCCGAGAACTCGACGCCGAGCGCTTCGGCGGTTTCCGCTTTGGCCGGGTCGACGTCGATCAGCTGCACCCGGGTGGCCGGGAAGCCGCGGAGCAACTTCGCGACACTGCAGCCGACCATCCCGGCGCCGATCACCGCGATCCGGTCGCCGAGCCGCGGCCGCGCGTCCCACACCGCGTTCACCGCGGTCTCGACGGTGCCGGCGAGGATCGCCCGGCCGGGCGGGACGCCGTCCGGCACCGGCGTCACGGCGCTCGCCGGGACGACGTACGCGGTCTGGTGGGGGTAGAGGCAGAAGACGGTCCGGCCGAGGAGCGCCGCCGGGCCCTGCTCGACGACGCCGACGTTGAGGTAGCCGTACTTCACCGGGCCGGGGAATTCGCCCTCTTGGAACGGCGCGCGCATGACGCCGTACTGGCTCGCCGGGACACGGCCGGTGAAGACGAGCGTTTCGGTTCCCCGGCTGACGCCGGAGCAGAGCGTGCGGACGAGGACGTCGTCCGGGCCGGGGTCCGGCAGGGTGACCGGCCGGAGCGCCCCTTCACCCGGCCGTTGAACCCAGAAGGCCTGTTCCACGTGTTTCTCCTCAGCAGGCGACCGGAGGCTGGTGTCGCCGCCACCCTATGAGCAGCCGTGCCGATTCGCGGAGTGACGATGATCAAGCAGGGACTTTTCCTACGTTCGGCGATTCCGGTGTGGGTGCTCGCCGCAGGGGCCGTCGTGGGCGGCCTCGACCCGATCGCGTGGGCGACCGGGCTCACCTTCGGCGTGGCCCTGGTGCTGCTGACGAGCTGGGGCTTGCGGCGCACCGGCCATGGGGCCTTCGGCCCGGCCGACTGGATCACCTTCGCGCGGGCGACGCTGGTCGGCTGCGCGGCCGAGCTGATCGCGGACGGCGGCCGGCCCATCGCGTGGGTGGTGGGACTCGTCGCCGTCGCCCTGCTCCTGGACGGCTTGGACGGCCAGGTCGCCCGCCGCACCGGCACGGCGTCGGAATTCGGCGCGCGCTTCGACATGGAGGTCGACGCTTTCCTGATCCTGCTGCTGTGCGTCCAGGTGTCGCGGACGCTCGGGCTGTGGGTGCTGGCGATCGGCCTCATGCGGTACGCGTTCGTCGCCGCTTCCTGGGCGATGCCCTGGCTGACGGCGCCGCTGTACCCGAGCATGGCCCGCAAGACCGTGGCGGCGGTCCAGGGCGTGGTCCTGGTGGCGGCGGTGTCGGGCGTGCTCCCGGTCCTGGGGACGTTGGCCGCGGTCGCTTCGGCTTTGACGGCGCTGGCGTGGTCCTTCGGCCGGGACGTCATCTGGCTGGCGCGCCACCGGGTCGCGGAGCCGCGGCCGGCGAGGATCGTGGAGATCACCCGCGCGACCCTGCGGCGCCCCCTCGGCCACGGCACCGCCTGGCGTGGCCACAACCAGGCCGCTTAGCCCGATTCGCGTGCCACCCGGGCTCGGCGCTTGCCTTCGTGCATCGCGGCGACCCGGGCGATCGGGATGGTGTGTCCCTCTTCGACCAGGTCGGCCGGCAGCACGAACGGCTCCGGCATCTCCTCGGTCCACGGGTCGCCGCCGGCGAGCAGACCCGGCGCGGTGTGCACCGTGAAGTCGGCCGGTTTGACGCCGTCGAGGTCGGCCCAGCGGACCGGGAACGAGACCGGCACCCCCGGCCGGTGCCGCGGGCTGTACACCGACACGACCGTCCCGCCGCCGGCGCGCGTCGAATCGAGGAACACCTTGCCCTCACGGCGTTCCTTGACGAACTCGGTCGTTCCGAGTGCCGGGTCGATCCGCTCGGCGCGGGCGGTGACCGCGCGCGTCGCCGCGGCGATGTCCTCAGTCGACTGTCCCGGTGCGAGCGGCACGAAGACGTGCAGGCCCTTGGAACCACTGGTCTTCACCGCGCCGTCGAGCCCGTCGTTGCGCAACGCCTCGCGCACCAGCTTCGCCGCGCCGATCGCCAGGGAGAACGGGCCGTCCTCGGGCGGGTCGAGGTCGAGGATCAGGTGCGTCGGCCCGTTCGCGGGCTCGCCGCGGAAGAGCGTGGTGTGGTACTCGATCGCGCGCTGGTTGCCGAACCACAGCAGCGTGCGAAGGTCGTTGCCCAGCGCGTAGATCACTTCGCGCCGGGACCGGTCGGCCCACAGCGCCCGGCGTTCCACCCAGTCGGGCGTGTACTTCGGCAGGTTCTTCTGCATGAACGGCCCTTGGCCGCGCAGCACCCGCACGACGCTCAGCAGCCGGTCGTGCAGCTCCGGCAGCATCCGGTCGGCGACGGCTTCGAGGTAGTCGACCAGGTCGCGCTTGGTGGCCTCGGCGCCGGGGAAGACCTCCTGGTCGAGACTGCTCAGCTTGACGCCGTGCCGGATCTCTTCGCTGCTCATCGGCCCACCTTCGCGCCCGCGCGCGAAGCGGTCAACTCTCAGAAAGCCCCCTCAGACCAGCGGACGCCCGGTGCGCAGCCGGCGGCGCAGGTCCCAGAGGCACAGGTTGAACGGGAACCGCCGCAGCGGGGCGGGCAGCACGCGGACCACCCGGCCGATCGCGGCGAGGAGCGCGTCGAACCGGCGCTGGTCGGCCGCGGTCCAGGGCAGCCGCATTTCGTCGCGGAAGCGCCGCGGGAGGAAGCCGGTGGTGACGAAGCGGTGGAACCGCCGTCCCGGCGCGGCGACGACCGGGTGCAGGAAACGCAGGTCGACGATGTCGGTGAGGTACCGGCGGACGACGTCGTCGATGGCGACCTCGGCGAGCCCGGCGGTCCAGTACTTCTCGAAGGCCTCACGGTCCGCGGGCCACATCTCCGGGCGGACCTGCAGTGTCGTGCCGAACGTCGCGGCGTCGCGGTAGAACCGCTCCGGCTCGCCGCCGACGAACGCGACGTAGACGTCCTCGAAGCCCTTGTACAGGCAAGCCGCGACCCACAGCTGCAGGTCCGTGTCGAAGGCGTTGTAGGCGACTGGGCTCGACACGCTCGAACGCACCCGGGCGTGCACCCGGTCGACCGCGCGCCGGTACGCCGCGCGCTCGGCGTCGGTGCCCATCGTGGCGACCGCGAGGTAGGTCAGGGTGGTCCGCGTCCGCTTCACCGGGTGGCGGAAGAGGTTGCCGCTGTCGACCTCGCTCTCCAGCACGCCGTGGCCGACCGGTGCCCGCGAGAGCTGCATGATCACGTTCGCGCTGCCGGCCAGCAGCCCGGCGCCGACGACGGCGTCGTGGAGAGCGGGATCGGCCATCGGCACGCCTCCTCGCGTGAGCGGTTCGCCCTCAGGAAACGCGCTTGTTGACGTCATGTCAAGAGTCGTAGGCGGCCCGCGCGAATGCGATCAGGGCGCGCGCCGCCGGGCTGAGCGGACCTTCCGTCCGCCACGCCAACGCCAGCACGCCACGCAACCCGGGCCCCACGATTTCGACGATCCGCAGCTCCGCCTGGTGGAACCGGGCCAGCGACTCCGGCACGATCGCCACCCCGAGGCCCCGCGTCGCGAGCTGCACCAGGACGTTCGGATCGGCCGCCTCGAACGCGATCCGCGGCGTCAGCCCCGCCCGCGCGAACGCGGCGTCCAAGGCCGTCCGCAGGCCCGTGCCCTTCGGCAGCGCCATCAGCGGACGGCCGCCGAGGTCGGAGATCGTGACTTCGCTCCGGTCCGACAGCGGGCCGCCGGGCGCCGTGACGGCCAGGAACGGCTCGTCGACCAGCACCTGCGTCGCGATGCCGGGTGGCGGGCCGGTCGCGAGGCCGACCACGGCCAGGTCGAGCCGTCCTTCGCGCAGCGCCGCGAGCATCACGTCGGAGTTGGCTTCGGACAGCGTGATCTCGACCGCCGGGTACCGCTCGTGGAAGCCGGCCAGCAGGTCCGGCAGCGCGACGGGGCCGGCCGACGTCACGGCGCCGATCGCGACCTGGCCGCGGACCAGCCCGGCCAGTTCCTCGACGGCCTCGCGCACCCCCCGCACCGCCGCGAGCGCGGCTCGCGCGTGCGGCAGCGCGGCGGCGCCGACGTCGGTGAGCCGGACCGTGCGGCCGGAGCGGTCCAGCAGTTCCTGCCCCAGCTCCCGTTCCAGCCGCCGGACCTGGGCGCTCACCCCGGGCTGGGCTACGTGCAGCCGTTCGGCCGCGCGCGTGAAGTTGCCTTCCTCCGCCACCGCGACGAAGTACGCGAGCTGGTGCAGTTCCATAAGCAGTGATTCTAGCCAGCAGAAATACCAGATCTTGGACTTCTGATCGAGTTCGGCCGAAGCTGGCAGGACCACCGACGAAAGGAGTCACCATGGACGTCACCCAGCTCACCGGCGAGGTGTTCCAGCCCGGCCAGGACGGCTACGCCGAGGAGGTCGCCGGCTTCCAGACCGCCGTCCCCAGCGACCCCGCGGTGGTGGTCGGCGCCACCACGGCCGAGGACGTCGTCACCGCCGTGCGGTTCGCCGCCGCCCACGACCTGCCGGTCGCCGTCCAGGCCACCGGGCACGGCTTGACCAGGGGCTCGGACGGCGGGCTGCTGATCAGCACCCGCCGAATGACCGGCGTCGAGATCGACGCCGCGGCGAGCACCGCCCGGGTCGAGGCCGGCGTCCGCTGGGGCGCGGTCATCGAAGCCGCCGCGAAGCACGGCCTGGCGCCGCTCAGCGGCTCGTCACCGGACGTCGGCGTCGTCGGCTACACCCTCGGCGGCGGTTTCGGGCTGATGGGCCGCCGGTACGGCCGCGCGGCCGACCACGTCCGCGCGCTCGACGTCGTGACCGCCGACGGCGAGCTCCGGCACGTCGACGCGGACGCCGACCCCGATCTGTTCTGGGCGCTGCGCGGCGGCCGGGACAGCTTCGGCATCGTCACCGCGCTGGAGTTCGCCTTGGTCCCGGTGACCGAGCTCTACGGCGGCGGCCTCCACTTCGACACCGCGGACCTCCCCGCGGTCCTGCGGGCCTGGCGCACGTGGTCGGCGGCCGCGCCGGACGCGCTGACGACGTCGCTCGCGCTGATCCCGTACCCCGACCTGCCGATGGTGCCGGAACCCTTGCGGGGAAAGCACATCGCGCACGTCCGGATCGCCTACCTCGGCGACGGCGGCGACGAGCTCGTCGCGCCCCTGCGCGCCGCCGCGCCCGCGCTCATGGACACGCTGAAGCGCATGCCGTTCACGGAGTCCGGCTCGATCGCGGCCGAACCCCCGCACCCGCACGGCTACCACGGCACCAACGCGACCGTCGCGCAGCTGAACGACGCCATGCTCGACGCGATCCTCGAGCACGCCGGTCCCGGCGCGGCCGTGCCGACGGTGCTGATCGTCGACCGCCTCGGCGGCGCGCTCGGCCGGCCGGCCGAGACGCCCGGCGTGGGCTGGGACAGCTCCGCGGAGTTCGTCGTGCGGGCACTGTCGGTGATCGGCGACGCGGGCGCGGACGTCGTCCGGCGGGCGCACGCGAAGCTGTTCGGCGCGCTGGCGCCGTGGACGACCGGGCGACTGCTGCCGTTCGTCTACGGCGAGCACGCGCCGGCGGACATCGCGGAGAGTGTCCATCCGGCCGCCGAGCTGCGCCGGCTGCGCGAGCTCCAGCACCGGTACGACCCCAAGGGCACCTTCCGAGTAGACCACCAGGCACAGCGTCGGTAACAGGACGCACTTACACTCCCCCGGAAGATCACTCCGACGCCCGGAAGATCACTCCGACGGAGGACCCGCCTTGCGCACGATGAGCCACGAGGACTACCTCGACACGCGGCGGTTCCCCGGCCTCGACGGCCTGCGCGCGCTCGCCGCGACGATGGTCGTCTTCTACCACTTCGGCGGTCCGAACTGGACCTGGCTGTCGGGCTGGGTCGGGGTCTACCTCTTCTTCGTGCTGTCCGGCTTCCTGATCACGACGCTGCTGCTGCGCGAACAGGACCGCACCGGCGGGATCTCGCTGTCGAACTTCTACCTGCGGCGGGTCTTCCGGATCCTGCCGCCGTACCTGGTGATCCTCGGCGGGATCGTCGCGTTCGTCGTGCTGCGCGGCGAGTTCCACGAGCGCGGCTTCCCGCTCGCGCTGAAGTTCTACCTGACGTTCCTCAACGAGTTCCTGCCGTCGTTCGCCGACGGCAGGGCCGACAACTTCTTCAGCGGCTCGTGGACGCTCGGCATCGAGGAGAAGTTCTACCTGGTCTGGCCGTTCCTGCTGGTCGCCGTCGGGATCGGCGCGGCCCGGCGCAAGCTGCTGCTGATCAGCGCGGCGATGGTCACCCTGCTGGCGCTGGTGCCGCTGACCAGCGGCGGCTGGGTGCTCGGGGACTCGCGCGTCGCGATCTACCGCTCGAGCATCCACTACTTCATCCTCGCCGGCGGCTGCCTGCTGGCGATCCTGCTGCACTACCGCCGCGGCTACGCGCTGCTGAAGCCGTTGACCCACCCGCTGGCGGCGATCCCGGTCGTCGCCGCGTTCGGGCTGCTGAACACGAACCTCGACGGCCTGTGGACGCAGACTCGGCAGAACCTGCTGCTGCTCGTGGCGTACGCGGTGCTGACCATGCTGCTGCTGGTCGTGCTGGTGAGCCCCGGCCCGCTGCGGTGGCTGTTCGGCACCACGCCGCTGCGGTTCGTCGGCGAGCGGTCGTACTCGCTCTACCTGCTGCAGGGGCCGGTGCACTTCGTCGTCGTGCAGGCGGTGCCCGGGCTCGCGCCGCACCGGACGGTTTCGGCGGTGACGGTGTTCCTGGTGGGGCTGGCGATCGCCGACCTGATCCACCGCTGGGTGGAGAAACCGCTGATCGACGTCGGTAAGGGACTCATCGCCCGGCAGGAGGCCCGGCGCGCGGAGCGGGGGGCCGATCGCCGTCCCGCCGAACCGCGCACCGGGCCAACGCCGGTGGTGTTCTAGCGCTCGAGGACCACGATCGGGATGACCCGGTCGGTCTTCGTCTCGTAGTCGGCGAAGCCCTCGGCGTGCGCGACCATGCCCGCGTAGAGGCGGTCGCGCTCCGCGCGGTCGGCGATCACGGTGGCCGTCGCCTCGAACTTCTCCGTGCCGACCTCGACGGTGACCTTCGGGTTGGCGACGAGGTTGTGGTACCAGGCCGGGTTGTTCGGCGCGCCGCCCATGGAGGCGGCGACGACGAAGCGGTCGCCGTCGCGGGTGTAAACCAGCGGCGACAGGCGCTCCGCACCGCTCTTCGCGCCGATCGTCGTGAGCAACAGCACGTTCTTGCCCTCGAACATGCCGCCGACCTTGCCGTCGTTGGCGCGGAACTCTTCGGTGACCTGATTGTTGAAATCGTTCATGTCGGCTGGCGTTGTCATGGATTCCTCTGTTCTGGCCGGTACGCTCGATCGGTGCCCCGGAGGTACGCTCGGGGAGGCAAGAGTTTGCTTTGCAAACAAAGCTACCGACGGGACGAGGGCGATGTCAACGGAAGCCGGGCCGAGTGTCGAGGACGGCGTGCGGCAGCTCCTGCTGCTCATGCCGCGCCTGGTCGGCCGGGCGAAGCGGACGCCGGTCCCCGCGGCGCTCGAGGGCTGCGCGCTGGCGCCCCGGCACCTGTCGCTGCTTTCGTACCTGCTGTTCGACGGCCCGATGACGGTCACCGAACTGGCCACCCGCCTGCAGGTCGCGCCGACGACGGCGAGCCTGATGGTCGGCGACCTCAGCCGCCAGGGCGTGCTGAACCGCGACGAAGACCCGGCCGACCGCCGCCGCACGATCGTCAGCATCGCCCCGGACAAGCGCCCGGCGGTCGACGCGTGGCTGGCCCGCGGCGCGAAGGCGTGGAGCGACGCACTGAGGCCGTTGACCCCGGCCGAGCGGCAGCTGGTCATCTCGACGCTCGAAGCCTACGAACGCGGCACCTGCGAAGGCCCCGCCTGCTGACGCTCAGGCTTCGCCGCGCTTTTCGCGGGCCAGCTTGCGCTGGGCCTCCGCACGCTCCCGGCACTTGCGAAGGAACTCCTCGTCGTCCTCCTCGCTCGTCGCCGCGAAACGGCCCGGCCGGTCGTACTCCGGGAACGCCGGCGTGCTGCGCTCGTACGGCCCGCGGGCCCGCGTCACCTGCTGCGGGCGGCCCGCGACCAGCCAGACGATCGACCCCACCAGCGGCACCACCAGCACGACCAGCAGCCACCGCCCCTTCGGCAGGTTGCGGCAGGACGACTCGTCGGTCGTGATCACGTCGACCAGGCAGAAGATCCACAGCCCGAGCATGACGATGCCGAGCAGACTGTTGAAGTACAGCAATTCCCGAACCTTCCCCAGAGACCGAACGCGGTAATTCTTAGCAGAACCCGCCGGCGGTTCAGCCGCGGGTCACCCGCAGTACCGCGGGCATCCGGAGATTCGGCGACGACACCCACGTCGTTTCCGCTTCTGTCAGGCGGAAACCGCGCAACGCCTGGAGAACGCCGGTCGCGAGGGCGATCGCCTGGGCCGACCCCGGGCATTCGCGGGGCCCCGCACCGAACGGCATTCCCGCCAAGGACACCGTGACGTCTTCACCGTCGATCCGGCGGCGCGTGCACAGCACCGGCGGTTCGGCGAGCAGTTCGCCGGGGTTTCCGGCCAGGGACGCGGAAAGCGCGTTCCCGATGAGTCCCGCCGTGGCGTCGCAGGCCTGGATCAGCAGGCCGATCCGGGCGGCGGCGAGTTCGGTCGTCCCGCCGCAGACCGCGATCAGCCGTCCCAGCGCGGCTTCGGCGTCCGCGTCCGGTGTCACATGCGGGTGGTAGGCGGCCGCGACGAGCGCGACGTCCGCCGAGACGTCCGGCAGGCCCAGCGCCTCCGCGAGGATCCCGACCGGCACCGGCCGCGCGATCACGGCCATCACATCGAAGGCGTCAAGCTCATCGGCCAGCTGAGCGGTGCGGGCGAAAGCCTTGTCTCGCAAGGAATACGCGTCGACATCGGCAAGAAGGTCCACCGACAGCGAGCGCCGCCGGACGTGGTCGGAGCCGTTGCTGAAGCGGGCGACGGACGCGCGCAACCAGGCGACACTCCCCGCAGGAACGTCGGAAGGAACGGGCGGAACCGGAGCGGTCAGCGAAGTCATGCGGCGAAGGTAGCCGCGGGAAACGTCGGCGACGGCCGAAGCATCTGCCATATCCGGGGCTTGGCCCGATTGGCCCGGTTTCAGGTGCTCGCCCACAGCCGTGAATGTCGCATTGAGGGACATAGAGTCCCTCAATGAGCCATTCACGGCCTTCCGTTGACCGCTTGCGCGGCAGAGGAATCCTTAACTACCGCCACCCGGAACCCCCGAAAACCATCTGCCAGATCCGGGGCTTCGCCCCGGGCCGGGGGCTCCGCCACCCGGAACCCCCGAAAACCATCAGAGCAGCGAAGCCGGGAACCACGTCGCCTGCGGACCGTCGCACCGGGTGGTCCGGGGGACGTCGTGCTGGAACCACCACGCCGGGGTGACGCGCCCGTCCGGCAGCCGGTAGGTCGGCGGGCCGGCCACGCGGGCGAGGCCCGCCGCCTGCAGCGACCGCGCGCTGGCGACGTTGCCCACCTCGGCGCCGGCCCGGACGCGCGGCAGCCCCAGGTGGTCGTGCGCGAGCGTCAGCCCGGCCGCGAAGAGCACCCGCCCGTCGCCGCGGCCGCGGTAGTCCGGGGCGAGGTAGCCGCCCGTCTCCGGGCCGCCGTCCTCGCCGGTGTGCACGCTGACGAGGCCGACGCAGCGGTTCGCCGCGACGTCGATCATCACCAGGTCGATGGACTGCGGGTCGGGCGACACCCAGTCCGGGCCGGTGCCGGGCACGACGCGCAGCGCGTCCGCCCGCGCCGCCCGGGCGACGATGGAGTCGGCCTGCCAGCCGAGCCAGCGCTGCGCGGCCGGATCGCTGCCGCAGGCGACGGCGGCGGCGTACTCCCACGCGGTCGGCGTCCGGAACAGGAAACGCCCGTCGCGCACCACATGGCCCTGCCGATCGCAGGTCCGCTTGGTCATCAGACGGCCCCGGCGGGTGAGCCGGTCGAAGATCCCCTTGGTGGCTGGCAGCATCGCGGCGAAATCGTAGCGGAGCGATCGCCGTGCGGGTTGATATTGTGGCGCGATGACGGCCGTACCCGAGGCAACCGAACTGGACGGCTCCGGTCGTGCGGCCCAGCCTCGTCAGCTCATCGTGACGGTTTACGGCCTCTATTCACGCACCGAAGGCGGCTGGCTCTCGGTGGCTTCGCTGATCGACCTGCTGGCCGCCGTCGGCGTCGACGAGCCCGCGGTGCGGTCGTCGATCTCGCGGCTGAAACGGCGCGGGATCCTCGAAGCGGTCCGTCGCGACTCGACGGCGGGGTACGAACTCTCGGGCGACGCACGGGAAATCCTGCGCGAGGGCGACGAGCGGATCTTCCGCCGCGAGCGCGGGACCCCGGGCGACGGCTGGCTGCTCGCGGTGTTCTCCGTGCCGGAAACCGAGCGCCACAAGCGCCACCTGCTGCGCACCCAGCTCGCCCGGATGGGTTTCGGCACCGCCGCCTCCGGCGTCTGGATCGCCCCGGCGCACCTCCACGGGGCGACCGCCGAGGCGCTGACCCGGCTCGGCCTGGCCGGGTACGCCGACCTGTTCCGCGCCGACCACCTCGCGTTCGGCGACGTCGAGGCGAAGGTCCGCCAGTGGTGGGACCTCGACCGGCTGGACGAGCTGTACACGACCTTCATCGACGAGCACGGCCCCGCGCTGCGCCGCTGGCAGGGCCGCAGGTCGGTGACCGACGAAGAGGCCTTCGCCGACTACGTCCGGGTGCTGACCGGCTGGCGGCGGATGCCCTATCTCGACCCCGGCCTGCCCGCGGAGTTCCTGCCCCGCGACTGGTCGGGGATCCGCGCGGCCGAGCTGTTCTTCGAGCTGCACGCCCGGCTGGAGGACCCCGCGCGCGCCTACGTCGCGAAGACGATCAACCTCGACTGAGTCCCGGCGCAAGGTGAGTGAGAAACAGGATCTCACTCACGACGGGGGACGACCGCGAAGCCCTGGACCTCGACCAGGGCTTCTTCGTCCCAGAGCCGGGCGACGCCGATGCCGGCCATCGCCGGGTACTCCGTGCCCGCGAGCCGCCGCCAGACCGCGCCGATCTCGCGTGCGTGAGCCCGGTAGCCGGCCATGTCGACGATGTAGATCGTCACGCTGCACAGGTCCGCCGGCTCGCCGCCGGCTGCGCGCAGCGCCGTCAGCAGGTTGCCCAGCGCGCGTTCGAACTGCTCGACGACGCCGTCGCCGACGATCTGGTTCGACGCGTCCAGCGCGGTCTGCCCGGCGAGGAAGACGACCCGCCCCTCCGCCACCACCGCGTGCGAGAACCCGGACGGCTTGCCCAGCTCCGGCGGGTTGATGCGTTCCATGCCGGACACCGTACGCCATCTTTCGCGTTATTGACGATCGTACCGCTGACGACATATCCTGGACGGCGTGCGAATCGCGGTCATCGGCGGCGGCCCGGCGGGCCTGTACTTCGCCGCGCTGGCGAAACAACTCGGTCCCGCCCGCGAGATCACCGTCTGGGAGCGCAACGCGCCGGACGACACGTTCGGCTTCGGCGTCGTGTTCTCCGACGAGACGCTCGGCGGCATCGAGCACGCGGACGCGGCGGTGCACGACGCGATGAGGTCGGAGTTCGCCCGCTGGGACGACATCGACGTCCACTACCGCGGCACGGTCACCACCTCGGGCGGCCACGGCTTCGCCGCGATGAGCCGCAAGCGCCTGCTCGGCATCCTCCAGGGGCGCTGCGCCGAACTCGGCGTAGAACTGCGCTTTCGCACGGAAGCCCCCACTGACCTCTCGGGGTACGACCTGGTCGTCGCCGCCGACGGCGTCAACTCCGCCGTGCGGTCGCGGTTCGCCGAGACGTTCCGCCCGAGCGTGGAGACCCGCCGGTGCCGTTACATCTGGCTCGGCACGGACCTGGTGTTCGACGCGTTCAAGTTCCACATCCTCGAAACGCCGGCCGGGATCATGCAGATCCACGGCTACCCGTACGGCCGCGACGGCAGCACGTTCATCCTCGAAGTGCAGGAGGACGTCTGGCAGCGGACGTTCGGGCCGATCGCGGCGACCTCACTCAAGCCCGGCGAGAGTGACGAGAAGTCCATCGCGCTGATCCGTGAGCTGTGCGGCGACGTCCTGGGCGGGCACCGCGTGATGGCGAACAACTCGAAGTGGGTCTCGTTCGGCACGGTGCGCTGCGAAACCTGGGTGCACGAGAACGTCGTCCTCCTCGGCGACGCCGCGCACACCGCGCACTTCTCGATCGGCTCCGGCACGAAGCTGGCCATGGAGGACGCGCTCGCGCTGGCCGCGTGCCTGCAGGAAAACGAAGGCGTCGCGGAAGCGCTCAAGGCGTACGAGCTGGAGCGGCGCCCGGTCGTCACGTCGACGCAGCGCGCCGCGCAGGCCAGCCTGGAGTGGTTCGAGAACATCGCGCAGTACGCCCACCAGGAGCCGCCGCAGTTCGCGTTCAACATCCTCACGCGCAGCCGCCGCGTCACCTACGACAACCTTCGCCTGCGCGACCCCGAGTTCGCCACCGAGCTCGACCACTGGTTCGCGCGGTCGCTCGGGACCACCTCGCGGCCGCCGATGTTCCAGCCGTTCCGGCTCGGCGAGCTGGAGCTGCCCAACCGGATCATCGTGTCCCCGATGGACATGTACTCGGCCGTGGACGGCGTGCCGGGCGACTTCCACCTGGTGCACCTGGGCAGCAAGGCGCTCGGCGGCGCCGGGCTGGTGATGACCGAGATGGTCTGCGTGTCGCCCGAGGGCCGGATCACCCCGGGCTGCGGCGGGCTTTACACGCCGGAGCAGGAAACGGCCTGGAAGCGGGTCGTCGACTTCGTGCACGCGCAGACACCTGCGCGCATCGGCGTCCAATTGGGACACTCCGGCCGCAAGGGTTCGACGAAGCTCATGTGGGACGGCATCGACGAGCCACTCCCCGAGGGCAACTGGGAGATCTGCGCTCCTTCGGCGCTCCCGTACTCCGACCGGAACCAGGTCCCGCGCGAAGTGTCCACAGCGGACATGGCGGAGATCCGCGCTCAGTTCGTCGCCAGTGCCGAAGCCGCGGCGCGCGCCGGCTTCGACGTCCTCGAACTGCACTGCGCGCACGGCTACCTGCTGTCGTCGTTCCTCTCCCCGCTGACCAACCGCCGCGGTGACGCCTACGGCGGCTCGCTGGAGAACCGGCTGCGCTTCCCGCTGGAGGTCTTCGACGCGGTCCGCGCCGTCTGGCCCGCCGAGCGGCCGATGACCGTCCGGATCTCGGCGACCGACTGGGCCGACGGCGGCGTCGACGCCGACGACGCCGTCGAGATCGCCCGCGCCTTCGCCGCCCACGGCGCCGCCGGCATCGACGTCTCGACCGGCCAGGTCGTCAGCGACGAACGCCCGCAGTACGGCCGCAGCTACCAGACGCCGTACGCCGACCGGATCCGCAACGAGATCGGCGAAGAGTACGGCATCGCGGTGATCGCCGTCGGCGCGATTTCGTCGTACGACGACGTGAACTCGCTGATCCTCGCCGGCCGCGCGGACCTCTGCGCGTTGGGTCGCACCCACCTTTACGATCCACAGTGGACGCTGCACGCGGCGGCCGAGCAGGACTACCCGGTGGCGTGGCCCAAGCAGTTCGCCGCGGGCCGCCGCAAACCCCAGACCGGCCGGTCCGACGGGCCGGAGCCACGCCTGGACCTCGTCCGCTCCGGCCGCACCGGAACTGCCCATGCCCGCTGGCGACCGGGAGCCGCGCAATGACCGCCTTCGCCCTCGACCCGTCCCAGCAGGCCTTCGCTTCGGAAGTCCGGCAGCTGGCCGCGGACCGGCTGCGCCCGCTCGCCGAGTCCGGTGTGGAGGGTGCGGTGAACCGCCCGCTGCTCAAGGAGATGGGCGCGCTCGGCCTGCTCGCCCGGCTCTTCCCCGGCGTCGCCGAAGGGAAGCCGTCGCGCCAGGCGGCCGCGACGGACCTGTGCATCCTGCGCGAGAACCTCGCCACCGTGAGCACCGAAGCCGAGACGGCGCTGGCCTTGCAGGGACTGGGAAGTTACCCGGTCCTGCAGTCCGGGCAGGACGAACAGGTGGCGCGCTGGCTGCCCGCGGTGGCGGCCGGGGACGCGGTGGCGGCGTTCGCGCTGACCGAGCCGGACGCCGGTTCGGACGCGGCCGCGCTGTCGCTGTCCGCCGAACCCGACGGCGACGGCTGGCGCCTCACCGGCGAGAAGATGTGGATCTCCAACGCGCCGGAGGCGGACTTCTACACGGTGTTCGCCCGCACGACACCGGGTGCGGGCGCGCGCGGCGTCAGCGCGTTCGTCGTCCCGGCCGGCCGGCCCGGCCTGGGCGGCGAGCACCTCGACCTGGTCAGCCCGCACCCGATCGGCACGGTCACGTTCGACGGCGTCGAGGTCCGGCGCGAGGAACTGCTCGGCGAGGAGAACCGCGGCTTCGCCGTGGCGATGCGGACGCTGGACCTGTTCCGGCCGAGCGTCGGCGCGTTCGCCGTCGGGATGGCGCAGGCCGCGCTGGACGCCACTGTGGACCACACCGGCTCACGGGAAGCCTTCGGCGGGCCGTTGATCAAGCAGCAGGCGGTGGCGCACGCGCTGGCCGAGATGGCCACGCGCACGGAAGCCGCGCGGCTGCTGGTCTACGCCGCGGCGGCCGCGTACGACGCGGGTGAGGCGAACCTCAGTGGCCGCGCGGCGATGGCGAAGCTGTTCGCCACCGAGGCCGCGCAGTTCGTCGTCGACTCCGCGGTCCAGCTCCACGGCGCCCGCGCCCTGCGGCGCGGGCACCTGCTGGAGCACCTCTACCGCGAGGTCCGGGCCCCGCGGATCTACGAGGGCGCGTCGGAGATCCAGCGGACGATCATCGCGCGGTGGCTGGCTTCGGCTTCCGGTCGAGCCACCACTGGCTGAGCAGCAGCAGGATCAGGACGCTCAGCACGGCGGACAGCGTGGCCGCGTTCAGGATCAGCGCCTCCTTGTCCGCACTCCGCGGCATGACGATCAGGAACGCGAGTGGCGACAGGGCCCGGCTCATCAGCGTGCTCATGCACATGGCGAAGCTGCGGACCATCCACTTGCGATGGTCGGCGAACCGCCGCTGCCGCACCGCCCGCCACCCGGCGATCGTGAAGCCGAGCCACAGCAACGCGGCGAAGACGTTGAGCGCACCGACGACCGGCCCGAGCGGGCTCACCGTGCCGATCGTCACCGCCATCACGGCCGACGGAATCGCCCCGCCGAAGACGTAGACCCGCCCGACCCGGCGATGGACGACCGGGTGCTTCCGGCGCAGCCACGGCCAGACCTGCAGGATGACGCCGACGATGGCGATGGTCCCGAAGGTGATGTGCGCGACGAGGAACCAGTAGTGCGCGGCGAACCCGGCGGGCGCGGGCACACGCGACTGCGCGGGATCGAGGGTGAGGTACGGCGGCACGGAGTAGGCGAGGAAGACGGCGACGACCAGGGCGAGTGGCGCCACCCACGGCCGTCGCCACCAGGCCTTCCGCGCCGTTCCGGGGACTTGCCTGACCTCAGTTCGGACCGCCATGGTTCCCCTCCGTCGTCCGGCATCCGTCCCGTCCGACGCTAGAGACGATCACGGAGCCGAACCATGGGGCGCACCACCGGGTCGAGGTGGGGTTCGCCCCACCCCCGTTCGGGTCGGTCGAGCGGACGCGCGGTCCCCGGGTCGACCACGTTCGCGCGCCGGACCGGCGTTCCGGCCTGAGCCGCTTCGCATACCCATGAGCCCGCTCGAAGTTGTCCAAAAGGGACCAGCGAAGTAGCCGAGGACATCCGCGCCCGCGTTACGAGCCGCGCCACGAGTCCGGGTCGTCGTCGAACGCCGAGCCCTTATCCGTGACGTTTCTTGAATATCCCTTGCGCTGCAACAGTTTCAGGTGCTGCGGCCGCCGTTGGCGAGCAGCTGCGCGACGGGCAGCGTCGCCGCGCCCAGCGCGACGGCCTCGGGCCCCAGCGTGCCGAGGACGACCTCGGTGCGCTCCGCCAGGTAGCCGAGCGCGTGCCGGCCCACGGCATCACGCACCGCGGGCAGGATCGCCGGTCCCATGATCGCTCCCGCCGAGCCGGACAGCACCACCCGATCGGGGCTGAGCAGGTTGATCAGGTTCGCGATGCCGATCCCGAGGTACTCGCCGGTCTCGGCGAGGACGTCGGCGGCCGGCCCGGCGTTCACCGCCTCCGCGACGATGTGCGCCAGCTCGGCGTCGCTTTCGCCCCCGATGACCGGCCGCCGGCCGACGCGGACCGCGTACTGCCGGACGACCGCCTCGGTGCCGACGTAGGCCTCCAGGCAGCCGTGCGAGCCGCACCGGCAGGCCGCCCCGCCCGCCTTGACGACGGTGTGGCCCCACTCGCTGGTCGTGATGTCCGGGTGCGACCTCCCGGCCGTCGCGACGGCGGCCCCGACGCCGACGCCGAGCAGGGCGACGACGGCGCGTTCGGCGCCCCGGCCGGCGCCACGCCACGCCTCGGCCTGACCCAAGGTGCGAGCGCGGTTGTCGAGGTGGACCGGCATCGCTCGGGGGATCCAGGGAGGCTTGCCCCCCGGCTGGGGTCCGGGGCTCGGCCCCGGAGGGAACAGCGCGTGGATGTGGGGGTGGATGAGGTCCGCGAAGGCCACGCCGCGCCAGCCGAGGGTCGGTGCGTGCACGATCCCGCCGTCCCGGACCGCGCCGGGCACCCCGATGCCGATGCCGAACACCGCGGCCGGCTCGCCGCCTTCGAGCACCTCGGCGATGCCGGTGCGCACCAATCCGGCCACTTCGTCCGGATCGAGCCGGGTGCCGACGAGCGGGTGGCGCACCGTGCCGAGCGTCCCGAGCGTGCAGTCGAACAGGCCGACTTCGACGTGCGTTTCGCCGACGTCGACGCCCACGACCTGGCCGAACTCCGGCCGCACGGCCAGCAGCGTCCGCGGCCGCCCGCCGTCGGATTCGACCGAGCCCGCCTCGGCGACGACGCCGTCCGCGATGAGCTCGGAGACGACGTTGGTAACGGTGGCGGCCGACAATCCCGATTCAGCTACCAGTTCCAGCCGGCTGACGGGGCCGCCGAGGTACAGGGAGGAGAGTAGTGCCGCGCGGTTGTGCCGCCGGAGGTCTCGGGTCGTCTGACGCACCACCTGGGTCACCAGGAGAATTGTGCCAGATACGATCGGTTCGGGACTTAGTTCACCACTTAATACATAGCCACAACTTACAGTGATCAGGCATCCTGCCAGTGAGCCGGTCAGAGTCCAGATGGGTTGCCCATGGCGAGCAAGCGCACCACCGTCCGTGATCTCCGGCGGCACAACCGATCCCTGCTGCTGTCGAAACTGTACTTCGACGGGCCGCTGTCGAGGCACGAACTCAGCCAGCTCACCGGATTGAGTGCCGCCACGGTCAGCAACGTGACCGCCGAACTGGGCGACGAGCGGCTCATCACCGAAGCGGGGCAGGTCGAGTCCGACGGCGGGCGGCCCCGCGTGCTGCTGCGCGTCGACCCGGCGTACGGGCACGTCGCGGGCGTCGACATCGGGGAAACCGGCGTGAAGGTCGAGCTGTTCGACCTGGCGATGAACCGGCTCGCCACGGTCGAGCACCCGCTGCCGAAGGCGCCGGACCCGGCGACGGCGGTCGAGCAGGTGACGTCCGGGCTGCGGGAGGTGTTCGCGAGCGCGGGCATCGACGACGCGGGCGTGCTCGGCGTCGGCATCGGCGTGCCGGGCACGGTCGAGCAGGGGTCGCGGGTCCTGGTCCACGCGCCGACGGTCGGCTGGGACGCGGTGCCGTTCGCTTCGCTGGTGCACGACGCCGGCGTGACGCTTCCGCTGTTCGTCGACAACGGCGCGAAGACGCAGGGCCAGGCCGAGATGTGGTTCGGCGCCGGCCGCGGGGCCCGGCACGCGGTGATCGCGCTGATCGGTTCGGGCGTCGGCGCGGCGGTGGTCACCGACGGCACGACCTACCGCGGTTCGACGAGCAGCGCGGGCGAGTGGGGACACACGACGATCGCGTACGGCGGCCAGGACTGCCGCTGTGGCGCGCGGGGGTGCTTGGAGGCGTACATCGGCGCGGGCGCGGTGCTCGCGCGGTACCGCCGCGCGCGCGGCAAGGACGTCCCGGGCGAGGACGAGCAGGCGCGGTTCGCCGCACTGCTGGCGGCGGCCCCTCGCTCGAAGACGGCGGCTCGGGTCCTCGACGAAACGGCGGGCTACCTGGGCGCGGGCATCGCGAACCTGATCAACCTGTTCAACCCGGAGCGCATCGTGATCGGCGGCTGGGCGGGCTTGGCCCTGGGCGAGCAGCTGCTGCCGCGGATCCGCTCGGCCGCGGGCGAGCACGCGTTGCGGCACCCGTTCAGCCAGACGTCGATCCTGCTGGGATCGCTGGGCCTGGACGCGGTCGCGACGGGCGCGGCGACGCTCCCGGTGGCGGACCTGCTGGAGCAGGGAGCGACGTCGAGGATCGCGAAGCCGGGAGCACCGGACTCCGACGCGGCCTGACAGACAGCGCACCTCGGGGCGCTCTGTCATCTTGATTCTGATTGAAAAATGACTGGTCGACTGTTGTCCGACTTGTCTAGCCATGCATACTTTTGTTGCCAGGCACAACAAAGCGACCCTGGATCCGCCCTGCCCCGGGCCCGCGGACAGCGCGGCGAAGCACGGTCACCCCTGCCGCCGCCCCGGCAGGCGAGGCCACCTCCTCCTCGCGTTCCGTGCCGCGCGCGGAAAGCCGGTCCCACGGTGAAAGAGGCGACAACGCGGCTGCCCAGCAGTGGACGGCCGGCGCCGACGGCACGATCCGCGCGCTGGGCAAGTGCCTCGACGTCACCGGACAGTCCACAGCGGACGGTGCCCAGCTTCAGCTGTGGGACTGCGGCGGGACGGCCAACCAGAAGTGGTCCGTGCCCGCCTGAGCCAGCACCACCTGGCCCGGCCGACGTAGGCCTCGCCGAAGGTCCGTGAATGTCGCATTGAGGGACTTGAAGTCCCGGCTCGCCGAGAGCGCGCCAGGGTTCGAACCGGTCGGCTTCGCGCACCCGCTGTGCGTGCTGTTCTCCTCCGGCACCACGGGAAAGCCGAAGGCGA
>NZ_JBFBBN010000084.1:0-24012 GCF_040682715.1 Amycolatopsis sp. NPDC051128 | reverse complement strand
TGCGGTCGAGCGCGACGTCGGAGTCCGACAACGCGCGCAGGTACCGCAGCAGCGCGGTCTCCGACCGGTGCGCGTGGAACACCGGATGGGTGAGGCGGGAGCCGCGTCCCCTCGGCCAGCGCGCCCGTCGTCACCGCCCGGATCACCTGGTCGTGCACCTGCCGCCAGGGCGCGAGCCCGTTCTCGGTGTCGACGACGATCTTCACGCGGCCGCCGGCAGCCGTTTCACCGGCGCGGTGACGGCCAGGAACGCGGCCAGCCCGGCCGCGACCACCAGGAACGAGACCAGGTCGCCGGCCGGCCAGCCGATCGCCGTGCAGGCGCCGATGCCCAGCCCGATCGCGACGCGTCCGCTGCGGCAGCGCAGCGCCAGATCGGCGCGCGGCTCGCCCACCGGCGGCCGCCGCACCGCGAGCAGGGTGATCGCCACGCAGACCACCGCCGTGCCCGCCGCCACCGCCAGCAGCGTCCACCGCCCGATCAGCGCGAGGTGCGCGATCGACGCGGCGGCGGCCAGCCCCCCGAGCGCCAGCGCCCAGCCGGGGACGATGCCCAGCAGCGTCCGCGGCGCGAGGACGGCTTCCCGGCGCGGACCACGGGACGGCCGCTGGGCCAGCAGCTCGGCGATCAGGCCGCCCAGCAGCAGGGTGGCGAAGATCGTGCCCGCCGCCGTGTCGTCGAGCAGTGGCGGGATGGCCAGGAAGAGCCACGGGTACCAGAGCCGCCGCCGCTTCAGGTACCGGACGGCGAGCGCCACTTCGGCGGCGTCCGGGTCCGGCACGCCCCAGCGTTCGAGCAAGCGTTTTCCGTGCTTCTCCCCAGGCCAGAGCACGATCAGGATCGCCAGGCCGACCACGCCCATGATGACCGCGACCCAGAACAGGTTGTCGAGCTGCAGCATGGCTGCTCCCTCCTCGCTTGTATCAACCATACGATACAAGATGCAGGCGCAACCGCGGCGCGGGTCGCTCGTTGGGAGTTCGTCCGTTCGTACGTACTTCGGCGTGCAGTCGGCGGGGTGGATGTCAAGATTCCGCAGCCGAGCCTCGTGAACTTGTCACGAAGATGACAAGAAAACGGTTCCCCTCCGAAGGTGTGACACGTTCAGCGCTACTTTTTCGATGTGCGCGGTGTCACCCCGCATCAGGCGTGGGGGCCCGGTCGCGCGTGCGCGTGGCCGGATCCGGGGCGGAGCGAAGGAGCTGCTGCAATGTCGGTGGAGCGCGGATTCGATCACGCTGCGCCACCCGCCGCACTGCCCAGGAAGCTCGCCGACATCCTGCGCCCGGAGCTGGCCAGCCTCGCGGCCGAGATCGTCGACGAGATCCGCGCGACCATCCCGGCGTACGCCCGCCCGCTCGACGGGCCCTACGGCAAGTCGATCCGCGCGGGCGTCGAATACGCGATCACGCTGTTCGTGGCGCAGATCGCCGACCCGACGGCGTCCAAAGAGCAGTCCCACGAGGTGCACCACCGGCTGGGGCAGAACGAAATGCGCGAGGGCCGCAGCCTCGACACGCTGCAGTCGGCGTACCGGGTGGGCGCGCGGGTGTCGTGGCGGCGGATCATGCGCGTCGGGCGGCGGAGCGGGCTCTCGTCGGCGGTGATGTCCCAGCTGGCCGACGCGATGCTGGCGTTCATGGACGAACTCGCCTCCGTCGCGCTCGACGGTTACCTCGAGGCGAAGGCGCGCACGGCGGGAGCGCTCGACACCTGGCGCCGCAAGCTGCTCCACCTGCTCCTGGAGACGCCGCCCGCGTCGCCGAAGGCCATCGCCGAGCTGGCCCAGCTGATCGGCTGGCCGGTGCCGTCCGACGCGACGCCGGTGGCCGTCAGCCCGGCCGACGGCGTCGCCCCGGCCCGCCGCCACGCCGGGTTCGACGCGGACGTCCTCGCCGAACTGGACACCGCTGACCCGAAACTGGTGGTTCCCGGCGAGCTCGGCGCCGCCCGGCTGGCGACGCTGCAGGTGGCCCTGCCGGACTGCCGGCTCTCGATCGGCCCGTGCGTCCCGCTCGCGTCGGTCGCGGATTCCCTGCGCTGGGCCCGGAACGCGCTGCGGCTGGCCGATCGCGGCGTGCTGGCGCAGCGTCCGGTCCTGCGCGCCGAGGAGCACTTGGCGACGCTGCTGGTCAACTCCGACACCGGCCTGGTCGGCACGCTGCGGCACCGCCTGTTCGCCCCGCTGGCGGACATGACCGGCAAGCAGCAGGAGCGGCTGCTGGAGACGCTGCGGGCGTGGCTGGACAGCCAGGGCAACGTGGTGGAGATCGCGGAGCGCCTCGGCGTCCACCCCCAGACGGTCCGCTACCGCATGCGCCAGCTCCAGGCGACGTTCGGCGACAAGCTCCGCGACCCGACGGCGCGCTTCGAGATGGAACTGGCGCTGCGGGCGGGGGCGGCGCCACTGCCGCTGCGGTCCCCGGTCAGCGAGCTGCTGCCGTCTCCGCGGTCGGCCGCTTCGCGTCCACAGTGGACAGCACCGTAGCCGGGGCCCGCACGGACCCCGGCCACGGCGGGCCTCACGGGGCGTCGACCTGCCAGGAGGCGTCGGCCGCGTAGCCGTTCGGGGTGTCGTAGGGGTGCGAGCCGCCGGAGTCGGCCGCCCACACCTGCGTGCTGAACTGGCGCAGGAACCGTCCCCTGGCACTGAAGGATTCCAGCGTGACGCCGGAGCCGGAGAGCCCGGCCTTCGAGCACCAGGTCGCGTCCGCACGGAACTGGTCGGTGCCGTCGGACGCTCCGAGCACGACCCGCAGCCCCTGCTGCCGCAGGTAGTACTCGGGGTGCGTCACCGATTCGAAGGAGTGACAGGTCGCGTCCGCCTTGCCGGGGACGACGCGCCAGGCTGTGTCCGCCCCGGCCCCCGCACCCACGACGGCGTCGGTCAGGCCGCGGAGGTACCACCCGGACGCGCCGGGGCTCTGCGAGCGGACGGACTGGACCAGGGACGCGTCCTCGTACTGGCCCAGGCGCAGGAACCGCTCGACGTCGTCGTCGGTGCCGGCCATGGCGGCGTTCGCCCCGGCGACGAGCGCGGGGTGCACCCGGCTCTGCTCGGCGCGCGTCCGCAGTTCGAACAGCAGCCGCCGGTCCGCTTCGCCCTTCTTCCGGATCCAGGTGAACCAGTCCTGCAGGTTCGCGCTGTGGATGCCGGTGCCGATGTAGGCCCGCAGCTTTGCGGCGTCCATCGTCCGCAGCGCTCGTTCGGCCGCGGCCCGCACCTCGGTGCCCGCCTTCGCCGCCTGCCAGAGGTCCAGCACGAAGTTCACGTCCGGCTCCACGAGCTGGCCCGCGGTGGGCTCGATGGCGACCACCGCGGCGGCCAGGATCCGGGCGTCCCGTGCCGCGTCGGCCGCCTTCTGTTCGGCGCTCTTCGTGGTGTCGGCGTCGATCAGGTCCTGCTGGTCGGCCGCGCGGGCGGTGAAGATCCCGGTGAGGATGAAGTTCTTTTGGGCGGCGGCGTCGCCCTGGTAGGCGGCCAGCGCCGCGGCCTTCAGCTTCGGCCCCGAAGCGTGTTCCCACATGGCGAAGGCGAACTCCTGGTCGCTCTGGATGAGCAGCACCTCCGGCGGCTCGATCTTGTTGACCAGTGCCGCCCGCTGCTTGGCCTCGCGGGCCGCCCGCGCCGCCGCGCGAGCCGTCCTGTCCGCGCGCGACGATCCCGCCGCCGCGCGCCGGGAATACGAGCGGCTGCTGGCGTCCGCGTTCGTCGGCTACTTCGAGACCGCGAGGCACGCGGCCCGCAGGTACCACCTCGCCTGGCGCGTCCTCGCGGCCGGCGCGGGCAGCGAACACCCCTTCTACGCGAAGGGACGGCGGGCCCTGGTGCTGCCCGAAGGCGCGTCGGCATTCGCCGGAGCCGAACCCCTGGACCTGCCGCCGGCCACCCGGGTCCGGGTGCTGCCGTTCCTCGCCGCCTGCGACGAAGTGTGCCTGTCGATCGTCCGGGGCGATTGGCCGTTCCTGGCCCGGATGTTCACCGCCGACCGGGAAGAGAAGCTGCTGTTGCGGCCCGCGATCGGGTTCTTCGCGGCGCTCGTGGCCGGCGGGGACGCCCCGGCGCGCGGGGACGCGTCCGTCGCCGCGGCCATCGAGCTCGCCACCCTCGGTGCGCTGGCCTTCCTCGGCCCCGCGGCCCCGCCGCGGGAGGTGCGGGGCGTCGACTGGGAGTCCGCGACGACGGTGCTCGCCGGCGACTACCTGCTGGGCCAGGCATCGCGGCTGATCGCGGAGGCGGCGCCGGAGCTCTCGTGGTCCTTTTCGGACTGGCTGGGCGAGCTGGCCACGCTGCGGGCCGCCGTTCTGACGACGGGCTCGGGCGCGGAAGCGGTCTTCGCTTCGCTGTTCGAGTTCCCGTTGCGGATCGGCGCGGCCCTCGGCGGTGTCGACGCCGAGGCGTTCCGAGTCTGTGGTGCTGCTTTGGGCAGGCTGTTCCTCCGCGTCGAAGACGTCCTGGCCCTGCGAGGCGACCGGACGCGGCTCGACGTCACGCTCACCGACCTGCTCGACGGCCGGATCTCGGCGCTGCCAGAGCTGCTCGCGATGCCGGGCCTCACGGCCGGGGCGCTTCCGCCGCACGTCCTTCGAGTCGCCATGGAGGCAGGTCAGGAGGCTTTCGCGGAGTTCGAGCAGGTGTGCGATGGGCTCCCGGATCCGGGAGCCCATCGGGTGCTCAGCGCCGTCGGGGCCTGGGTGAACGCGCCGGTGGCGGCCAAGCCGACGGTGGAGAAAGGGACGGGCGCCGAGTGACCTGTCCGCGGATCACTCAGCGGCTGTTCCGGAAGACCTCGGCGGGGATCGGCGCCACCGGCGGGCAGTTGCGGTGGTCCGCTTCCTGGCACAGCGTGATGAGCGACAGGTGTGCCGACGCCTGGTTGCCCGGGCCGGAGTTCTGGCCGGTGAAGAGTGAGCTCAGCTTCTCCGCCGCGCCGCAGTTCTTGAACGGCGGTAGCGTGAAACCCCGGTACTTCGGGTCGGGGTTGGCCGGGTCGGTGCTGATCTGGCCGCCGGCGCCGAATGGGTCGTACTCACCCATCATGTCGATCGCCATCGGCGTCTCCGACACGCAGTCCGGGCCGGCGTCCAGGGGGACGCCGTTCACTTTGATGTCGCTCAGCCGTGAAACTACGTCGAGGTGGTTGCGCAGAATCCCGTCGAACAGCGTTCCGAACGAGTGAATCATGGTGCTGCGCCGGTAGTCGACCGGCAGGAACTCGACGGTCGCGCTGATCGGCAGGAACCCGTAGCCGAGGTAGGTGGTCGTCACCGGGGCGAAGGCCAGCTCGCCCGTGATCTCGCTCCGGATGGGGAACCCGTCGACGTCCGTGATCCGGAACCAGACGCCGTTGGCCAGCACTGCCGGTTTGCTGTGGATCTTGCTACCGGTCTTGGCGATCGTGGCCGTGTTGTCGACCTGGTTCGACTGCAGCGGCAGCACCATGGTGAAGGTTTCGTCGGGAGGCGGTTCTTCGTCCAGCAGGGAGTGCCTCTGCGGGCCGGTCGACTGTGGGCTGGGTGTGGCCTTCTTCTCCGGCGCCGGCTTGCCCGCCGCCGGCGGTGAGGTGGCTGCCAGCACCGGGACAGCGCCGAAGGAGAGGTCCTGGCCGCCGTCCGTGGTGCAGGCCACCTGCTCGGCGGGTTGGTCCGGTGGAGCGCCCGTCGGGCCGAGCGCGAGTTTCGGCGCGCTCAGCCGGAGGCGCAGCACACCCGCGGCGGAGGGGGAGAACGCCGAGAGCTTTCCCTTGGCCACCAGCGGAAGATCGCCTTCGGCGGGCAACGCGGTCGCGGCGATGGTCATGGGGACGGCAAGGGTGTCCTTGACCTTCCCCTGCTCCAGCAGCAGCTGGAAGGTCAGCCCGCCTTCGAGGGTGATGCCGGTGCCGAGCAGCTGCTGGGCGGCGGGCCGCGGCAGCGAGAACGACACGGTCAGGCCGTCGAACGTCGCCGGTTTGCCCATCGTCATCGAGGTCGGCAGGGTCGCGGTCGTGGTCACGGCGAGCTTCAGCGGCCCGACCGGATCGGCGAACGGGCAAGTCGCGTCCACGGTCTTGGCCAGCTCATGCCGTCCGGACGCCGCGGCGCCGTCCGGTTCGCCCGGCGCGGCCGATCCGATGCCGGTGAACGCGCCGGTGGCGACCGACACGACACACGCCAGCGCGATCGCGCCGCGGGTCGCCGTCCGCCGGGTCAGCGATGAGGCCATGCCGTGCTCCTGTCGGTACCGCTGGGGAACGAGCCGTAGGGATGGCCGGGGCCCCGGCCATCCCTACGGTGCTGCTTCACCCGATGATCAAGGGGTGATGACGAAGTCCGGCGAGAACGCGGGGTTCTGCGGCGGCGTGGTGGTCTTCACGGTGCAGCTCATGTTCCAGTTCGCCCACGTGTTGTTGGACTTCTTGTGGAACTGCAGCGCCGCGGTGATCGGCGAGCCGAGCGACAGCGTGTCCGTCCCCTCGGTCGCCGGGGCGGTGTAGGTGGGGATCGACGAGGTGGCCACCTGGGCGATGTTGACGGTGATCGCCCCGCCGGCCGGGTAGATCGTCTCGGGGATGTTCAGGCCACTGGCCGGTCCGGAGACCGTGCCGCGGGCCGCGGTCACCGGGACGGTCGCCTCGCCGCGGATGCCGTCGTAGCCGACGGCGGTCAGCAGCGAGTGGACGGCGGCCGAGATCGTCGCGGTGCCGCCGACGTTGGTCGGCACGGCGGTGCCGTTGACCGCGATCGCGTCCGGTCCGGTCAGGAACGCGGTGATCCCCACGTCCTGCTGCGGGATACCGGGGAACGTGCACCGGTGTGTGGCCGTGGCGGTGTAGGCCTGGTCGGCCGCCGACGCGACGCCTGCGGTGAGCAGGCCCAGCGTGCTGACGATGGCGGCGGTGGTAACTGTCTTGAGGGACAGGTTCCTGAGTCGGGTCATGACTGTCAATCTCCTTCGATCATCCAGTGACGTCTCGGCGGGGCGCTGCCCACGCGCCCCCGCGGACCTGTCGGTACCGCGAATTCCCCCGGGTTTCCCTGGTGCAGCCCTGACCCTCGCGAGGTGGCTGTGAGAAATGAGGTTACTCGCCAGTCGGTTGCGCAACAAGCATGTGACGTACCGGCTTCGTCAGTGGTCCTCCGGGCCGCGATTTTTGTCAACGGCGGAGCATTCGTGGACGACCCTTGGTCGGCGCTTGACAAAGAACGCGGTGGGTGTCGTTCGGCGATTGTCCGGGTTAGTATCTGGGTGCGCGCGTGTACCGCGAACGCACGAATCGATTCAGCGAAAGAAGATACCGTGGCCGAAGTCTTCCGTTTCCGGAGCGTACCCCGGCGGGCCGTTGTGCTGGCGGCCGCGGCGCTGGCCGCCATCCCCCTCGTACCGGCCGCGTCCGCTTCGGCCCAGGACACCGGCGGTGTCCTGGAATGGGGTCTGCCTTACTACGTCACAGGGCCGCCCTCGGAGGCCTCCGAGGGGCTTACGGCCGTCTCCATGGGCGGGTTGGATGCGTCGGGCCTCAAGGAGGGCCAGGTCCTGGTGTGGGGCGACAACAACTTCGGCCAGACGGAGGTGCCGGAGGCGGCGACGTCGGGCGTCAGCGCGATCGCCGCCGGCTGGGGACACGAGCTCGCGCTCAAGAACGGCGGTGTCCTGGCCTGGGGAAACAACTGGTACGGCCAGACGGACGTGCCCGCCGACGCGAAGTCGGGCGTCGTCGCCATCTCCACCAGCGCCATGCACAACCTTGCGCTCAAAGAGGGCGGGCGCGTCGTCAGCTGGGGCCTGCGCACGGACGTCCCGGCCGCGGCGATGTCCGGCGTCACCGCCGTTTCCGCCGGTGGCGACCACAGCCTGGCGCTGAAGAACGGCGGGGTCATCGCCTGGGGCAGCAATGACCACGGCCAGATCGACGTCCCGGCCGAGGCCCGGTCCGGTGTCACGGCCGTTTCCGCCGGTCACCAGCACAGTCTCGCGCTCAAGGACGGCGGGGTGATCGCCTGGGGCCGCAACGACAACCACCAGGCCGAAGTCCCGGACACCGTCCAGTCCGACGTCGTGGCGATCGACGCGGGCTGGACGTTCAACCTCGCGCTCAAGAGCAACGGCGACATCGTCGCCTGGGGCTCCAACGACCAGACGGAAAGCGATCCGCTGGGCAATGGCATCTGCGGTCCGCTGGTGGCCTTCTCCGCCGGCGACCGGTTCAGCGTCGTGCTGAAGGCGGATCCCTCCGCACCCTGCTGACCAGGCACGGAAAGAGGGGCTTCCCGGCCGGGAAGCCCCTCTTCGTCTGTCCGGGTCAGCCTTCGGTCTTGGCCGCCAGGTCCAGCGAAATCGTGTTGCCCGGCCCGGAAACCAGCGCGCCCAGCGCCAGGTCGGCGATGAAGCAGTTCTTGAAGTCCGGGATGGCGTAGGTGCCGGTGACGGTGATCTTCGGGCCGAAGATGTCGACGTCCTTGGCGCTCAGGTCGAGTTCGAGCGGCTTGCTCGCCTTGCAGCTGCCCGGCACCGTCGGCAGCGGGATCACCGGGACCAGCAGGCCGGCCCAGATGTCGTAGATCTCCATGTTCGCCTGGGCGTGCGTGGTCAGCGTGCCGTCGGCGATCGTGCCCGTGGCCGGGCCGGTCGGGGTGATCTTGACCTTCGCCTTGATCTTGAACAGGCCCGACACCAGCGAGATGTTCGCCTGCGACGGCGGCAGCGTCAGGTTCGCCCGGAGGCCGACCGAGCCGGTCTGGTCGTCGATGACCAGGTTGCCGTCGAGGTTGCCCGGGCCGAGGGTCATCGCACTGCCGGTCTTCTTCACCACCGTGCTGCCGGTGACCGTGTAGCCCACCGGGATCTCGATCACGTCGGCCGAAGCGGGCACCGCCGTGACAACGCTCATCGCGATGCCCGCGGCGGCCGTGACCGCGGCCGCGCGCGCCCATTTCCGGCTGTTCTTCCGAGTGCGCAACAAAGTGGGCATGCCAACTCTCCTTCGAATTGTGCAGCGTGCTGAAAACTGGGTCAGCGGGGCGTGAGCCCGGTAATCTTCCAGGCATTGCCCTCACGTTCCGCCGTCACCGAAAGCTGGGCGGCGGCGGAACTGGTGGAATTGTTGTCCGCGCGGGTGGCGGACTGGTCGAGGAACACGAGAAGCCGGGCGTTGCCGTCGCGCAGTTCCTGAACCGCGGAAGACGTCACCCGCGTTGTCAGCACCAGTTTCTGGGCCGGCGCTTTTTCTTTCACCTGGGCGAACAGCCGGTCGTAGGTGGTGCGGGCTTCGCCACGCAGGACGTCCCGCGCGGCCTGTTCGGTGACGTCGGTTTTGTCATACGAGTACGAGAAGATCCGGTTGAGCGCCAGCGTCACCGCCGAGGTGACGTCGGCGGTGCCCCCGACGTCGGTGAGCGCGTGGTTGGCCGCGGCCGGGTCGCCGTCCGCCGACCGCGCCGCGACCGTGAACACCACGCCCGCGGCGGCCAGCAGCACCGCCACGGCGATCAGCAGGGGCAGTAGCACTGGACGTCGTCGCGGCTGCTCGACGGCTTCCGGGGCGTCGGCGATGTTGTCAGTGTCGTCGTTGTCAGAAGCGGAAGTGGCCACTTCGGGCTCGTCTTCGGTAGCGGGCAGCGCGTCGGTGTTCATGCCGCCTCCGCGGGAAAGAGTGCGTCGTCGGTGTTCATGCCGCCTCCGCGGGAAAGAGTGCGTCGTCGGTGTTCATCTCGCCCCCACCGGCAGCTCGTCGAGCGCGCTGAGCTTCCAGCCGCTTTCGGTCCGCGTCAGTCCCGCGGCGAACCGGTTGCGCTTGGTCGACGGCGCGACACCCTCCTTCAACGCGGTGATCTCCACCGACGCCAGCAGCTTCGCGGTCCCGGCGTGCTCGTCGAGTTCGCTCAGGCCCGCGTCCAGCACCTTGCCCGTGGACACCGTCGCGCCCTGGGTGAGGGTCTTCTTCGTGGCCTCGTCGGTGTGGGCCAGCCGGTCGCGCAGCGGGCCGGTCGACGCGTCGAGCCACTCCGCGAGCCCCTGGTCCAGCCGGTGGTAGTCGAGGGTGCACAGCCGCGCCACCAGCTCGCGGCCGCTGGCCAGTGCTTCGTCGCGCGCGGTCCCGTAGGTCACCGCCTCGCTGTGCGCGGTGCGGTACCAGGTGACCCCGGACCAGCCCGCGAAGGCCGCGGTGGCGACCACCGCGACGACCGCGGCCCGCAGCGGCCACCTCACTTTCCCAGCCACAGCATCTCCTCGATGGTCGGGGACACCGTCAGGCCGGGCGACGCGGCCGGCGCGCCGGACCCGGGCACCACGGGGGCCGGCACCGGTGGGTGCGGCACGTTCTGCGAGCCCCGCACCGACGTCGCGTCGCCCTTCTCGAGCGTGCAGGACGCGCCGGTGTTGAACGGCAGCGGCGTGGTGTCCGTGCTGGGCCGGTACTGCGTGCCCTCGTAGCCGGCCCGGCAGGGGACGGGGTCGTAGAACGTCAGCGCCATGCCGAGGTTGCCGTCGCCGCCGTTGAACGCCGCCGACGTCGCCGCGACCGCCCTCGGCGTCGCGACCAGCAGCTGCTCCAGCTGGCCGGTGCGGGTCTGGATCACCTGCGCGGTCGTGAGCAGGTTGGCCAGCAGGATCGGCAGTCCGGGATCGGTCTCCCGCAGCAGCGTGCCCAGTTCGGTGGCGGCCGGCGGCGCGGTGGCGATCAGCCGGCGCAGGTCACCGTCCGAATCGGACAGCTGCGCGGCGAACAGCTTGGCGTTGCCGGTGAACGCGCGCCATTCGGCCGACGAGTCGAGCTGGGTGCGCAGCACGGTCGAGCCGTCGTCGATCAGCTTCGTCGTCTGCGGCAGGTTGGCCGACGCGTCCTTGGTGAACGATGTCGCCGTGTCCAGCAGCACCTGCAGGTCCGGCCCGGTGCCGCGCAACGCGTCGTCGAGCTCGTCGACCACCGTGCGCAGGTCGCCGGTCGGCACCGACGCGGTCAGCGAGTCGAGGTCGCCGAGCAGGTTCTGCACCGGCATCGGCAGCGTCGTCTTCTCGCGCGGGATGACCGAGCCGCCGGCCAGGAAGGGGCCGTCGGCGGTGCGCGGCTGGAGGTCGACGTACTGCTCGCCGACCGCCGACCGGTTGGCCACCACGGCCTGCGCGTTCGCCGGGATGGGCGGCGCCGAGCGGTCGATGACCAGGTCGGCTTCCATGCCGGACGGTGTCAGCCGCAGCTCCCCGATCCGCCCGACCGCGACGCCGCGGTAGGTCACCTCGCCGTTCGTGAAGATGCCGCCGCCCTCGGCGAGCTCGAGCTTCACCGTGTACCCGCCGTCGCCGAACAGCCGTCCCAGCCCGGCGTAGTTGGCGCCGACGAACGCGACCGTGACGAGCGAGATCACCACGAAGGCGATCACCTGGACCCGGACCCTGGTGGTCAGCATCAGCGGCCTCCGTCCGTCGTGACCTCGCCGCTGGCCGGGAGCGGAAGCGGTGGCAGCGTCGGCAGGCCGGGCGGGACGCCCTCGCCGTAGTTCGGCAGCGGCACCCCGGGCGCCGGGATGACCGACAGGTAGAGGTTGAGGTAGTCGCCCTTGATGGCCGGGATGACCGCGTCGGTGTACGGGAAGGACGGCAGGATTTCGAGCGCCTTCGGCAGCGACGCTCCGGCGTCGGCGAGCCGGTGGAGGATCGGCGCGAGCGCGTGCAGGTCGGCCACCAGGTCGTCCTCACTTTTGTGGATGACGTCGGTGGCGACGCCGGAGAGCTGGTCGAGCGACTGGAGCATCGCCACGAGCTGGGTGCGCTGGTCGGTGAGCGTGCGCAGGCCCGGCGTGAGGTCGGTGAGCGCTCCGGACACCTGCCGGTCGCGGTCGGCGAGCGTGGTCGCCAGCCGGTTGACGCCCTCGAGGGCCGCGACGATGTCCTGGCGGTGCGCGTCGAGGTCGGTGGCGAGGGTGTTGACGCCGGACAGGAACGAGCGGATCTGGGTCTCGTTGCCGGTCATGACCTTGCTCAGCTCGCGGTTGATCGTCTGCAGCTGCCCGATGCCGCCGCCGTTGAGCAGCAGCGAGAGCGCGCCGAAGACCTCCTCGACCTCCGGGTTGCGGTTGGTGCGGGACACCGGGATCACGGCGTTGTCGGCCAGCCGGGCGGTCTGCGCGGGTTTCCCGTCGGGGGCGGCGAGCTCGACGAACTTCTCGCCGAGCAGGCTGGACTGCCGCAGCCGCGCGACGGCGTCGGCGGGCAGCACGACGTCGCCGTTGACCTCGACGACGGCCTCCGCGGTCCAGCCGTCCGCGCCGAGCCGGAGGGTCTGGACGCGCCCGACCGGGACGTCGCCGACCTTCACCGCGGCCTGCGGCACCAGGTCGAGGACGTCGGCGAACTGGACGGTGACGTGGTAGGGGTGGTCGCCGACGTCGGCGCCGCCCGGCAGTGGCAGGTCGTAGACGCCCTTGAACTCGCCCGAGCACGCGGTCAGGAGCAGGCAACAGCCGGCGGCCAGGGCGGTTACGCGTCGCGCTCTTCTCATCGTCCGCCCGCCTCGTTCGTGTAGACGGATCCCGTCACCGGCAGCGGCAGGTAGTCGAGCAGGTCGGTGCGGCTCTGCAGGGTCCCGGTGGCGGGGTCGACCGTCTGCTCCAGGTTGGCCGCGGCCAGCGGCGCGGTTTCGAGGTACTCGGCCAGCGACGCGCGCTGGTCGATGACGGTCTGCGTGGTCACCGCCAGCTTGTCCACATTGGACTTGATCAGGGCCCGGTTGTCCCGGATGAACGCCTGGATGTCACCGAGCGCGGCGCCGAGGGAGCGCAGTGCCGAGGCCAGCTCGTCGCGGTTGGCCGACAGCGTGCCGGACACCGCCGCGAGCTGCTGGTTGACCTGCGTCACCTGGTCGTCGTTGGCGGCCAGCATGCCGGTGAACTGCTGCAGCTCCCGGACCGTGGTGAACAGGTCGCCGGAGTTGCCGGACAGGGTCCTGGCCAGCTCCGCGAGCTGCCGGACGGAGTCGTTGAACGCCGTCCCGTTGCCCCGCAGGTTCTTCGCGCCGGTGGTGAGCAGGTCCGACAGCGCGCCGTTCTTGTTCGCCCCGTCCGGGCCGAGCGACTTGCTGAGCGAGTCGAGACTGGCGTACAGCTGGTCCAGCTCGACCGGGGTCGCGCTGCGGTCCACGCCGATGGTGGCGTTGTTCACCAGCCGCGGCCCGCCGCGCGCCGGCTTGGAGAACTGGACGTACCGGTCGGCGACGACGCTGGGCGCGATGACGACCACGTCGGTGTCGGCCGCGATCGGCGCGGAGCCGTCGTAGCTCAGCGTCACCTCGACCTGCTCGCCGCGCGGGGTCACCGACTCGACCTGGCCGATCCGGACGCCGAGCAGCCGGACGTCGGAGCCGCTGTAGACGCCGACGGCGCGGGAAAAGAGCACGGTGGCCCGGTCCAGGCCGCTGCCGGAGAAGATCCACCACAGCGCGGCCACCACGCCGAGGGCCAGCACGAGGGCGGTGGCGAGGAACCGGTATGTGCGGGTGGCGTTCACTTCGGCGCTCCGGTTCGCTTCGGCGGCACACACGGGTCGCGGTTCTCGGGAATGAGGCCGCAGAGGTAGACGTCGAGCCAGCGGCCGTTGCCGAGGGCGTTGTTGGCCAGCCGGAAGTACGGCCCGGCCGCGGCCAGGCTCTTCGCCAGGTTGTCGTTCTGCCGCGTCAGCAGGTCGGTGACGGTGTTCAGCTGGCTCAACGCCGGCTTGAGCGCCCCGGCGTTGTCCGCCACCAGGCCGGAGAGCTGGGCCGCCAGCGCCTGCGCGCCGGTCAGCAGGTCGTGGATGGCCTGGCGGCGCCGGTCGAGCTCGCCCAGCAGCAGGTTGCCGTCGGAGAGCAGCTGCTCGAAGTCCTCGTTGGAGTCCGCCAGCGTCGTGGTGAGCTTCTTGGCGTTGGCCAGCAGATCGGCGAGCTGGTCGTCGCGGGAGGACACGGTCTTCGACAGCGCGGACAACCCGTCGAGCGCGGTGCGCACGTGGGCCGGGGCGTTCCGGAACGTGTCGCTGATCGCGGTGAAGCTGTCCGCGAGCTGATCGGTGTCGATCGAGCCGGCCGTGTTCGCCAGGCCGTTGAAGGCCTCGGTGACGTCGTACGGGGTGACCGTCCGGTTCCGCGGGATCGCCTGGTCCGGGTCCTGCACGCCGTCGCCGGTCGGCTTGAGCGCGAGGAACTTGCGGCCCAGCAGTGTCTTGATCCGGATCTCCGCCGACGTCCGGTCGCCGACCCAGGCCTTCTTGACGCGGAAGGTGACGAGCACGTGGTCGTCGGCCAGTTCGACGTCGCGGACCTCGCCGACCTTGATGCCGGCGACGCGGACCTCGTCGTCGGGCTGCAGCCCGGCCGCCTCCGAGAACTCGGCGCGGTAGGTGGTGCCGCCGCCGACGATCGGCAGGTTGTCGTAGTTGAACGTCACGGTCAGCAGCGCGGCGAGGACGACGCTCCCGGCGACGCCGAGGGCGAGCGGATTGCGTTCCTTGAAGGACTTCACGCGCCGCACCTCTCCGCCGTGACCGGCGTTCCGCGCGGGGGCAAGGTCTGCAGGGTGGAGCTGCACAGGTAGAAGTTCATCCAGGAGCCGTAGGAGCTCATCCGGCCCAGCTTGTTCAGCTTCTCCGGCAGCGTGCTCAGCGTCTGCTCGAGGCCGGGGAGGATGTTCTCGTCGGTCAGGTTCTTCGTGACGGCGTCGAGCCCGGTGATGCTGTCCTTCAGCGGGGTCCGCGCCGAGCCGAGCAGGCCCGCGGTCGCCGTCGACAGGTCGCCGAGGCCGCCGATCGCGTCCCCGATCACCGCGCGGTCCGCGGCCAGGCCGGAGACGAGCTCCCGCAGCGTCGAAATCAACGTCGTCAGTGCGGTTCCCTTGCTGTTCACCGTGCCGAGCACGTGGTTGAGGTTGGTGATCACCTCGCCGATGAGCCGGTCGCGGCTCGCCAGCGTCGTCGTCAGCGAGCCGGTGTGCGCCAGCAGCTCCTCGACCGTGCCGCCCTCGCCCTGCAGCACCTGCACGATCTCGCCGGAGAGCTGGTTGACGTCCGTGGGCGACAGTGCCTGGAACAGCGGTTTGAAGCCGTTGAACAGCTCGGTCAGGTCCAGCGCGGGCGTGGTGCGGTTCAGCGGGATCTCCCCGCCGGCCGGGAGGGTGCCCTGGCCGCCGGCGCCGCGTTCGAGCGCGACGTAGCGCTGGCCGACCATGTTGCGGTACTTGATGACCGCGCCGACGTCGGCGGGCAGCTGCCGCCCTTCGTCGAGGGAGAACCGGACGTGGGCCAGGCTGTGGTCGGCGATTTCGAGCTCTTCGACCTGCCCGACGCGGATCCCGGAGATCCGGACGTCGTCCCCGACGTTCAGCGACGTCGCGTCGCTGAACGTGGCGCCGTAGAGATCGGTCCGGCCGACGCCGGTGTTGGCGATGGAGATCGCCAGCAGCAGGGTCGCGGCGGTGGTGACCAGGATGAAGATCAGGCTCTTGACCAGCGGGGCGGCGAAGTTCCTCACTTGAGCGTCACCTCCGTGCCGCGGTAGAGCGCGCCGACCAGCACGCTGCTCCAGTCCGCGACCTCCGCGGCCGGCACCCCCAGCTGCGGCGCGAGCACGGTGGCCAGCAGCTCTCGTTCCTGGGGCGAGTTCGCGACGCCGAGGTCGTCCTGCGTGCCGACCAGCAGCGGGTGCTCTGGCGCGCCCGGCGCCACCGCGGCGGCGCCGGTCGTCGGGGCGACGCCGCTGGGGTAGCAGCGAGGGCCGTCGCCGCTCGTGGGGAACATCGGGTCGTCCTTGCCGGGCACGTACTTGCCGCGTGCCTGGGTGACGGTGACGTCGGCGTGCATGCCGGGCTGGTTCGTGCCCTTGCCGAGCGCCTCGTCCACCGGCCCGCGCAGCGCGTCCATCGCCTTGAGGGTGCAGGGGAAGCTGGGGGAGTACTCCGCCGCGACCTCCAGGGCCGCGCGGCTGTCGGCCGACAGCGCGATGAGGTTGTTCTTGTTGCGGTTCAGGAACTCCCGGACCTCGCCCGCGGAGTCGCTCACCCGCTGGTACACGCCGGCGAGGTCGGCCGCCTTGTCGTGCACCGTGTTCAGCGTGACGGCCGAGTCGGTGAGGGCGTCCAGGAGGTCGGGGGCGATGTCGCCGTACAACCGGGAAACCGACGCGAGATCCTGGACGTCCTGGGTGAACTTCGGCAGCTGCGGGTTGAAGCCGGTGAGGTAGTCGGCGGCGGTGGAGAGCGTCCGCCCGAGCTGCTCGCCGCGGCCCTCGAGCGCGGTGGACACCGCGGTCAGCGTCGTCGCGAGCTTCTGCGGCTGGACGGCCTTGAGCAGCGGCAGCAGGTTGTCGAAGACCCGCTCCAGCTCGATCGCGTTCGCCGACCGGTCCTGCTCGATGACGTCGCCCGCCGCCAGGTGCGGGGCCCGCTCGCCGTCCGGAATGGACAGCTGGACGTACCGCTCGCCGAACAGTGTCTTCGGCACGAGCAGCGCGGAAACGTTGCGCGGCAGCATGTCCACTTTGCCCGGCTCCAGAGCAAGCGCTATCTCGGCGCCCTGCGGGGTGGCCCGGACGCCGCGGATCTCCCCGACGAGCACGCCGCGGGCCTTGACCTGCCCGCCCGCCTGGAGCTGGTTGCCGATACGGCTCGCTTTGAGCGTCACCGGCACCGTGCTGACGAAGTCCTTGTCGTACACCTTGATCGAGAGCGTGACGAGCACGCCCATCGCCACCAGGAACAGCACGCCCGCGGTGCGGATCCCGGCTTTCCGGCGGGTTTCGCGTCTCATCCGGCCACCTGCACGGTCGTCGTCGCACCCCAGATGGCCAGGCTCAGGAAGAAGTCGAGCACGCTGATCGCGACGATCGCGGTGCGGACCGCGCGGCCCACCGCCACGCCGACGCCGGCCGGGCCGCCGCTCGCGCGGAAGCCGTAGTAGCAGTGCGCCAGCACCACGACGATGCTGAACACCAGGACCTTCCCGAACGACCAGAGCACGTCGCCCGGTGGGAGGAACAGCAGGAAGTAGTGGTCGTAGGTGCCCGCGGACTGGCCGAAGAACCACACGGTGATCTGCCGCGAGGCGAGGTAGCTCGACAGCAGCCCGATCGCGTAGAGCGGGATGACGGCGAGGAAGCCGGCGATCACCCGCGTCGTCACCAGGTACGGGACGCTGGGGATGCCCATGACCTCCAGCGCGTCGATCTCCTCGGAGATCCGCATGGCGCCGAGCTGCGCGGTGAACCCGCAGCCGACGGTGGCGCTCAAGGCGAGCCCGCTCACCAGCGGCGCGATCTCGCGGGTGTTGAAGTAGGCCGAGACGAACCCGGCGAACGCCGACGTGCCGACCTGGTTGAGCGCGGAGTAGCCCTGCAGGCCGACGACCGTGCCGGTGGCCACGGTCATCCCGATCATCACGCCGATCGTGCCGCCAATGACGGCGAGCGCACCGCTGCCGAAGCTGACTTCGGCCAGCAGGCGCACGATCTCGCGCAGGTAGCGGTGGATCGCCCGCGGCGTCCAGGCGAGCGCGCGGAGGAAGAACAGGATCTGGTCGCCGAGGGTGTCGAGGAAGCCGAACCGGCGGTCGACGGCTTCGCGAACGCGCGCCGTTCTCGGAATGTCCGTTGTGGTCACGATCAGCTCCCCTTGGGCGGCACGAGCTGCAGGTACACGGTGGTGAGCACCAGGTTCAGCACGAACAGCAGCAGGAACGTGATGACCACGGACTGGTTCACCGCGTCGCCGACGCCCTTCGGCCCGCCTTTGGGGTTCAGCCCGCGGTAGGAGGCGACGACGCCGGCGACGAAGCCGAAGATGACCGCCTTGATCTCGCTGATCCACAGGTCGGGCAGCTGGGCGAGGGCGGAGAAGCTCGCCAGGTACGCGCCGGGAGTGCCGTGCTGCATGATCACGTTGAAGAAGTAGCCGCCGAGCACGCCGACGACGCTCACCATGCCATTGAGAAAGACCGCGACGCCCATCGCGGCGAGCACCCGCGGCACGATCAGCCGCTGGACCGGGGAGACGCCGAGCACCTCCATCGCGTCGATCTCTTCGCGGATGGTGCGGGAGCCGAGATCGGCGCACATCGCGCTACCGCCGGCCCCGGCGATGAGCAGCGCGGTGACGATCGGGCTGGCCTGCTGGATGATCGCCAGCACGCTGGCCGCGCCGGTGAACGACTGGGCCCCGATCTGCGTCGTCAGCGACCCGATGTGCAGCGCGATCACCGCGCCGAACGGGATCGACACCAGCGCCGTCGGCAGGATCGAGACGCTGGCGATGAACCAGAACTGCTGGATCAGCTCACGCAGCTGGAACGGGCGCTTGAACGTCAGCCGGACGACGTCCAAGCCGAGCCCGTAGAGCCGCCCGGTCTGCCGCAGCGCGGCGGCCCCGGGGAACGACGACGTCGTCGTTCGTTCGGCCATTCGTGTGCCTCCCAGCGATTTTGGGCGACGCGGCTAATACACCCGAGTCGAGCAAGGGGAATGGTCCGAACGGCGTAACAATTGTCGGCCATTCACGGTCTCGGGGTCACCGTGCCGGTTCCTACTGGTCGGTACGCTAACGACGGCCATGCTGGGAGACAAGAACTTGAGCAGGATCGCGCGGTCACGGGCTGGTAACCGCACATTTCTTGTCGAGTACTGACAAACGGCCCGGATCTTGTTGTCAGCGGAAGAGAAGAAATTCCCGTCCCGGGCGCGGGAGCCGGGGACGACCTGCACGGTCGTGAACCATTCCCGCCCACCGGAACGGCCGGCTTGCGTACCTGGCTGCCCGGGTACGCGAGCCGACCGTCCGGGTACGGGTCAGGACTTGAGGGCGGCGACCAGTTCGTAGGAGCGGACGCGGTCGGCGTGGCCGTGCACCATCGTCGTGATCATCAGCTCGTTCGCGCCGGTGTCGGCCAGCAGCCGCTCGAGTCCCTTGTGGACCGTTTCCGGGGAGCCGACGATGCTGGAGCCGAAGCGCTCGGCCAGGAACGCGCGGTCGATCTCGGTGTACGGGTACTCCGCGGCCTCTTCCGGTGTCGGCAGCGCGATCGGGCGGCCGCGGCGGAGGCTGAGGAACGTCAGCCCGCTGGGGCCGGCGAGGAAGCGGGCGCGCTCGTCGGTCTCGGCGGCGACCACGGACACGCCGAGCATCACGTACGGCTCTTCGAGCACCGAAGACGGCCGGAAGTTCTCCCGGTAGAGCTGGACGGCCGGGATGGTGTTCTCGGCGGCGAAGTGGTGCGCGAAGGAGAACGGCAGCCCGAGCCGCCCGGCGAGCTGGGCGCTGAAGCCGCTCGAGCCGAGCAGCCACACCGGCGGCTGGTTGCCCTCGGCCACCACGGCGTTGACGCCGCGGGCCTCCGAGTGGGTGAAGTAGCCGATCAGCTCCTGCAGGTGCTCCGGGAAGTTGTCCGCGGACAGCCCGCCCGGGCCTCGCAGGGCCAACGCGGTGCGCTGGTCGGTGCCGGGCGCGCGGCCGATGCCGAGGTCGATCCGGCCGGGGTGGAACGCCTCCAGGGTGCCGAACTGCTCGGCGACGACCAGTGGCGCGTGGTTGGGCAGCATGACCCCGCCCGAGCCGACGCGGATCCGCTCGGTCGCGTCGGCGACGTGCCCGATCAGCACGGCCGTCGCCGAGCTGGCGATGCCGGGCATGTTGTGGTGCTCGGCGAGCCAGTAGCGGTGGTAGCCCAGCCGTTCCGCGGCGCGGGCGAGGTCGAGGGTGTTGCGCAGTGTCTCGCCGACGGTGGTCCCCTCGGACACGGGGGACAGGTCGAGCACGGACAGCGGCACGTCAGGCAGTGAGCTCACAACCGGGGTCAACGCCCCGGTGCCGCGTTTGCTTCCCGCGGCGCCGCGGGATCGTCCGGCGTGGACGCCGAAGCGGTCCGGCGCCGGCTGGATTCGCTCATTCGGCCATGACGCGGCGGGGCACCCGATACGGTGAGCCGGAAACCGGCGGAAACAGGAGGACGGGTGCCGCGTCCGGAGCGACCCTTGGATCCTGGGGACGATCTGCTCACCGAATTCGCCGCCGATCTCCGGCGTTTGCGCGAGAGCGCCGGGAATCCGACGTACCGCGAGCTCGGCCGGCGCGCGCACTACTCGGCCGGGACGCTTTCGGAGGCGGCCGGCGGGCGGAAACTTCCCAGCCTGGCGGTCACTCTGGCCTACGTGCGCGCCTGCGGCGGAGTGCCGGGGGAATGGGAGGAGCGCTGGCACGCCGTCGCCGACGAGTCCCGCCGGGACGGTGCCGATTCACCGTCCGAGCCGGAAGCGGGGGAAATTCCGCCATACGTCGGGCTGGCCGCATTCACTCCCGCCGACGCGGGCCGATTCTTCGGCCGGGAACGGCTGGTCGAAAAGCTCGCCGGCCGGCTGTCGAGACAACGTTTTCTCGCCGTCCTCGGCGCGTCCGGCTCGGGGAAGTCCTCGCTGCTGCGGGCCGGCCTGCTGCCCACCGTGACCGGCCCGGCCGTACTGCTCACCCCGGGCGCCCGGCCGCTGCAGGAGTGCGCCGTCAAGTTCGCCGCCTCGCTCGGCGTCGCGCCCGGCGCCCTGCTCGACGACTTCGCCGCGCACCCGCGCAACCTCGGGCTCGCCGCCCGCCAGCTGGTCGACGGCGGCGACGCCGACCTCGTCCTGGTGGTCGACCAGTTCGAGGAGGTGTTCACGCTCTGCCAGGACGACCAGGAGCGTGCGCGGTTCCTCGACGCGCTCGTCACCGCGACCACGGAGCCCGGCAGCCGGACCCGGGTGGTGCTCGGCATCCGCACCGACTTCTACACCCACTGCGCGCGGCACGCGGAGCTCGCCGAGGCCATGCAGGACGCGCAGGTCCTGGTCGGCCCGATGACCACCGAGGAGCTCCGGCAGGCGATCTCGCGGCCCGCCGTCGACGCCGGGTACCGCGTGGAGAACGCGCTGGTCTCCCGGCTCGTCGCCGACGCCACCGGCCAGCCCGGTGTACTGCCGCTGCTCTCGCACGCGCTGCTGGAGACGTGGCGGCGCCGCCGCGGCACCACGCTCACCCTGGCCGGGTACGAATCCACCGGCGGCATCGAGCGGGCCGTCGCGCAGACGTCCGAAGGCACCTTCGGGACGCTGTCGGGCCGTCAGCAGCGGCTGGCGCGGCAGATCTTCCTGCGGATGACCGCGCTCGGCGAAGGCACCGAAGACACGAAGCGCCGGATCAGCCGAGCCGAGCTCGACACCGACGACGAGGACACCGCCGTCGTGCTCGGCGAGCTGGCCGCGGCGCGGCTGGTCACGCTCGACGACACCGGCATCGAGATCGCGCACGAGGCCCTCATCCGCGGCTGGCCGCGGCTGCGCGAATGGCTCACCGAGGACCGTGAAGGCCTGCGCGTCCACCGGCAGCTCACCGAGGCCACCGACGCGTGGGAGTCCGTCGAGGAGGACCCCGGCTGGCTCTACCGCGGCACCCGGCTGGCCATCGCGCGGGAGTGGGCCGCGCGCCAGGATTCCGCGCTTTCCCAGCGGGAGCGGCGGTTCCTCGACGCCAGCCTCGCCGTCGAGCACGCCGAACAGGACCGCGATCGCCGCCGTACCCGGCGCCTGCGGCAGCTGGTCGCGCTGCTCGCGGTGCTGCTGGTCGTCGCCGTGGCCGCCACCGCCTACGCCGTGCGCGCCGAGTCCACGGCCACCGGCCAGCGCAACAGCGCGCTCGCCCAGAAGGTCGCCGGCCAGGCGCTGGCCATGCGCGCCACCAATCCCGCGCTGGCCGCGCAGCTCGCGCTCGCCGCGTACCGCCTCGACCCGGGCGCCGACGCGCGCAGCAGCGTGCTCGGCATGTTCGCGACGCCGTATTCGACCCGGCTCACCGGGCACACCGGCCGGATCAACACCGTCGCGCTCCGCCCGGACGGCCAGGTCCTCGCCACCGCCAGCTGGGACGGCACGGCCCGGCTCTGGGACATCCACGACCCGCACCACCCGGTGCCGCTGGGCGTCCTCACCGGGCACACCGGCAACGTCAACAACGTCGCCTTCTCGGCCGACGGCCGGACGGTCGCCACCGCGGGCTTCGACGGCACCGCCCGCGTCTGGGACGTCACCGACCCGGCGCGCCCGGGCGCCGGCGTGGTCGTCGAGCACCACGAAGGCAAGTCCTACGCCGTCGCGTTCAGCCCGGCCGGGCCGCTGCTGGCGACCGCCGACGTCACCGGCACGCTCCGGCTGTACGACACCGCCGACGCCGCCCTCCCCCGGCCGCTGGGCGAGCTGACCGGGCACACCGGGTACGTCAACAACCTCGCCTTCAGCGCCGACGGCCGGCTGCTCGCCTCCGCGTCGGCGGACAAGACCGCGCGGGTCTGGGACGTCGCTTCGCGGCGCCCGCTCGGCGTCGCCGCCGGGCACACCGACGTCGTGCACTCGGTCGCGTTCAGCCCCGGCGGGCACACCCTCGCCACGGCGAGCCAGGACCAGACGGCGCGGCTGTGGGACGTCACCGACCCCGGGCATCCGGCGCAGCTGGCGTCGCTCGGCGCGCACAAGGCGATCGTGCGCTCGGTCGCCTTCACCGCCGACGGGCGCACCCTCGCCACCACCGGCTTCGACCGCACCGCCCGGTTGTGGAACGTCACCGACCCGCGGCAGCCGCGTGAGCTGCCGTCCCTGCCCGGGCACACCGGCGCGGCCGTCTCCGCGGTGTTCACCCGCGACGGCCGCACGCTGGCCACGGCCAGCGACGACCAGACCGCGCGGCTCTGGGACCTGCCCGGTCCCGCCATCCCCGCGCACACGGCGCAGACGTGCCACGCCGCCTTCGGCGGCAAGCTGCTCGCCACCGGCGGCTACGACAATGTGGTGCGCCTGCACGACGTCACCGACCTGGGCGCGCCCCGCTCCCTCGCCACGATCGGCGGCTTCGGCGACGCGGTCTGCGGCGTCGCGGTCAGCCCGGACGGCCGGACACTGGCCATCGGCAGCTGGGACCACACGATGACGTTGCGCGACATCACCGATCCGGTCCGCCCCGGGCCGCCGGTGGTGTTCAACCGGCTCCACGACGACGTCGACGCGGTCGCGTTCAGCCCCGACGGCCGGCTGCTCGCCACCGCGGGCGACGGCCACACCGCCCGCCTCTGGGATCTCGCCGACCGGCTCAAGCCGGTGGAGATCGCCCGCCTGGAAGGGCATGACGACGACGTCCACACGCTCGCCTTCAGCCCCGACGGCCGGACGCTGGCCAGCGCCGGCTGGGACCACACCGCGCGGCTGTGGGACATCTCGGCGCCCCGGGCGCCCCGGCCCCTCGCGAAACTCGAAGGGCACACCGACACGATCTTCTCGATCGCCTACAGCCCCGACGGCAAGTACGTCGCCACCGGCGGCGCCGATCGGTCGGTGCGCTTGTGGGACGTCACCGACCCCGCCACCGCCCACCTTTCGGCGGTCCTCGCCGGCCACACCGACAACGTCCTGTCGGTGTCCTTCAGCGGTGACAGCCGGACGCTCGCGTCCGGCAGCTACGACCGCACGATCCGGCTGTGGGACGTCGCCTCGGCGTCTCCCTACGCTGTCCTGCCCGAGGAACGCGACCGCGTCTACGCCGTGCGGTACGCCCCGGACGGCCACACGTTGGCCGGAACCGTCGCGGACGGCACGGTACGGTTGTGGGAAACCGATCCTGACCGGTCGGCCGAAAGAATTTGCGCCACGGCGACGCCGCGCATCACGGAAGCCGAGTGGACGGCGAGCCTGCCCGGCCTCGATTACACGCCGCCCTGTCCCTGAACAGTTGTTCGGCGTTGTTGTTCGGCAGCGCATCGCGGACACCGAACAACCGACATCGACTAGAAATGCCCTCGGACGCCAGTTCGTCCCACGACGTTCATTCACCGGGGGTCTGAAGGGCTCCTTCAAGGGCACGGGAACCCGCCTCCCGCCCCTCGAAGGAGCCCTTCAGCGTGTCTGGGCCCATGCGCCCCAATGAGGTTTTCTCAGTAGGGCTGTGGGGTGTGTTGGTGCTGAAGTGAGGCGTGGGGTCCCTGGTAGGACTGGATTTGCGAAGATCAAGTCC
>NZ_JBFBBN010000083.1:0-24241 GCF_040682715.1 Amycolatopsis sp. NPDC051128 | reverse complement strand
AACGCCCCGGTGCTCGCGCCGAAGCTCTCCCCAACGCCACATTGGGTGCACTGGACGCACCCAACGCCACATTGGGGCGCTTGGGGTCAGCGGAAGGCGGGGTAGAACGCCAGGTCCGTGTGGGGGCCCAGGCGCGCCGCCAGTGCCGCCGCCACCCGGGTCGCGAACTCCGAGACCACCGTCATCCGCACGTAGCCCGCGTGCTTGGCCAGGTCGCGCCACCACGTCACGAACGCGGCTTCGCGGCTGACCGGGGCCGCGTGGCGGGACAGGTCCAGTGCGGCCAGCTCCTCGCCCGTGATCAGCCAGACGTGCAGCAGTTCGCTGCACGTCAGGTGGCGGGCGAGGACTTCGTCGTCGGCGAACGCCGGCCAGACGCCCACCACCTCCGCGCGCCACGCCGCGATCATCGCCTCGCTCATCCCGGCCGGCAGGGCCAGCGCGTCCGGCCAGCTCGCGAACGGCAGCCGCAGGTGGGCGGCGTCGTCCAGGGCCGAACGGACGCAGCCGGACTCGAAGTCGAGGAACCGGACGCCCTCCCCGGTGACCAGGTTGTTGTCGGGACTCAGCTCGACCGGGCTGAACGCGCGGAACCCCGCCGAGCGGGACTGCTCCAGCGCGTTGCCGACCTGCTCGCGGACCGCTTCCGGGACCGGGATGCCCAGCCGCTCCTGGATCAGCGACGGCACCCGCGCGCAGAGTTCGCCGACGCCGTCGGAGCTGCTCTTCGCGGGGCCGCCGAGCCGCCGCAGCAGCGCGTTGAAGTCGGCTTCCCGCCCGGCGGTGCTCGCGTGCAGCCGACCCAGCGACCGGGCCCAGGACAGCAGGGCGCGCTCGGCCGCGCGGGAGTCGCGGGCGTAGAGCTTGTCCTCCAGGGTGGGCGTGCGGCCGAGGTCCTCCAACACGAGGACGCGGTGCCCGCCGTCGTGGGCGAGCAGTTCCGGGCACATCCGCTCGCCCGGCGCGAGCGCGGTGAACAGCTGGTAGCTGACCGCCTCCTGCGCGAACGGGTCGGCGGCGCCCGGCTCCGGCGGATCGGGGTAGTGCTTGATCACCAGCGTCCGCGGCAGCGCGAACGACGACGACACCACCCTCGCCCGGACCACCGTCGCCGGCCCGCTTCCCGCGAGGTCCTCGGGCGCGACCAGCGTGATCGGGCTGCCGAACCGGCGCGAGAGAACTGACTCGCCCGCCGCGACCGCCGCGGCGACGGCGAGGTGCTCGGCTCCTGCCCCGACCCCAGCGTCGCCGGTGGAGGAGGTGTCGACTGTCATTGTCACCGACCCTACTCGTGACTGAGCAACCATGACTACTGACATTCGGACAACAAGGTGCGTCTCACCCGGACACGGGTCACCCGCGTGAAAGCGGACGCATTCCCACGGGTGAACGTTGCCCATTCCGGCGCACGATCAACACAATGGCCGCTGCTGCAACGATTCCGAGCAGGTTGACGAGCAGCTGACCGACCGACTGGAGACATCTGCTCCACTCCCCCGCCACTGCCGCCACGACCGCGTACCCCGCGGCCGGCACCGTCGTCACCGAGATGAACACGCCCACCAGCGCGGCCGACTTCGCCGACGTCATGGCGAGCATCCCGGCGGCGCCGGCGAGCATCGCCACAACCAGCGACGGTACGCCGACCGAGAACACGAAGTCGACGTCGCTGTGCTGCTTCAGTTCGAACGCCTGCGCGCCGAAGACGTCGGTCAAGCGCACGAGCAGCGCGCCGCCCAGCGTCACGACCATCGCCAGCGGGAAGCCGATGACCAGCGCGACCCCCGCCTGCCGGACGAGCTGCCCGTGCCGCAGCACCAGGCCGACCGCCAGCGCGGCCAGTGGCCCGAACTCCGGGCCGACCACCATCGCGCCGACGATCGTCACCGCGGAGTCGGTGAGCACCCCCACCGCGGCGAGCAGGCAGGCGATCGTGAGGAACGCCAGGAACGTCACGTTGAGGCGCGACTCCTCACCCGTACGGCCCAGCAGCTCCTGCCACACGACCGCGTCGGCACCCTCGCCCGGCGCGGCTTCCTCCGCCTTGTCGGCGGCGTCGGACAACGCGGTGTCGAGCGCTTCGAGCGTGATCCCGCCGGTGTGATCGAGGTCGAGCACGCACAGCGCGTTCACGATCTCGTCCGCCGCCTCGCGCGCGATGTCGGCCTCGACCAGGTCGCCTTCGGGTTCGACGGCGACGCCGCGGTGCACGATCAGGTGCGCGATCCCGGCGTGGGCCCGCAGGATCTCGAGCGCCTCGGCGGTCTTCTCCGGCGGGCACACGGCCCTGAGATGCAGCACTAGTTCTGCGGCGCGGCGGCCGGTTTCGCGTCGATGCCGGCCTCCTTGCGCTGCTGCGCGGTGATCGGCGCGGGCGCCGCGGTCAGCGGGTCGTACCCGCCGCCGGTCTTCGGGAACGCGATCACGTCCCGCAGCGAGTCGGCCTTCGCCAGCAGCATGACGATGCGGTCCCAGCCGAACGCGATGCCGCCGTGCGGCGGCGGGCCGAAGGCGAAGGCGTCGAGCAGGAAGCCGAACTTCTCCTGCGCCTCCTCCTCGCCGAGGCCCATCAGGCTGAAGACGCGCTTCTGCACGTCGCCGCGGTGGATACGGATCGAGCCGCCGCCGATCTCGTTGCCGTTGCAGACGATGTCGTAGGCGTAGGCCAGCGCGTTGCCCGGGTCCTGCTCGAACTTGTCGATCCACTCCGGGGTGGGCGAGGTGAACGCGTGGTGCACCGCGGTCCACTTGCCGGAGCCGACGGCGACGTCGTCGCCGATGTCCTCGACCGGCGCGAACAGCGGCGCGTCGACGACCCACACGAACGACCAGGCGTCCTCGTCGATCAGGCCGAGCCGCTTGCCGATCTCGTCGCGCGCGGCGCCCAGCAGCGGCTGCGTCGAAGCGGCCTTGCCGGCGGAGAAGAAGATGCAGTCGCCGGCCTTGGCGCCCGCCGCGGCGGCGACGTTCTCGCGCTCGGTCTCGGACAGGTTCTTGGCGACCGGGCCGCCGAGCGTGCCGTCCTCGTTGACGAGGATGTACGCGAGGCCGCGCGCGCCGCGCTGCTTCGCCCACTCCTGCCACGCGTCGAGCTGCCGGCGCGGCTGGCTCGCGCCGCCCGCCATGACGACCGCGCCGACGTACGGGGCCTGGAACACGCGGAACGGCGTGTCGGCGAAGAACTCCGTCATGTCGGTGATCTCGAGGTCGAAGCGCAGGTCCGGCTTGTCCGAGCCGTACTTGGCCATCGCCTCGTGGTAGGTGATGCGCGGGATGGGCCGCGGGATCTCGTGCCCGATCAGCTTCCACAGCGCGGACACGATGTCCTCGCCGAGCGCGATGACGTCGTCCTGCTCGACGAAGCTCATCTCGATGTCGAGCTGGGTGAACTCGGGCTGCCGGTCGGCGCGGAAGTCCTCGTCCCGGTAGCAGCGCGCGATCTGGTAGTACCGCTCCATGCCGCCGACCATGAGCAGCTGCTTGAACAGCTGGGGCGACTGCGGCAGGGCGTACCAGGAGCCGGGCTTGAGCCGGGCCGGGACCAGGAAGTCGCGGGCGCCCTCCGGGGTGGAGCGCGTCATCGTCGGCGTCTCGATCTCGACGAAGTCCTGCGCGTGCAGCACCTCGCGCGCGGCGCGGCTGACCTCGCTGCGCAGCCGCATGGCCGCGGCCGGGCCGCTGCGGCGCAGGTCGAGGTAGCGGTGCTTGAGGCGGATCTCTTCGCCGACGTCGACGCGGTCGTCGATCGGGAACGGCAACGGCGCGGACTCGGACAGCACGTCGAGCTCGGTCGCGAGGACCTCGATCTCACCGGTGGGGATCTCGGCGTTCGCGTTGCCCTCGGGGCGCTTCGCGACCTCGCCGACGATCTTGACACAGAACTCCGACCGCAGCGCGTGCGCGCGCTCGGCCATCTCGCCCTCGCGGAAGACGACCTGGGCGACGCCGCTGGCGTCGCGCAGGTCGATGAAGATGACGCCGCCGTGATCGCGCCGCCGGGCCACCCATCCGGTGAGGGTGACGGTCTGTCCGGCCTGTCCGGCACGCAAGGTGCCGGCTTGGTGAGTGCGGAGCACTGCGACTGCTCTCCTTCGAGATGGGCGTCTACGGCGGGTTCTCGCCGCCCCAAGGCTAACGAACCACCCAGCCTACGACGTCGGCAGGCTCGCCCGGCGCGGTGGTCAGAGCGGGGACTTGGGGCGGGCCTCCAGCGCCGCCACCAGCCGGTGGGCCTGCGCCAGGTACGCCGCGACCGGGAAGACGCGCCCGCCCGGGTGGGCGACCAGCCAGCTCGCCGCCGCCGTCGCCGACGCGAAGAACGGCTGGCCCGCGCACGCCACCGCTTCGACGTGCTCGAGCCCGAAGCCGAGGTCGATCGCGGCGACCACCGCCGTCGGCGGGTCGGCCTGCAGGATCGCGTACGCGGTGAGGTCGATGCGGATGCGGGTGCCGGTGACCGGGCAGGTGGCGGCCGCGTGCACGCGCTCGCCGGTCGCGAGGGCCAGCAGGAACATGTCGACCGAGCCGTCGGGGCCGGCGCCGAGGGTGCCCTCGGCCGGTTCGAGGCGGTGGTGGGCGCCGCGGGGCGCGGGGCCGGTCGAGACCAGGTCGCGGTGCAGCGTGAACCCGATCAGCTCGACGAGCCGCCGGGCCTCGGCCGTGCTGACGCCGACCGTCGCGGCCAGCCGGTCGACGCTCACCGGGTGACGGCCGGCGCGCGTCAGCTTCAGCGCGGCCCAGGCGAGCCGGGCGGCCGCGACACGGTCGGTCTGCGAGGTCGTCAACGTCCGGCTCCTCTCGAGATCGATCCCTTCGACGTCAGGCGCCGGTGACGCGGGACTACGCCGGTGACGCGGGACTACAACGACACGATCGGACATTCTCCCGCAAGCCGCCGTCACCACGCCGGATCCGGGCCCGGATTACCTCGAACGGCGCAGTGCGTCACCCGGTGAATCTACAAAGGACGATCACGGCAGGCGGAGCCGGCCGGCCGCCGCGGCGGCGGCGCTCCGCGAAGAGACGGAGCGGCAGGCTCGGGCGCACCACCAGTCACTCGTGTCCCACAGGCACGAACGCCCTGTCCGTACGGGATGACTGACGGGTCATTCGTCCACATCCCGTACGGACTTCGGCGCGGTTCTGCCGCGCCGGGGGTGCAGTCTCTTACGCGTAGAGATCCCAGATGGCGGGTGAGCTGCCGGGCCGGTAGTTGCAGAAGTAGCCCTGCCACCAGCCGTAGTAGACGCCGGTGAACCCGGCCACGTCACAGTCGTAGTAGTTCCAGTAGGCGGCTCGCCAGACGGCGTTGACGGTCGCCGGCTGGCTCACGGTCGCCTTTTCGGCCGCTGGGGTGACTTCGCTCGCCGACGCCGGGGCCGCGGCGACGGCCAGCCCGAGCAGTACCGCGCTGGCCGCGAGTGCGGGCCGCAACATAATTCTTGTCATGCGGATTCCTCTCCATTCAGGTCCCGCTGGTGCGGGAATTTCCCGTTGAGGCCGCGGATTTGAAGACCACGCGGCTGCTTCGTGCTACGCGCTTTCGACGACCTGGACCCAGTTCACACCCCAGTAGCAACTGGACGGCGGGTAGAGCGTTTTCGCGCCGTCGGTCCAGTCGGTGATGATGTACACGCTGTCCGTTGTCAATCCGAACGAACAGCTCACGCGGACCTTCCACTTGGCGATCGCCGGAGTGGTGCAGGTCGCGGAGCCCCAGTAACCCCCCAGCGAGCCGGAGACGCCGGTCGAACAGCTCATCCCGTACATCGGCGTGACGAATTCCTGTGCCGCGGACGCCGTGGAGGGGATGCCGACGGCCAATCCGGCGGTCACCGCCGCCACGGCGATCGCTCCCTTGACGATGCTGCCCATATATATCGCTCCCCTTCGATGGTGGATGTATCACCAAAAGCATCGGGTGCTCTTTGGGATGAGACCACACACAGGCACCTACACATTTCGGACCGTGTGCGGTGCAATGGGTGGGCCGGCAACCGGGGGGAGGCTTCTGTGGTGGAACGGTTCGGCTCCGTGCTGCGCGGCCTGCGGGAGGCCGCGCGGCTGACCCAGGAGCAACTGGCGGAAAAGGCGGGCCTGAGCACCAACGCGATCAGCGCGCTGGAGCGCGGGGAGCGCCTGCGGCCGTACCCGCACACGGTCAACGCGCTCGCCGCGGCGCTGGGCCTGGATCCCGGGCAGCAAGAGGCGTTGCGCACGCTCGTACCGCGGCGGGCCGCGAAGGCGCCGGCCGCCCCGAAAGTGCCGGGATTGCCGGTGCCCCGCCAACTGACCGCGGTGCCCGGCGACTTCACCGGCAGGACGGGCGACCTCGTCCGGCTGCGGAACCTGACGCAGAACCTCATCGCGATCGACGGGACGGCGGGCGTCGGGAAGACCACGCTGGCGCTTGTCTGGGCACGCGAGCAGCGGGAGCGGTTCCCGGATGGCCAGCTGTACGCCAACTTGCGTGGCTACGATCCCGGCAAGCCCGCGGACTCGAGCGACGTGCTGGACGGCTTCCTGCGCGCGCTGGACGTGCCCGCGGCGAAGATCCCGCCGAAGCGCGACGACCGGGCCGCGCTGTTCCGGTCGCTCACCGACGGCAAGCGGATGCTGGTGCTGCTGGACAACGCGTCCAGCGCGGAGCAGGTCCGGCCGCTGTTGCCGGGCGCGCCGACCTGCTCGGTCATCGTCACCAGCCGGACCGCGTTGACCGGGCTCGCCGCGGCGAAGGTGAGCGTGGACCTGCTGCCCCTCGACGAGGCCGTGGCGTTCCTGCGGGCGATCGTCGGCGCCGAGCGGGCCGACGCCGAGCCCGAGGCTGTCGTGGAAATAGCGAGGCTGTGCGCGCGGCTGCCGCTGGCGTTGCGGCTGGCCGGTCAGCGGGCCGCCTCGCGGCCGCGGCTGCGGCTGGCCGAGGTGGCGGCGGAACTGGCCGGGCAGGCGTCGCGACTGACGCCGCTCAGCTCGAACGGGGACCGCCGCACGAATGTTCGAACCGTGTTTTCCTGGTCCTGTGACGCCGTACCCGCCGCGCAGGCGAGGATGTTCCGGCTGCTCGGCGTGCACCCCGGCCCGGACGTCGGCACGCACGCCGCGGCCGCTCTGGCCGGCACCGGCCCCACGGCGGCGGCCGGCCTGCTCGACGGTCTCGTCGACGCGCATCTGATCGAGCACGTCAGCCGCGATCGCTTCGCGTCCCACGACCTCCTCAAGGCGTACGCGCGCGAGCAGGTGGCCACCGATCCCGAAGGACCTGCGGCGCGGCGCCGGCTCGTCGGGTTCTACCTGCACACGGCCGCCGCGGCCGATCGCCGCCTGCACCCTGGCCGTGGGCGTGCCCTCGTCGACGGCGCGGCCGAACCCGCGCATCCGCTCGTCTTCGGCAGCTTCGACGCCGCGCTGGCGTGGTGCGAAGCCGAGCGGCCGTGCCTGACCGCGATCGCCGAGCTTGCCGCGGAACTCGGGCTCGACGCCGCGTGGCAGCTGCCCAACAACCTGTGGAGTTTCTACTTCATGCGTAAGCACTGGGCCGATGGCGCCGCCGCACATCAGGTGGGTCTCGACGCGGCGCGGTCGGACGGCGCGCGAGCTCGGATGCTGAACGGGCTGGCCGTCGCATTCGCGGCCCAGCGACGGTTCGACGAGGCGATCGGTCACTTCCACCGGGCGGGTGAACTGTTCCGGGCGGCGGGGGATCGCTGGGGCGAGTGCAGCACGCTGGTGAATCTCGGCGACACCTACCTTGGGCTGGGCCGGTTCACGGAGTCGGCCGACCACTCGGCGCTGGCGTTGGCCGTCGTCCGTGAGCACAGCAACCCGTACATCGAGGGCGTCGCGCTCGGCAACCTTGGTGAGGCCCATCTGGGGCTGCACGACTACGACACGGCGAGGGCATACTTCCTGCGCGTGCTGAGCCTGTGCCGAGAGATCGACCATCGGCACGGCGAGGGTCTCACGCTGAGCCATCTCGGCGCGGCCTGTGCCGGACTGGGTCGGCACAGCGAGGCGCTCGACAATCTCACGCGGGCACTGGAGCTCGGCCGCGAATCCGGTGACCGCGAAAGCGAAGCGGTCACGCTCGTGCGGCTGGCCGACGTCCACGACGCTCTCGGCGACACCGAAGCGGCCCGCGGCTTCCGGGAGAGCGCCGCCGGAATCTTCGAGACGCTCGGCGATCCGCGGGCCGCGGAACTGCACATGCCGGCGTGAGGCGTCGCCCCGTCACAGTCCACGGTGGACAATCCATCGAGGACGATGGTCAACGCGAACAGTTGTGCGACACCATGCCGTCGGCCACGAAGTCGCCGGTGCCGGTGGTGATGTCGAACAGCGGCAGCTGCAGCCCCAGCGGCTCGATCGCCTCGACCCGGCGCCGGCTCGCGCCGATCACCGCGCCGTCCAGCGACCGCTTCCAGGCCACCGCGGGGTTGCTCACGTGCAGGAACCGCAGCACCTCGCCGGTGCCGCCCAGCAGCCGGACCTCCTGGCGGGTCGGGAACTTCGGCACCTCGTCGACCTGGTGGGCGAACCCGAACCGGGCGAGCGCCGCGGCGAAGGCGTCGGCGATCTCGGGTTCGTCGTGCGCCACCGCGAGGACACCGCGGCCGAACCCGCCCGCGAGGTCGAAGACGCCGGCGAGGAACCCGCGCTGCCAGTGCGCGTCGGGGGCCGGCGGCACCTTGAGGAAGCCGACCGACGCCCCGAAGTCCGGGAGGTAGCGCAGCGCGCGGGCGGCGGCGTCCGGCTCCGCGGCGAACCCGCCGGAGCGCAGCATCCCGCACAGGTAGCCGGCGCGGTACCCGAGCGTCTCGTCCGGCGTCGGTTCGAACCGGCCGACGCCGATCAGCTCGGTCCCCGGCGTCAGGTGCGGCCGCTGCGCCGAGCCGAACCTGCTGCCGGTGACGTGCTTCCAGCCCTTGGCGGTGAGGAACCGGTGGTCACCGCCGGCGACCAGCCGGGTGCCGTCGTCCAGGCTCACCCGGTAGGCGGCGCGCAGGGTCGTCCAGTGCGCGAGCACCTTGGTCGGCACCAGCCGCCGGGTCGCGCCGTGGCCGCGGGTGCCGTAGATGCCGTCGCCGGCCTTCAGCTCGGACAGCGCCGCGGTCCGGCCGTCCGCCGTCAGGATCCGGGTGCCGCCCTCGAGGCAGTACGTGCGGGCGTGGGAGCAGCCGCGGTACGGGTCGACGGGCCGGCCGAACGGCACGCCGGAGCCCGCGGGCACCTTGTCCGGCACCGGACGCGCGCCGTCGAATTCCGGTGACCGCACCGACCGCGCCAGGCCCTCCAGCCCGGGCAGCGCCGGCTCACCCTCCCCTGCTCGCTGCCGATCCCATCGCACGGCGTCAGTCGAACACACGTTCTATTCGAGTGTCAAACGGGTTCGCCGCAAGAGGTTCGGGCGGTGCTGCTGTGACTCCTGAGGCTGGTCAGCGGTTCAGCGGTTCAGCGGTTCAGGATGAGAAGCGCTCCAAGGCCCGGATCTTGTTGGTCGCGTCCAGCGCCGCCACCTTGTACGCCTCCGAGAGCGTCGGGTAGTTGAACACCGCGTCGACGAGGTAGTCGACCGTGCCGCCGCAGCCCATCACCGCCTGTCCGATGTGGACCAGGTCCGTCGCGCCCGTGCCGAACACGTGCACGCCCAGCAGTTTCCGGTCCGCGGTGGACACCAGCAGCTTGAGCATCCCGTAGCTGTCGCCGGTGATCTGGCCGCGCGCCAGCTCGCGGTAGCGCGCGATGCCGACCTCGTACGGCACCGACGACGACGTCAGCTGGGCCTCGGTCGCGCCGACGTACGAAATCTCCGGGATCGTGTAGATGCCGATCGGCTGCAGCGCGCCCAGCCCGTTCGCCGGCTCGCCGAACGCGTGGTACGCCGCCAGCCTGCCCTGGTCCATCGACGTCGCCGCCAGCGCCGGGAAGCCGATCACGTCGCCGACCGCGTAGATGTGCGGCACCTCCGTGCGGTAGTACTCGTCGACGACGAGCCGGCCGCGTTCGTCCGCCTTCAGGCCGGCCGCCTCCAGCGCCAGCTCGCCGGTCATGCCCTGGCGGCCGGCGGAGTACATGACGCCGTCGGCCGGGATGCGCTTGCCGCTGGCCAGGGTGGTGATGGTCGCGTCGTCGGACACCGCGACGTCCGCGACCTTCTCGCCGAAGCGGAACGTGACGCCGAGATCGCGCAGCTGGAACTTGAGCGACTCCACGATCTCGGGGTCGCAGAAGCCGAGCATCTGGTCACGCTGTTCGACCACGGTGACCCGCGAGCCGAGCGCGGCGAACATCGACGCGTACTCGATCCCGATCACCCCGGCGCCGACCACGACCAGCGACGACGGGATCTGCTCGAGCCGCAGGATCTCGTCGGAGTCGAGCACGCGGGCGGCGTCGAAGTCGACGTGCGCCGGCCGCGCGGGCCGGGTCCCGGTGGCGATCACGACGTGGGCCGCGCTCAGCGTCCGGCGGTCGCCCCGGTGGCGGCCGTCGACGAGGACGGTGTGCGGGTCCGCGAACGAGCCGGTGCCGGCGATGAGGTCGACGTGGTTGCGCATCAGCTGCGAGCGCACGACCTGGACCTCGCGCCCGACGACGTGCTGGGTGCGCGCCAGCAGGTCGGCGATGGTGATGTCCTGCTTGACCCGGTAGCTGGCGCCGTACAGCTCGCGCTGGTTCATGCCGGTCAGGTAGAGCACCGCTTCGCGCAGCGTCTTGGACGGGATGGTGCCGGTGTTGACGCACACCCCGCCGACCATGTCGTGCCGGTCCACGACGGCCACCCGTTTGCCGAGCTTCGCCGCGGCGATGGCGGCCTTCTGACCGCCGGGGCCCGAACCGATGACGATGAGGTCGTACTCGTGCTCGCTCACGACGTCGAGCCTGCGCACCCGGCGGTCCCGGCGCAACCCCTCGTGGGTGAAGATCCCCGCGCGAGACCGTCTCGGAGCTAGCGTGACCTGGTGCTGCGGGTTTCGCTGCTGGGCGAGCAGGTGATCGCCGACGAGGAGACCGGCGCCGTGCTGACGCGGTCGCCGCGGTCGGTCGCGCTCGTGGCCTACCTCGTCGTGCACGCCGGCCTGGCACAGCCCCGGCGCCTCATCGCCGGGCTGTTCTGGCCCGACTCCACCGACGCGCAAGCGCTGACCAACCTGCGCCGCGAGCTGCACCAGCTGCGCCACGTGCTGGGCGAGCAGCCATCGCTGGCCGTCACCGGGCGCGACCTGTGCTGGCTCGACACGCCGACGAGCCGGGTGGACGTCCGGGAGTTCGACGTCGCCCGCCGGGCCGCGCTGGCCGCCGCGGACGCGAGGGGCGTGGTCACCCACGCCAACGCCGCGCTCGCCGCCTACCGTGGCGAGCTGCTGCCGAGCCTGGCCGACGACTGGGTCCTGACGGCCCGCGCCGAGCTCGACCGCCAGTGCGTCGAACTCTGCGACCTGGTCTGCCGGACACCGTCGGGCGACCCGGCCGCCGCGCTCGCCGCCGCGCGCCGCCGGATCCGGCTGCGCCCGCTGGAGGAGACCGGCTACCGGACGCTGATGGAGCTGCAGGCCGACGCCGGCGACCGGGCGGGCGCGGTGAGCACCTACCACCGGTGCGCGTCGGTCCTCGAGCGCGAGCTCGGCGTCGTGCCCGCCGAGCCGACGCGCGCGGCGCTGCGCCGGTTGCTCGCCCAGCCCGGCCCCGAGGTCGGGCGGGTAGCGGGCGCGGCGGCGCCCGGGCTCGTCGGCCGGTCCGCCGAACTGGCCCGGCTCGGCGAAACGTGGCGCGCGGCCGCGGCGGGCCGGGCGGGTGTCGTCCTCGTCCGCGGGGACGCCGGGGTCGGCAAGACGCGGCTGGTCACCGAGTTCGCCGGGCTGGCTCGCGCGGAAGGGGCCGTGGTGGCCACCGGCCGCTGCTTCGGCGCGGCCGGGCGGCTCCCGCTGGCTCCGGTGGCCGAGTGGCTGCGCACACCCGCGGTGCAGCGGGCGGCGGCCGCCCTGGACCCGGTGTGGCGCGCCGAAGTCGACCGGCTGCTGCCGGCGGCGCGGCCGGTCGCGGGCGGGCACCCGACGGTCGACGCGTGGCAGCGCCTGCGGTTCTTCGAGGGGCTGGCCCGCGCGCTCACCGCCGGCGAACGCCCGACCCTGCTCGTCCTCGACAACGCGCAGTGGTGTGACGAACAGACGAGCGCGTTCATCACCTTCTGCCTCGGTCTCGTCCCGGACGCGCCCCTGCTGGTCGCCGGGACCCTGCGCGAAGGCGAGGCCGGGGCCGGGGCCTGGATCACCCAGCTGCGCGACGAGGGCAAGCTGACCGCGCTTCCGCTGCGTCCCTTCGACGCCGAGGGCACGGCTCGCCTCGGCGAAGCGGTCGCCGGGCGCCCGCTGTCCGAATCGGACCGGACCCTGTTGCACGCGGCCACCGGCGGGTTCCCGCTGTACGTCGTGGAAGCCTTGCGCACCGGCGCTTCCCCGCCTTCCGGCCGCCTGACCGAGGTGCTGCGGGCCCGGCTCGAACAGCCTGGCCCGGCGGCCCGCGAGGTCGCCGGGCTCGCCGCCGCGGCCGGCCGGGACTTCACCCTGGAGCTGCTCACCGAGGCCAGCGACCTCGACGCGGACACCGTCGTGGACGCGGTCGACGAGCTGTGGCGGCGCCGCATCCTGCGCGAGGTCGGCGGCGGCTACGACTTCACCCACGACCTGCTGCGCGATGCCGCCTACCAGCAGGTCAGCCCGCCGCGCCGGTGGCTGCTGCACCGGCGGCTGGCCCAGGGCATGGAGCTGCTGCACGCCGGCGATCCCGACGCCGTGGCCGCGCAGCTGGCCGAGCAGTACGCCCGCGGCGGCCGCCCGGACCGCGCCGTCGAGCACTACCGGCGGGCCGCGACCGTCGCCGCGCGGACGTTCGCCCACGCCGACGCGATCCGGTTGCTGAAGGAAGCGCTCGCGCTCGTCCGCGCGCGCCCGCCGAGCGGCAACCGCGACCGCGCCGAACTCGCCGTCCTCGAAGCGCTCGCCGGGCCGCTCAACGCCCACCAGGGCTACTCCTCTCCTGAGCTGCAACGCACCCTGGAGCGGTCGCTCGCGCTCGCGGAATCGCTGGACAGCCAGGATTCGGCGCTGACCGCGCTGCTGGAGCTGTGGTCGTCCCAGTTCGTCCGGGGCCGGACCGCGCAGGCGCACGAGTCGGCCGAACGCGCGCTCTCGCTGCTCACCCCGGGGATGAGCCCGGCGCTGATCGGCTCGGCGCACTTCATCGTCGCGGGCTCGTCGGTGAGCCTCGGCCGCCCGGCCGAGGGGCTGCGGCACTTCGCGCTGGGGGCCGAGCACACGCGGGGCGCGTCGACCTGGCCGATCGGCACCCGGCCGGACATCCACGGGCCGGCCTGGGCGGCCCACGCCCAGTGGCTGCTCGGCCACGAGGACGCGGCCGTGGCGAGCTGCGCCGAAGCCGTCGAGCGGGCCCGCGCGGCCGGGCACCCGTACAGCGTGACCATCGCGCTGGCCTACGCCGGGATCACCCACCAGCTGCGCCACGACCGGCCGGCGCTGTCGGCGGCCGTGGCGGAGCTGCGCGGCCTGTGTGACCGGTACGGGTTCGCCTACTACCGGGAGTGGGCGCTGGTGCTGGGCGGCTGGACGCGCGGTGGCGCGGCCGGGCTGGCCGCCGCGCAGGAGGGCGTCGCGCACCTCAAGGCGGAGGGGGCGTTCGCCCGGATGCCGTACTGGCTGACGCTGGTGGCCGAGCTGTCGGCGCCCGAGGCGGCCCGCGCGACACTGGACGCGGCGCTCGCCGCCGGACAGGCCCGCGACGACCGCTGGTGGCTGCCGGAGGTGCTGCGGCTGCGGGCCGCGCACGACGCCGATCCGGGCCCCCGCCTGCGGGCCGCCGCGGAGCTCGCCCGCGCCCAGGGGAGCGTCACCCTGCTGCGGAGGTGCGAGGCGGCTCTGGCCGTCTCCGCACCCTCCTGAACGGGCCGAACGCTGCGCGAACGCCCGGTGCCTACGTTCACCTCGAACCGGAAAATCGGAGAGGGGTTTCAACCCATGACCACCACCGCGTTGCCGCACGAACCCTTGGCCGCCAGTCTGCGCGGCACCCTCGTCACGCCGGCCGACCCGCGCTACCACGAAGCCCGCGCCGTCTACAACGCCATGATCGACAAGCGGCCGGCGGCGATCGCCTACTGCCGCGACGCCGCCGACGTCGTCGCCTGCGTCCGCTATGGCCGTGAACAGGGCCTTGACCTCGCCGTGCGCGGCGGCGGCCACAACGCGGGCGGCCTCGGCGTCGCCGACGGCGCGCTGGTCATCGACCTGTCCGGGCTGCGCAGCACCACGGTCGACCCGGTGCACCACACCGTCCGCGCCGACGCCGGGTGCACCTGGGGCGACGTCGACCACGCGACCGTCGCGTTCGGCATGGCGACGCCGTCGGGCATCGTCGGGTCGACCGGCGTCGCGGGCCTGACCCTCGGCGGTGGCATCGGCTACCTGGCCCGGCGCTTCGGCCTCACCGTCGACAACCTGCTCGGCGCGGACGTCGTGCTCGCGGACGGCTCTTTCGTGCAAGCTTCGGAGTCTTCGCACGCCGACCTGTTCTGGGCGCTGCGCGGCGGGGGCGGCAACTTCGGCGTCGTCACGTCGTTCACGTTCCGCTGCCACGACGTCGGCGAGGGCGGCTCGGTGATCGCCGGGCCGGTGCTCTACGACCTGGCCGACACGCCGGACGTGCTGCGCTGGTACCGGGACCTGCTGCCGTCGCTGCCGGAGGAGCTGAGCGGCTGGTTCGGCCTGCTGACCGTGCCGCCCGCGCCGCCGTTCCCGGAAGAGCTGTGGGGCCGCAAGGCGTGCGGCATCGTCTGGTGCTACACCGGCGCGCACGCCAAGGCGGACGAGGTCATGGCGCCGGTGCGCGGCTTCGGCTCGCCGCTGCTGGTCGGGCTGCAGCAGATGCCGTACACGGCGCTGCAGGGCGCGTTCGACGCGCTGTACCCCGCCGGGCTGCAGTGGTATTGGCGCGCGGACGTGTTCCACGAGATCTCCGACGCGGCGATCGACATCCACCTCAGGTACGGCGAGGCGTTGCCGACGATGCATTCGTCGATGCACCTGTACCCGATCGACGGCGCGGTGAGCCGGGTCGCCCCGGACGCGACGGCGTTCCCGCACCGCTCGGGCGGCTGGTCGGGCGTGATCGTCGGCGTCGATCCTTCGCCGGAGAAGGCGGAAGCGATCTCGCAGTGGACGCGGGACTACTGGGAGGAACTGCACCCGACCTCGGCGGGCGGGGCGTACGTCAACTTCATGATGGAGGAGGGCCAGGACCGCGTCCGGGCGTCGTATCAGGGCAACTACGACCGCCTGGCGACCGTCAAACGCCGGTACGACCCGGAGAACACCTTCCACGTCAACCAGAACATCCGCCCGGCCTAGCGTTGGCGCCAGGGCCGTGAATGTCGCATTGAGGGACTCTAAGTCCCTCAATGCGACATTCACGGCTTTCGCCGGGTCAGGAGCGGAGGGTGCCGCGGCGGCGGGGCCAGTCGGTGACCGTGTCGAGGCCGGAGCGGGCTTCGCGGGGCGAGAACGGCGCGGTCCGCCGCCGGACGTAGGAGTTCCACGTCGGCGCCCAGATCGCCGTCAGCGCCCGCGCGTCGCGCAGCACCCCGTTTGGTTCGTTCCCATCCTGAAGGAGCTACGCATGCGCAATCCGCGCAAACTCCGTTGGCTGACGATCCCCGCGGTCGTTTTGGCCGTCGGCGCGCTCACGGCCTGTGGGCCCGGCCCCACGACCACGACCCCGTCGACCAGCACCACGTCCAGCCCCGGCACCACCCCAGCCAGCGAGCAGCCGCTTCCGAGCGAGCTGCGCGACGCCGAGGTCAACCAGGCCGGAGGTGACAGCGCTTTCCAGAGCAATGTCACTCAGCAGCTGACGTCGGATCAGGTCTACACCTACCTTGTCGACGTGGTCACGAGCGCAGACAAGATGTGGTCGGCCTACGCGGCGAACCTCCCGAACGGCTACACGCCCGACTTCTACTACGAGATCGTCACCGCCGAAAAGCCCATCAGCAGCAACTGCGTCAACGGTCCGGTCACCTCGACCTACAACAACGCCTTCTTCTGCGACAAGGACTCGTCGACGATCGACGGCATCACCTACTACGGGTCCGTCGTTCTGCCGCTCGACACCTTCAAGAAGATGTGGAACGGCGACGTCTTCAAGCGACAGTCCAAGCGCAGTGGCGACTTCGGCGCTGCGGCCATCGTGGCCCACGAGGTCGCTCACAGCAACTGGTGGGACCTCTCCGCCCAGTACAAGCTGCCATTGATCAACCAGCCCGGCCGGCCGCGCGACAAGCGCAACGAGCTGATCGCGGACTGCGGCGCCGGCGTCTGGAGCAACACCGCCTACTACCAGGGCTACCTGGAGGGCACCGACGTCGAAGAAGCGGTTGCCGCACTGGAAGCCATCGGCGACAGCAGCCGCGGAGGCAGCGATCCGCACGGCTCATCGGCCGAACGCGGCGCCGCCTTCATGACGGGGTACAACTCCGGGAAACCGGCCGACTGCATCAAGGCCTACTGGCCCGGTGTGCAGGGCGGCTAGGACAGAAGCACCAGAACAATAGAGCAACCGCTCGCGGCCACCATCACATACCAGGTAAGTGGGCATATCAGGCCACCGACGTCCGCAAGGACTCCAGTAGCTTCAACTTTTTATAAACCAAGGTGGTATGATACGTCTCGGTCTTTTACGCGGTCACCGCCGCTACCGGCGCCATGGGCTCGTTTGTTTGCAGCGTAGCAACCGAACGGTTTGGCCGGCGCATCGTTACGCCCGACCGTCTCACTGTTGCTCGGGCTAGGGTCAATTGGCCAGGCTTTAGCGCCTCGTACTACCACGCTAGATCTTTGCGCGTCGGATCCTGGTATCGGCTGCCGATTGCGCGAGGGCACCTGCCCGTCTGGACGCGGCCAACAACACCACAATCAACCGGTGGATCCAGGTCTATGTCCCTCAATGCGACATTCACGGCTTTCGCCGGGGTCAGGAGCGGAGGGTGCCGCGGCGGCGCTGCCAGTCGGTGACCGTGTCGAGGCCGGACTCGATCTCTTCGGTCAGCAGCGCCGTCAGCTGCGCCGCGACGTCCTCGCCCAGCAGCCCGCCCACGCGGTCCAGCAGCGACAGCGCCTCCCACGGCGACGTCGCCAGCGAACCCACCGTGACTCCCGCGTCCGGCGGCGTGAGCCCCTCCTCCAGGCCGAACCGCCCGGCCGCCAGCAGGGCCGCGACGACCAGGTGGGGCTGGGCGTCGGCGCCGGCGAAACGGAACTCCAGCCGTTGGTTCTCCCCGGTCCCGGCCACCCGCACCGACGCCGTCCGGTCGTCGTGCCCCCACCGCACCTCGCGCGGCGAGAACGGCGCGGTCCGCAGCCGGACGTAGCTGTTCCACGTCGGCGCCCACACCGCCGTCAGCGCCCGCGCGTCGCGCAGGACGCCCGCGAGGAAGCCGCCCAGCAGGTCCGGCGCCGATCCGTCCACTGTGGACAGCGAGAGGTGCACGTGCCCGGAATTGCCCTGCCCCGGCGAAGGCGCGGCCAGATACGAGGCGGTGACGTCGTGGCGCGCGGCGACCCGGCGCACGATCAGCTGCTGCAGCAGGACGTCGTCGCACGCCGCCAGTGCGTCGCGGTGGCGCAGCACGATTTCGTACTGCCCCGGGTGGCACTCGGCGCGCGCCGACTCGACGCCCAGCCCGGCGTCGTCGAGCGTGGCACGCAGCTCGCCCAGCAGCGGCGCCAGGCGTTCGGTGCCGCCGACCGCGTAGTCGACGCCATGGGGGGTGAGCGGCTCACCCCGGGCGTCGTGGAAGACGACTTCGTGCTCGATGCCGACCGACGGCACCAGCCCCAGGCCTTCCAGCGCGGCGAGCTGCCCGCGCAGCACCTCGCGCGGGGCCAGCTCCGCGGCCGCGCCGGACGGCCATTCGGCGTCGCACACCACGGCCCACGTCCGCTCGCCCAGGGGGATCGCGCTCGCCGCGTCCGGCCGCATCCGCAGGTCGCCGAAGCCTTCGAGGTAGCCGCCGAGCACCCCGGACGCCGGGAGTGCTTCGCGCGAAGGCGTCCACGCGAAGACGTAGCCGCAGACGCCGTAGCCGTCGGAGAGGACGTCGGTGGCGAACGACCCGGCGAGCTCGACCGCGGCGAACCGGGCGTGCGGGTCGGGCACGAGCAGGAGCAGCCGGGCGCCGTCCTCGGCGAGCACGCCGCGCAGCACCGCCTCGGCCGGCCCGGCCGCCGCGCGCCGGGTGGCCAGGGATCGCGGGCCGGCCGGCCGCGTGAACGCCGTCACCACGCGCCGCCGGGATCCGGGGCGTGCAACGGGTTCGGCACCCGGCCCCAGCGGACGTCGAACTCGTCGTCGCGCTCGACCTTGTCGAAGCCCTGGCCGGCGAAGTGCTCCCGGTTGAGCGTCACGCGTTCGACGTCCGGGGCGAACAGGCGGCACGCGTCGAAGCGCGCGGCGACGTCCGGGTTCTCGTCGCGGTAGCGGCCGACGATCTCCCGGACCGGCGCCCAGAACGCCGCCCGCGGCAGGCCCAGCTCGTCGAGCAGGACCTCGGCCCAGAACCGGAACTGGCCGGAGAACACCGAGCTGAACAGCGACTGCGCGAGCAGGTGCGCGGGCCAGCGCAGCATGTCCGCCGCCGCCTCGGGCGGGAGGCTCTCGTAGCTTTCGAGCTGTTCGTCGAGCAGGTCGACGCCCTGGGCGAAGTCCTTGATCAGCACCCGCTGCGGGAACCCGGCGGCGTCGGTCACCAGGACCAGGTTCTGGCCGTGCGGGCAGAACCCGACGCCGTGGCGCAGCAGCCACTGCAGCAGCGGCGTCAGGACCAGGTCGAACAGGCGCGTCAGCCACGCTTCCGGATCGCCGCCGCCGATCAGGTGGGCGAGCACGGAGACGCCGTCGGGCCCGCGGTAGGGCAGGGCGGCGAACGAGATCGCGCGCTCGCCCTCGGCCAGCCGCGCGACGAGCGGTTCCCGCCACAAGGCACCGAGGGTCTCGTGGAACCGGTACGGCAGTTCCGCCAGGTGCCCGAACAGCGGGTGCTTGACCGACACGCTCGCGACCTCGCCGAGCAACCCGAACCGGTACTTCTCCGCCAGCAGCGGATCTCCCTCGCCGACCCGGCGCAGCCAGGACGTCACCGACGGCCCGGCGAGCGTGGCCGCGGAGTTCAGCCCGCGGTAGACGAGGGTGTTGCGCACCGACACGGCGGTCTTGACGTCGTGCCGGCCCGGCGTGGTCACGTTCGCCAGGGTCCGGACCGTCTGGTGCGGCCGGTAGCCGTCGGCGCTCTCGCCGAGGTCGATCACCGAGCCGGTGGCGAGCTCGGCGGCGTAGAGGGTGCCGAGGATCTCGTCGGCCTGCCAAGGGTGCACGGGCACCCAGACGTAGTCCTCGGGCGCCCGCGCGGCGAACTCCGCCCGCAGCTCGCCGAGTTCGGCGGCCAGGAGGGCGTCGCGGCTCAGCTCGTCGACACAGCGGAACTCGGCCAGCCCCGGGTGGACGGCGAACCACCGCAGCCGGACGTCGGCCCCGGCCTCCGGCGCGTACCGGGCGCGGTCGCTCGCCGAGAACCCGACCCGGCCCTTGTTGAGCACCAGGCGCGGGTGCCCGGTGAGGTGCCCGTCGGCCACGTTGTAGTCCAGAGTGGACAGTTCCGCCGCGGTCGGCGCGCGGCGCAGCCGGGCGGCCTCGTTGGCGACCGTCGCGGTCAGCTCGGCCAGGACGTCGGCCAGGCGCAGCCCGCTCAGTCCCAGGACTTCCCGCGCGTCGACGACGAGCGTGCGCGGGTCGGTGACCGGCTCGCCGGACCGGTGCGCGCTGCCGGGCTCGACCGTCCACGCTTCGAAGGCGCCGCGCCGGGCGCGGAACGTGTAGACCACGCCGTCCGGCAGCTCCAGCCGGTAGCCGTCGCCGTCGGCGACCGGCTCCAGCATGTGCTCGTAGGACAGCTCCCCGAGCATCTTGTGCACGATCAGGGCACCGGCCGCGCGCCAGGCGGCCGCCTCGTCGACGCTCACTTCTCCTCCAGGCCGAACGTGGTGAAGGCGGTGCGGTCGGGCAGCTCGTGGACGGTCTTGCCGCACACCGCGTTGAGGATCACGGCCGCCCGCCAGGCGCCGAGGCCGAGGTCGGGGGCGCCGGGCCCGTGGGTGTGCCGTTCCGCGTTCTGCACGAACAGCGGCCCCGGCAGGTCGAGGGCGACGCGGTAGCCGGGGCCGACGACCAGCCGGCCTCGCTGGTCGCGGTGGACGGCGTCGCCGAGCCCGGCCAGCAGCGACCCGGTCGGCGTCTCCGCGTAGCCGGTGGCCGCGACGACGGCTGCGGTGCGCAGGGTGCCGCTGCGCCCCTGCTGCGCGTGCCGGACGCCCAGCTCGACTTCCCCGTCCACAGTGGACGCCGAAACGACCTCGACGCCGGGGGTCAGCACGGCGCCCGGCCGGCCGCCGGTGATGCTGCGGCGGTAGAGCTCGTCGTGGATCGCGCCGATCGTCTCGGTGTCGATCCCCTTGTACAGCTGCCACTGCGCGGGCAGGAGCCGGTCGCGGACGGCTTCCGGCAGGGCGTGGAAGTACGCCGTGTAGTCCGGCGTGAACTGCTCCAGCCCGAGCTTCGAGTACTCCATCGGCGCGAACGCCGGCGTCCGCGCGAACCAGCGCACTCCGTCCACAGTGGATCGCGACCGCAGCAGGTCGAGGACCACCTCGGCCCCCGACTGCCCGGACCCGATCACGGTGACGCTTTCGGCGGCCAGCAGCGTTTCCCGGTGCGTCAGGTAGTCGGCCGAGTGCAGCACCGGGACGGCCGGGTCGGCCGCCAGCTCGCGCAGCGGCTCCGGCACCGACGGCACCGATCCCACGCCGAGCACGACGGCGTCCGCGAGCACCGGCTCGGTGCCTGCGGTGCCGGCGGTGCCGGCTACGGTCAGCTCGAACGCCGACTCGGCCGCGTTCCAGCGCACCCCGGTGACCTCGTGCCCGAACCGGCACGACGGGAGCCGGGCCGCGGCCCACCGGCCGTAGTCGTCGTACTCGACGCGCGGCAGGTGGAACCGCTCGGCGAAGTAGAACGGCAGCAGCCGGCCGCGGTCGCGCAGGTAGTTGAGGAACGAGAACGGGCTGGTCGGGTCGACCAGCGTCACCAGGTCGGCCAGGAACGGCACCTGCAGCGTCGCGCCGTCGACCAGCAGGCCGGGGTGCCAGCGGAACTCCGGGCGGGCGTCGAAGAACACCGCGTCCAGGCCCTCGACCGGAGCGGCGAGCGCCGCGAGCGAGAGGTTGAACGGCCCGATCCCGATGCCCGCCAGGTGGTGGCGGTTCACGAAGCGACCGGGCTTTCCCGGCCGGCCACGAGTTCGGCGCCCGCCGTGGCGGCGATCCGGTCGAGCAGCGGGCGGTAGTCGTCGCCGGTCGTGCCCGGGTGCAGCAGCGTCAGCTTGAGCCACAGCTGCGGCGCGCCGCCGGGCCCGGTCGGGAGGGCGGCGCGGCCGATCACCGCGGTGCCGGCTTCCAGCAGCGCCCGGCGCACGCGGGCGACCAGCTCGTCGTCGCCGGTCTCGTCGGCGACCACCGGCCGCAGCACCACAGTGGACAGTTCCGGCGGGCCCCAGAGCCGGAGCCCCGGGTGTTCTTCGACGCGCGTCGCGACCTCCGCCGCGGTGGCGCAGCAGCGTTCGACGAGCGCGCCGAGGCCGTCGGTGCCCAGCGCGCGCACGGTGACGGCCATCCGGAACGCGTCCGGCCGCCGGGACGTCCGGACCGAGCGGCCGAGCAGGTCCGGCAGGCCGGCTTCGGTGTCGTCGTCGGCGTTGAGATACTCGGCGCGGACGGTCAGCGCGCCCAGATCGGCGGCTTCGCGGGCGGCGAAGAGCCCGGCCGCGACCGGCTGCCAGCCGAACTTGTGCAGGTCGAGCGCGACGGAGTCGGCCAGGTCGAGCCCGGCCAGCTTCGGCCGCAGCGCGTCGCTGCACAGCGCCATCCCGCCGTAGGCGGCGTCGACGTGCAGCCGGGCCCCCGCGCGGCGGCAGAGCGCGGCGATCTCCGGCAGCGGGTCGAGGGTGCCGGTGTTGGTGGTGCCGGCGGTCGCGACGACGACGGTGTGCGGGGTGACGACTTCGGCGAGGGCGCCGGGGAGCAGGCGGTCGCCTTCACACGGCACGACGATCGGCGCGGGGAGGCCGAGCAGCCAGGCCGCGCGCGCGACGCTGTGGTGGGCGTTGGCCCCGCAGACCGCCTGGACGATGCCGGTTTCGCGGGCCAGGAGCAGGCCGAGCAGGTTGGACTCGGTGCCGCCGGTGGTCACGACGGCGTCCGGGGCGTCGGCCTGGGGGTAGCACAACCGGGCGATTCCGGCGGTGAACTCGCGCTCCAGCTCACTGGCGACCGGGGCTTGGTCCCAGGAGTCCATGGAGGGGTTGAGCGCGCTCGCGACGACGTCGGCGGCCACGGAAACCGCGAGCGGCGGGCAGTGCAGATGGGCGGCGCACGCCGGGTCGGCGGGGTCGGCCGAGCCCGCGGCGAGGAGCCGGCTCAGCTCTTCCAAGGCGGCTTCGGCGCCGACACCGTGGCGAGGCAGCGCGCCGCTCGCCGCCGGGGCGGGGTCGAAGCCGCGGTGCCCGGCCGCCGAGCCCAGCTCGCCACCCTCCGCGACCAGGGCCGCGGCCACCGCCGCCGGCCCGCCGGCCGGCACGGGGCCGCCGCGTTCGGCGACGCCCGCCGCCATTCCGCGCAGTGCCACCGGGATCAGCTCGGCGAGCCGGTCCGCGCCGCCCTCGCCCCCGGCCAGCCCGTCTCCCCGCATGAACCCCCGCCTTCCTTAGGGTTGCCTTGCCTACGCTCGGCTACAGTACGGCGACCGACGGCTGTCTGTCATCCGGCCCCGTCCAGCATGCTCGACCGGGTGGGGGGAACGCGTCGGCCATCGGGAGTAGGTTCGGCCATCGAGAAGGCGGAGGTGATCAGCGTGCCCGCGAGCCCGGCGACCCGGTGGGACGTGCTGCTCGCGATCGGCGCCGGTGGCGCGCTGGGCAGCCTCGCCCGGTACGGCCTGTCGGTCGCGATCCCGCACCCGCGCGGCGAGTTCGCCGTCGCGACGCTGCTCACCAACGCCCTCGGCTGCCTCCTCATCGGCGTCCTGATGGCGGTGCTGACGACCACGGCGCGCCCGCACCCCCTGCTCCGGCCGTTCCTCGGCGTCGGCGTCCTCGGCGGCTTCACGACGTTCTCCACGTTCGTGGCCGACACCCTCGACGCGGCGACGACCGGGCGGATACTGGGTTCGCTGCTGTACCTGGTGGCGTCGGTGGTGTTGTGCCTGGCCGCGGTCGCCGCCGGCCTGACGGCCACGCGCGCTGTGCGAAGGGAACGCTGATGGAAGGCCTCGCGACGCGGCTGACGATCTACCTCGGCGAAGACGACCACTGGCACCACAAGCCGCTCTACCACGAGATCGTCCGCCGGGCGCGGGACGCCGGGCTGGCCGGCGCTTCGGTGCTTCGCGGTGTGGAGGGCTACGGCGCGTCTTCGCTGATCCACACCACGCGGATCCTGTCGCTGTCGGAGGACCTGCCGGTGGTGGTCGTGATCATCGACGCGGAGGAGAAGCTGCGGGCGTTCCTGCCGCGGCTGGACGAGCTGATCGGCGAGGGCCTGGTGACGCTGGACCAGGTCGAAGTCATCCGCTACGGGGGGCGGACGGAGTGACGGTGGTCCTCGTCGCCCTCGGCGGCGCGGCGGGCTCGGTGCTGCGCTACCTGACCGACCGCCGGGTGCAGCGGTGGCGGGACTCGCCGTTCCCATGGGGCACGCTGACGGTGAACGTGATGGGCTCGTTCGTCCTGGGCTTCCTGAGTGGCTGGCTCCTGCACGGCGCGGAGCCGTCGTCGGTCCGTTCCCTGGTGGCGATCGGCTTCTGCGGCGGGCTCACGACGTTCTCGACGTTCGGCTACGAGACGGTGCGGCTGTTCCTGGAGAAGACCCGGCTGTACGCGGTGCTCAACGTTCTCGTCACCGTGGTCGCGGGGCTGGCTTCCGGCGCGCTCGGCCTGCTGCTGGCCACCGCGGTCTGGTCCTGACCCAAACGCCCCAATGTGGCGTTGGTTGCGTCCAACGCACCCAATGTGGCGGTGGGGGGGGGGGGGGGCCCCCCACCCCCACCGTGGGGGGCGGTGTAGACCGGGGGC